>NZ_JBKFAK010000220.1:0-297 GCF_053345595.1 Methylobacterium sp. D54C
GACGCGGGAATACCTGGCGCCGACCGTGCTCTCGCCGCGGCAGCTGGAGCGGCTGTCGGACGCCCCGGTGGTGGCCGTGCTGCCCGGCCTGCGGCCGCGGGGCGCGGGCGCGAGCGCCGCGAGCCTCACCCTCGACCACCTGGCCGCGACCTCCGGCGAGAGCGGCCACGCGCTGGCGCTGCTCGTCACCTCGGGCGAATCCGACGAGGCCGAGCGCCAGGCGGTGACCGGGCTGCTCGCCGCGGTGGCCGTCGCGCGCGGCGACCGCGTCCTGCGCGTCGACGCCGACCTGCGGGC
>NZ_JBKFAK010000221.1:0-297 GCF_053345595.1 Methylobacterium sp. D54C
CGACTTCATCGAGAAGCCCTTCGTGCCCGAGCGCCTGGTCGATGCGATCGGGCGCGCCTGCGAGAAGCGCCACCTGACGCTGCGCCTGCGGAGGCTCCACGCCGTCGGCGATGCCCAAGGTATCGAGAGCCGCCTCATCGGCACGTCGCGGGCGATGGAGGATCTGCGGCGCGAGGTGCTCGGCCGCGCCGCCACCCCGGGCAACGTGGTCATCAAGGGGGAGACCGGCTCCGGCAAGGAGCTGGTCGCCCAGTGCCTCCACGCCTTCTCCGGCCGACGGGACGGCCGCTTCGTGGC
>NZ_JBKFAK010000222.1:0-296 GCF_053345595.1 Methylobacterium sp. D54C
CCTTTCCGACTGGGCGCTCGGGCACCGCTCGTTCGTCTGGTTCCTCATGCTGGTCTCGCTGATCGCGGGCCTGATGGCCTACACCCGCCTCGGCCGTGGGGAGGATCCGCCCTTCACCATCAAGACCATGGTGGTGCAGACCACGTGGCCGGGCGCGACCATCAAGGACACCCTCGATCAGGACACCGACCGGGTCGAGAAGGAGCTCCAGCAGCTCAACGGCCTCGACTTCGTCCGCAGCTACACGACGCCCGGATCGTCGACAGTCTTCGTCCAGTTCCGCGACACGCTCAAGA
>NZ_JBKFAK010000223.1:0-296 GCF_053345595.1 Methylobacterium sp. D54C
CGGATGCCGGGGCGCCCTCGTGGGCCGGGTGTGGCGGGCGGGCGTGGCCGGTCCGAGCGTCGTGGCGATCCGCGCCGACGCGGACGGGGCTGCCCGAATCGTCGACGTCACCGCCGCCTTCCCCCCCGTCAGCGACCTGTGCGAGGCCCGAGACCCCGCCGCCGCCCTGCGCGGCGCCCAGGGCGAGGATCTCGGCGGCCTCGACGCGGTGCTGGCCACCACGCCGCCGGACGCGCGCGACGCCACCAAGCCCTGGCTCCTGGCCCCGGTCGATCTCCAGGCCCTGAAGGCGGCGG
>NZ_JBKFAK010000224.1:0-295 GCF_053345595.1 Methylobacterium sp. D54C
GGCCGTACGGGACAATTACAAGCTGATGACTCAGCGGGCCCGGCGCGAGGACGTGCGGCCGATCGTCAGCGAGCAGGCGGCGTTCTCCTCGGACCGGGAGCAGCTCTTCCGCACCTACGCGCGCGAGGGGACGCACGGGTTCTGCCATCTGCGGGTGACGGAGAACCGCCCCCTGGCCCTGGCGACCCGGCTCGGCGCCAACACGGCGACGCCCACCGCCGCCGTGGCCCCCCGGCGGCCCCGGCCCAAGCCGGCGGTCGAGGGCATGAACCCGGATGCGGCCGGCGGCGGCGAC
>NZ_JBKFAK010000225.1:0-295 GCF_053345595.1 Methylobacterium sp. D54C
CTACCTGCGCGGCGATGCCGCCGGTGGCGCCAACCCGGCGGGCGGGGCGATCCGGCACGCGGTCGCGCTCGGCATCTCCCAGAGCGGGCGGTACCTGCGCGACTTCATCGCCCAGGGCTTCAATCGCGACGAGGCCGGGCGCCGGGTCTTCGACGGCGTGCTGTCGCACATCGCGGGGACCGGCGGCGTCTTCCTGAACGCGCGCTTCGGCCAACCGTCCCGCACCAACACGCAGCACGAGGACCATCTCTATCCGGAGAATGCCTCCCCGTTCTCCGCGGCGGCTCAGCACGAC
>NZ_JBKFAK010000226.1:0-294 GCF_053345595.1 Methylobacterium sp. D54C
GACCGCGCGCTCGAAGCCGTCGGCGAGCTCGACCATGGTGCGCTTGCGCTCGGCGGCGGCGGCCTCGTCGGCGCGGCGCTTGACCTCGGCCTCCTCGGCGGGCTTGCGGGCGACCATCGCCTTGATGCCCTCGACCGCCTTGCCGACGGCACCGATCTCGTCGCCGCGAGCGCCCTCCCGGATCTCGGCGCCGACCTCGCCGCGAGCCATGCGCTGGAGCACGCCGACGAGGCTACCCAACGGACGCGTGATGCCGAAGATCACGATCAGGGCCGACGCCGCCGAGCAGCGCCA
>NZ_JBKFAK010000227.1:0-294 GCF_053345595.1 Methylobacterium sp. D54C
CGCTCGTGCGCCGGGCGCCCGCCGAGACCTGCGCGGCCTCGGCGCGGGCGCCGCGCCCGCTGGTCGTCGCTCTGTCCTCCGACGTTCCCGAGGTGGCGCGGCCGGTGCTCGCCCGCTCGCCCGTCCTCACCGACGCCGACCTCGTGGACGCGGCCGCCCTCGGCGACGAGGCCACCCGCGCGGTGATCGCCGCCCGGCACCACCTCTCGCACGCGGTCGCGGGCGCCCTGGCGGAGATCGGCGAGACCGACACGCTCGTCGTACTCGCGGCGAATCCGACGGCGAAGATCACCG
>NZ_JBKFAK010000228.1:0-293 GCF_053345595.1 Methylobacterium sp. D54C
GATGCCGCAGCAGGGTCAGCAGGCCGTTGGTGATGAGGTTCACGGTGGTCTCGTGCCCGGCGACCAGCATCAGGATCGAGGTGGCGATCAGGTCGTAATCGCCCATCTTCACGCCGGCCGGGGTGGCGTGGTTGGCGGGGCCCGACAGCATGTCGTCCTGCGGGTGCCTGCGCTTCTGCCTGATCAGGTCGCCCATGTAGCCGCCGATCGCGTCGGAGGTCCGGCTGTTCGCGGCGCGGATCTCGGGGTCGGACAGGCTGTCGGGCTCCAGCGCGGGGGTGAGCTGCGCCGTC
>NZ_JBKFAK010000229.1:0-293 GCF_053345595.1 Methylobacterium sp. D54C
GTGAAGTGGCTCCAGGGCTCGCCCGCGATCGCCGTCTACCTCCGGCTGATGGGTGCGAAGGTCGGACGCGACACGCTCATCTCCGACATCGAGATCGGCGCGGCCCACCTCCTGACCATCGGGGACGGCGCGTCCCTGGGCGGCCGCCTCGTCATCGCCAACGCGGAAATCGTCGGCAACGAGCTGGTCATCGGCAGGGGCGAGATCGGCGCGGACGCGGCGGTCGGCACCTCCTGCGTGATCAGCCACGACGCGGTGATCGGGCCGCAGGCGGAGATCGCCGACCTCACCAC
>NZ_JBKFAK010000023.1:0-86009 GCF_053345595.1 Methylobacterium sp. D54C
CGGGCCACGGCGACCGCATCCTCGACGTCATCGCCGCCGCCGGCGGCAACCGCGCGCCGGTCAACGAGACCTTCGTGCGGCTCTCGCGCGGGCCGGTGACCGCGACCGTGCCGCTGACCACGGTGGTGTCGAACCCCAAGGAGAACATCTACCTGCGGCCCAACGACGTGCTGACGCTCGTGCGCGACCCGCAGACCTTCATCGCGGTGGGCGCGCTGGGCAACAGCACCGAGCTGCCGTTCCAGGCCGACGGCATCACGCTGGCGCAGGCGCTGGCCAAGGCGCGCGGCCTGTCGGACTTCGCCGCCGACCCGGCCGGGACGTTCATCTTCCGGTTCGAGCCGGCCAGCGTCGTGCGCCGGCTCAGCCCCGGCTCGAAGCTTCTGGGCACGCCTCTGGTGCCGGTCGTCTACCGGATCGACATGCGCGACCCCAACAGCCTGTTCGTGTCCCAGGCGTTCCGCATGCGCAACCGCGACCTGATCTACGTGTCGAACGCCCCCTTCACCGAGGTCCAGAAGGTCCTCACCGCCTTCAACGGCGTCACGGGCCCCGTCTCCTCGGCCGCCCTGGCCTATTCCTACGCCAAGTAAGGCGGCGCACCGCGACGCGGGCACCCACCCCACCGCGCGACGGATGCCGGGTTCGCGTCGCGCCGATCCGGCCGATGCGCGCGTCCGACCGAGACCGCGGAGACCGGCCGCCCGAATGCCGAAGGGGGCGCGGATGTGATCCGCGCCCCCTTCTTCGTAACGCTCTCGGGGAACCGGGGCTCCCGGCCCCGGCCGGGCTCAGACGCGCTTCGCCAGCAGTTGCTCGATCAGCGAGCCGCCCTTGTCGATGGCGGCGAGCTCCTCCGCCACCGCGTTCACGGTGTCGCGGATCTGGTCGGGGGTGTGCTCGGAGGTGAGGAAGAAGCGCAGGCGCGAGGCCCGCTCCGGCACGGCCGGGTGGATGATCGGCTGCACGTTGATGCCCCGGCGGAACAGCCGGTCCGACAGCGTCACCGCCTTCAGCGAGTCGCCGACGATGATCGGCACGACCGCGAGGCCGAGGCTGAAGCCGGTGTCGAGGCCGAGCTTCTTGGCGGTGGCCAGGAACAGGGTGCCGTTCTGGCGCAGGCGCTCGACCCGCTCCGGCTCGGCGTGCATCACGGCCAGCGCCGCCTCGGCGGCGGCGGCCAGCGGCGGCGACATGCCGACGCTGTACACGAAGCCGCCGGCCGTGTGCTTCAGGTACTCGATCAGCGCGATCGGGCCGCAGATGTAGCCGCCGCAGGTGGACAGCGTCTTCGACAGCGTGCCCATCCAGATGTCGACCTCGCGGGGATCGACGCCGCAATGCTCGAACAGGCCGGCGCCGGTGCGGCCGGTGACGCCGAGGCCGTGCGCCTCGTCGACCATCAGCCACGCGTCGTAGCGCTTCTTGAGGGCCACGAGCCCGGCGAGGTCCGGCGCGTCGCCGTCCATGCTGTAGAGGCCCTCGACCACGATCAGCGCCCGGCGATGCTCGTGGCGGGTCGACTGGAGCAGGGTCTCCAGGGCGTCGAGGTCGTTATGCGCGAAGGAGCGGCGCTGGGCGCCCGACAGCTGCGCGCCGGTGACGATGCTGTTGTGGGACAGCGCGTCGTGGAAGATCACGTCGCCGGCTTCCAGCAGGGCGCCGATGGTCGTGACGTTGGTGGCGTGGCCGCTCACCATCACGATGCAGCCCTCGGACTGGTAGTGCTTGGCCAGAGCCTGCTCGAGGCTGATGTGCCCGGGCCGCTCGCCCGCCACCACGCGGCTCGCCGACGCGGAGGTGCCGTAGGCCTCGATCGCCTCCCGGGCGGCGTTGCTCACCCGCGGATGGCCGTTGAGGCCGAGGTAATCGTAGGACGAGAAGTTCGTGAAGCTCTTCTGGTCGATCCGCGTTGTGGCCCCGGCCTTGGCGTCGTGGACGCGGAAGAACGGGTTGCCCAGACCGATCAGGTCGGCCGCCTGGCGCTGGAGCTTCAGCTCGCGGTAGCCCGGCAGGTTCTCGAAGTTCTGCGCCGCCGACTTGCCGGCGGGAGAGGCCGTCTTGACGGGGGCCGGGCGCGGCGTCGCGCGCCCGAGCCGGTTGGTCACGAAGCCGGCGAGCGCCGCGCGCCCGCCGTCCGGCCGTGCCGTGTCGGTCATGAGTTGGTCTCTTTGATCTCGCTGGACGTCTGCTCGATGAGTTCCTTGAGAGGCGCGAGGATCTGCGCATCGACCTCACCGCCGACATGCTTCGAGACGAGGCTCATCGCGACGCCGGCCGTCTCGTCCATGGGCGCGGAAACCGCCTGAATTAAGGACTCCGACAGCTCGTTGACGGTCATGCCCGACGAAAGTCCGGCGGGCGGCGCGTCGAGGGCGAAGCGCTCCTGCAGGCTGGCGCCGAGCTCGACGCCCATCAGCGAGTCGAGGCCGATCTCCGAGAGCTGGCGCACGCGGCTGATGTCGTCCTTCGGCAGCCGCAGGATGCGGGCGATGTCCTCGACGATCGCGTCCGACACGGTCTTGCGGACCGCGTCGAGGTCGCCGCCCTTGAGCAGCGACGCGATGTTGATCGCCTGGACGCCGCCGGCCTCGGCCTGCTGGTCCGAGCCGAGTTCGGCGTAGCTCGGCGAGCGCATGGTGGCGAGACGCTCGCGCGCCTTGCCCCAGTGCATCGCCGCGATGGCGATGACCGCCTCGTCGGGGGACGTGCCCTGGCTGCCCAGCGCCTCGGCCATCAGGTCGAGGCAGCGACGGGCCTCCATCGGCGTGACGCCGACGCGGCCGGCGAGGCCTTCCATGACCGCCTTGTTGCGGGCGAGCATGCCGACATCGCCGATGGCGCCCCAGGCCACGGCCAGCGCGGGCAGGCCGCGGCGGCGGCGCTGGCGCGCGAGTCCCTCCATGAAGCCGTTGGCGGCCACGTAGGACCCCTGGCCCGGGTTGCCGATGAAGGTCGTCGCCGAGGAGAACAGGACGAAGTAGTCGAGGCTCCGGTCGCGGGTCGCGGCGTCGAGGTGCTGGGCGCCGATCACCTTGGGGCCGATCACCGCGTCGAGCGCCGCGGCGTCGATGTTGGAGATCAGGCCGTCCTGGAGCACCGCCGCGGCGTGCAGCACGCCGGCGAGCTTCCTGCCGCCCTGCTCGATCCCGGCGATGAGCCGGTCCACCGAGGCGCGGCTCGTGATGTCGACGGCCTTGGCCTCGACGGTCACGCCCCGCGCGGCGAGTTCGGCGACGATCGCCTTGGCCTCGTCGGTGGCCGCGCCCTTGCGGCCCGCGAGCACGAGGTGCTTGGCACCCCGATCGATCAGCCAGCGCGCCGCCTCCAGGCCGAAGCCGCCGAGGCCGCCGGTCAGCAGGTGGACGCCCTCGGCCGAGACCGTGAATGGCCGGGCCGTGTCCTTCATGATCGTGCCGGCCTTGGGCGGGCTGATCACGATCTTCCCGATGTGGCCGGACTGCTGCATCAGCCGGAACGCGTCCGAGGTCTCGGCCGCCGTGAACGGCTGGTACGGCAGGGGCTTCAGGCCGCCGTCGTTGAAAAGGGCCATGACCTCGCGGAACATCCGCGCACCGTCGTCGCCCTGGTGCTGGATCACCTGATCGAGGTCGACGCCGAAGTAGCTGAGGTTCCGCCGGAACGGGCGCAGGCCGATATGGGTGTTGGCGACGTAGTCGCGCTTGCCCAGCTCGACGAAGCGGCCGAAGGGCCGGAGGGCGTTGAGCGAGCGCTCCATCGCCTCGCCGAACAGGCTGTTCAGCACGATGTCGACGCCGTCGCCGGTGATCGCCCGGACCTCGTCCACGAAGGCGAGGGAGCGGGAATCGAGCACGTGCTCGGCGCCCAGCGCCTTCACGAGGGCCCGCTTCTCGCGGGAGCCGGCCGTGGCGATGACCCGCGCGCCCTTGAGCTTGGCGATCTGCAGGGCCGCCAGCCCGACGCCGCCCGCGCCGCCGTGGACCAGCACCCACTCGCCGCGCCGCATCCGGGCGCAGGAGACGAGGCCGTAATAGGCGGTGAGGAAGGCCACCGGCACGGTGGCGGCCGCCATCGGGTCGAGGCCGTGCGGCATCGGCGCGACGACGAGGTCCGGCACAACGATGTGCGTGGCGAAGCCCGACTGCGCGAAGGCGACGACCGGGTCACCGACCTTGAAGCCCTTCACGCCCGGGCCGACGGCGGTGACGCGACCGGCACACTCGAGGCCGAGGCGGGGGCCGGCGAAGCCGTCCTCCAGGATCTCCTCGGGGAGCATCGAGAGCGCCCAGAGAACGTCGCGGAAGTTGAGGCCGGTGGCCTCGACCGCGATCTCCATCTCGCCCTTGCCGGGAGCGCGGCGCTCGGCCGGCCCCCAGACCATCTCGCTCAAGCCGCCGGTGTTGCTGCGCTCCAGGCGCGCGGCCTCGGCCGGGACGGCGTCGGCCGGATCCCGGTGCTGCGGCCGGCCGGCATGGAAGCGCACGACCTGGGTCCGCTCGTCGTCCAGCACGATCTCGGTCTCCGGGGTGCCGGAGAGGATGAGGTCGCGTAGGCGCTCGGAGGCGCGCTTCGACGACATCTCGGGGGAGAGGTCGATGCGGCGGACGTCGAGGTTCGGGGCTTCGTTGGCGAGCGTGCGGGAGAAGGCCCACACGCCGGCCTCGATGTTGGTGGTCTGGCCGCCGCGGTCGCGGGTCGCGCCCGGGGCCACGACCCAGAGCTTGGTCTGGCGCGATCCCAGGTGCTCGGTGCAGCGCTTCAGGCTGAGGCAGCGGTCGCGCAGGCGCTCGGACGCCTCGCCGCCGCGGGTGAAAGCGCCGGCCAGGAACACCACCGTGTCGGGGGTCTCCTTCTCCAGCTCCATCAGGGAGGTCTCGGAGTCGAGGATGATGGAGACGTGCACCCCGCCCGCGACCAGCAGGGTCGCCAGGGAGGAGGCGGTCTCGGCCGCGAACTCGTCGTCCGAGCCGATGATGAAGGCGAAGCTCTGCGCCGGGGCCGGGCCCGGACGCACCGGCGCCTCGGCCGTCAGCAGCAGGTCGTCGCCGTTGGCGGAGGCGGCCCGCTCGACCTCGACCTTGACCAGGCCGTGGGCGCTCAGGATGCGCTGCCAGCCCTCGATGTCCTCGAGCCGGCCCACGGGCAGGCCGCCCGCGGCCTCCTCGAACCAGCCGGCCGTGAGACCGAACACGAGGTCACGGAACAGGGAGGCGCCCGGCTCGACGGCCACCAGCAGGCCGCCGGTGGCGAGCGCCCCGGCGAGCTGGCCCGGCAGGGCCCGGTCACCGCGATGCAGGCTGCCCGACGCCAGGATCAGGTCGAAGCTGCCGGGCGCGAGCTCCTCGGCGGTCTCGACCACGGCGGCGGCACGGCCGAGCGACAGGCGGGCGCGCTCGGCGAGCCGGCGGTCGGTCTCGAAGACGGTGAGCCGGGCCTCGGCGGCGGACGCGAAGGTCGCGGCCTGGGCCGAGAGCGGGCCGAAGCCGACCTGCAGGACGCGGAGCGCCCGCTCCTTCGGGAGCTGGGCACGGCTCCGCTCGATCAGGCCGGCGACCACGTCGGCGCCGTGGCGCGCAGTGGCCGAGCGCAGCACGAAGGCGTCGATCGCCCCCTGCGGCAGGGACGGTGCGTCGGTGAGCGTGCCGGCGAGCAGCCGGTCGACCAGGGCGCCGACATCGGCGATCAGCACGAGCTCGGCCGAGAGGTCCGGATGGTCGCCGGCGATCCAGCGCATGATCTCGTCGGGCGCCGGCAGGGCGGAGCCGTCGCCGAGCGTCCAGTTCTGGCCGGCGCGCTCGGCGAGGCCGCTGCTCTCCAGGGCGTAGAGCGCGTTCAGCAGCCAGGGGCGCAGGGCCTCCGGCACGCGGCTGTCGGTGACCGAGACGGTGGCGCCCTGCGCCAGCCCGGAGGCGAGGCGGTAGGCGAGCGAGGTCGCCCAGCCCTCCAGCAGGAGGTGGCCCGGCGACAGGGCGGCGTCGGACGGCCCTTTCGCCTCGGCGGCGAGCGGGCGCAGACGCGCGGCCACGCTCGGGCGGCGCTCCATCGGGATCGCTGTCGGCTCGGTGGCGAGCTCCGGCACCTGCGAGATCGCGAAGGTCGAGAGGTCGCCGCCGCTCTTGGCGCGCAGGGCCTGGAACCGGCCCTCGCGGATCGTCGCGATGACCGCGCCCTCGGCGTCGAGGAGCGTGAAGTCCGCCAGGATCGAGCGCTCATTGCAGCGGCGGGTGCGGATGATCGAGCGGGCGATCACCGCGCCGGGGCGCAGCATCCGGACCTCGCCGAAGCGCACCGGGATGTAGGCCTTGCCGCCGTTCTCGCCGAGCAGGTCGGCGAACAGCAGGATCAGCCCGTGGAAGCACGCGTCGAGCCGGTTCGGCACCAGGCCGTAGCGGGTGTCGGGCTCGGCCGGCAGCAGGTCGGAGACGATCGTGGCGTCGTCGAGCCGCGCGCTCATCGCCACCTGCTGGAAGCTCGGGCCGAAGCCGAGCCCGGAGGCGAGGGCCTTGGCGTAGAGCGCGTCGCCGGTGAGCACGTGGTCGCCCGCGGTCTCGAAGCTGAAGCCGTCGAGATCCGGTGTCTTCGGGGCCGAGAAGGTGCCCTCGACGATCTTGGCCTGGGCGTGCAGCTGCCAGGGGGTCTGGGTCAGGCGGGGCCGGCTCAGCACCTGGATGCCGTTGCCGGAGCCCGACAGGCGCACCGCGACCTCGCGCAGGGCGTCCTCGGCGAACACCATCGGCGCCACGATCTCGAAGTCGGCCAGCACGACCTCGTCGTCGCGCAGCGCCTCGCGAACGCAGGCCAGGGCCATCTCGACGAAGCCGGCGCCCGGCATGATCACCTGGCCGTCGACCTTGTGATCCTCCAGTTCCGGCACGGTCACCGGGTCGACGAAGCCGTTCCACTCCAGCCCGTCGAAGGTCGTGCGCGACCCGATCAGCGGGTGATAGGGGCGGGGGCTCATCGCGCCGACGCCCTCGGTGGTGTCGGCGAGGCGGAACGGGCGGCGCTGCCACGGGTAGGAGGGCAGGCGGACGTCGCCCTTCGGGGCGTCGCCGAACAGCAGCGTCTCGTCGACCTGCGCGCCCTGGACGAGGGCGGCGCTGACCGCCTTGGCGATCGGGTCGCCGCCGGAAGCCTTGCGGTGCATCACGCCGACCGTGGCGGTCTCGATGCCCAGCGGCTCGACCGCGTCGCCGACGTGCGACATCAGGGTCGCGCGCGGGCCGACCTCCACGAACACGCGGGCGCCGCGGCGGGTGGCGTCCTGCACGGCCTCGCAGAAGCGCACGGGCTCGCGGATGTTGCGCCACCAGTAGCCGGCGCCGAAATTCTCGCCGCCCAGCACCGAGCCGGTCACGGTCGAGACCATCGCGGTGGTGCCGGTCCGCGACTTGAGGCCCGCGAGGTCGCGCAGCAGCGGCTTCTCGGTCGGGTCCATCAGCCGTCCGTGGAAGGCGTAGGCGAGGTCGAGCTTGCGGCCGCGGCGGCGCTTGCGCGACAGGGCCTTGATGGCGGCGTCGATGTCGGCCACCGGCCCGGCGACCGTGACGGCCTTGGGGCTGTTGTAGGCGGCGATGTCGAGGGTCGGGTAATCCTTGAGGAAGGTCTCGACCTCCTCGGCCGGCATCAGCAGCACCGCCATGGTGCCCTGGCCGTGCGTCGTCTCCTGGTGGTGGCTGCGGTAGTAGATGACCCGAACCGCGTCCTCCAGGCTGAGGATCCCGGCGGCCTCGGCGGCCGCGATCTCGCCCACGGAGTGGCCGAGGACATAGGACGGGATCAGGCCCTTCGCCTTGAGCGCGGCCGTCGAGGCGCTCTCGATGGCGAAGATCAGCGGCTGCGAGACGCTGGTCAGCGCGAGGCGCTCGTCGAGGTCGTCGGCGTAGAGCGCGTCCTTCAGCGACCAGTCCGAGTAGGCCCGGAACAGGGTGTCGATCCGGTCGAAGGTCGCGCGGAAGGTCGCGTTCTCCTCGTAGGCCTCGCGGCCCATGCCGGCCCACTGGCTGCCGTTGCCGGAATAGATGAAGGCCACCTCGGCGACGCGGTCGACCGCGGTGCCGGTGAAGGCGTCCTGCGTGTCCTCGCCCTCGCCGACGGCGCGCAGCGCCGCGGCGACGTCGGTCTTGCCGTCGAGCGCGACGGCGAGGCGGGCGGGCATGCGCTCGCGGCGATGCGCCACCGCGGCCGCCACGGTCGCGACCTGCTCGGGGGCGGCCTCGAGGCGCTCGGCGTAGTCGAGGGCGAGCTCGTTCAGCGCCGCCCGGCTCTGGGCCGAGAGCAGCAGCACCTGGGCCTGGGGCTCCGCGGTCGCGGCGGCGGGCTTCGCCCAGGCGGGCGCGTCGGTGATGACGACGTGGGCGTTGGTGCCGCCGAAGCCGAAGGAGTTGACGCCGGCGAAGCGCTCGCGCGAGCCGCGGCCGATCTTCAGCGGCGCGCGCACGACGTCCAGGTTGAGCTCGCCGAAGGGGATCTCGGGATTGAGCTCGGCCGCGTGCAGCGACGGCGGCACGAGATCGTGCTCGAGCGCCAGAGTCGCCTTCATCAGGCCGGCGAGGCCGGAGACCGGCTCGGTGTGGCCGATATTGGTCTTGATCGAACCGATCGGCAGCGGCGCCTGCCGGCCGCGGCCGAGCTTCGAGCCGATGGCCGAGGCCTCGATCGGGTCGCCCACCGGCGTGCCGGTGCCGTGCGCCTCCATGAAGGCGAGGTCGTCGAGGCGGATCTCGGCCTCGCGGTAGACCTTCTCCAGCAGGGCGCCCTGGGCGTAGCCCGAGGGGAGGGAGATGCCGGTGGTCCGGCCGTCGGAGTTGATGCCGGAGGCGGCGACGACCGCGCGCACGGTGGCACCGTTGCGCCGCGCGGCCTCGGCCGACTGCAGCACGAACACCACGCCGCCCTCGGAGCGCACGTAGCCGTCGGCGTTCTTGGAGAACGCCTGGCACAGGCCGGTGCGCGAGAGCATCTGCGCGGTGGAGAAGCAGATGAAGTTGAACGGGCTCGCCAGCACGTTCACGCCGGCGACGACCGCGGTGTCCACGCGGCCCGACCGGATCGCCTGCACGGCGTTGTCGAAGGCAACGAGCGAGGACGAGCAGGCCGTGTCGACCGTGAAGCTCGGGCCCTTGAGGTCGAAGATGTAGGAGATGCGGTTCGAGATGATCGAGAGCGTGTTGCCGGTCGCCGCGTAAGCGTCGCCCGACGGCGCGTCGAGGATGCGCAGGTTGCCGTAATCGAGGGACGAGGCGCCGACGAACACGCCGATATTGCTGCCGGCCACGCTCGACGGGCGCAGGCCCGCGTCCTCGAGGGCTTCCCAGGTCAGCTCGAGCAGCATCCGCTGCTGCGGATCCATCTGCTCGGCCTCGCGGGGCGAGATGCCGAAGACCGACGGGTCGAACGACCAGACGTCGTCGATGACACCGGCCGCCCAGGTGTAGCTCTTGCCGCGCTCATGGGCGCGCGGATGGGCGAACCGCTCCAGGGAGAACCGGTCGGCCGGCACCTTGCTGACGGCGCAGCGCCCTTCGGACAGGAGTGACCAGAGCCCATCCACGCTGGGGGCCCCGGGCAGTCGGCATGCGCGTCCGACGATCGCAATGTCTGTACGTTGTGTCACGTTCGGTTCGCACACGCTCGTTATCGGAAGTCGGCTCGGCTCTCGACGAGTGAGTACCCTCTCACCCCTTACTGTGGCACCATTGCGGTGTCCAACCAGCCCTAACGCGAGGTCATCCCCGCGTGGCAAAATTGCCAGAGGCTGTGACATGTATTCATCAGAAGCTTATCCAATTCCTACGGTCAAAACGCCAAGTTTGAACCGCCAGACCGGCTGCCGAGACGCGGGCTCGATCACGAGAAAGCCACAGTTGCGCCTCCGCGGACGCCGCCCGTCTAGCGGCATCGATGCCGATTCCGGAAGAAATCTTCGCGATGTCGCGCAGGTCCCGCACAGAAATCCGGGCTCGAAGGCCGGCGCAGTGATGATCAAGACCCGATCCGGGCGACGCTCTCCTTGGTTCGTCCGACGCCGCAATAGGTGAAACCGTGGCGCGCGGCGCTCGCGGGGTCGTAGATGTTGCGCAGGTCGATCAGCACGGGAGCCGCCTCACCGGACGACATGGCCTGACGCAGTCGGTCGAGGTCGAGGGCCCGGAACGCGTTCCACTCGGTGACGATCACCACCGCGTCGGCGCCCTCGGCGCAGGCGTAGGCGTTCTCGGCGTAATCCACAGCCGGCATCAGGATCCGAGCCTGCTCCATGCCCTCGGGATCGTAGGCGCGGACCACGGCGCCGGCGTCCTGCAGGCCCGCCACGATCGCCAGCGCGGGCGCGTCGCGCATGTCGTCGGTGTTCGGCTTGAAGGTCAGGCCGAGGATGGCAATCGTCTTGCCCCGGACCGACCCGCCGCAGGCCTTGATCACCTTGCGCGCCATCGCGCGCTTGCGCTGGTCGTTGACCGCCACCACCGTCTCGACCAGCCGCAGCGGCGTGCCCGCATCCTGCGCGGTCTTGACCAGGGCCAGCGTGTCCTTGGGGAAGCACGAGCCGCCGTAGCCCGGCCCGGCATGCAGGAACTTCGACCCGATCCGGTTGTCCAGGCCGATGCCGCGCGCCACCGCCTGCACGTCCGCGCCCACCGCCTCGCACAGGTCCGCCACCTCGTTGATGAACGTGATCTTCGCCGCGAGGAACGCGTTCGCCGCGTACTTGGTCAGCTCGGCCGTCCGGCGCGAGGTGACCATGATCGGCGCCTGGTTGAGGTAGAGCGGCCGGTAGACCTCGCGCATCACAGCCTCGGCCCGGGCCTCCTCGGCGCCGACGACGATGCGGTCGGGGCGCTTGAAGTCGGCGATGGCCGCGCCCTCGCGCAGGAACTCGGGATTCGAGGCGACCGCGAACTGCGCCTCGGGGTTGGTCTCGCGGATGATGCGCTCGACCTCGTCGCCGGTGCCCACCGGAACGGTCGACTTGGTCACAACCACGGTGAAGCCGGACAGGGACCCGGCGATCTCCCGGGCGGCATCGAACACGTAGCTCAGGTCGGCGAAGCCGTCGCCGCGGCGGGAGGGCGTGCCCACCGCGATGAAGACCGCGTCCGCCTCGGCCACGGCGTCCCGCATGGTCGCGCGGAAGGCGAGCCGGCCCTGGCGGACGTTCTCGGCGACCAGGACGTCGAGGCCCGGCTCGTAGATCGGCATGCGGCCGGCGTTCAGGCTGGCGATCTTGTCGGGATCCCGGTCGATGCACACGACCGTGTGGCCGAAATCGGCCAGGCAGGCGCCGGAGACCAGGCCGACATATCCGGCCCCAATCATCGCAATCCGCATCGGGCCCTCCCGGCAGCTCGCCCTCGGCTTGCTGCGATGCAACATGATCCGGGCCGCGTGAGGATGCAACCCGGGCCAGCCTGGATCTGCTCCAGTCTGTCACGGGAATGCAACACCCGCGAAGGATGACTGTAGTTTGACAGCGGGTCCCGGAGCGCCCCGCATCGGCCGCCGATCCGCGCGGCGCGCCTCCGCGACGGCGCGCGGGGCGGCTTCGCAGCGCGGGCGGCTTCCTGTAGAAGCGCCCCCGCCCGACGGGGAGGCCCGGATCCGCCCCCGAGGACCCGACCCAAGGATCGGCGAAGGACCGCGATGACCGAATTGCCCAACGTGCACGTGCGTGCCGAGGTCCTGGCCCAGGCGCTGCCCCACATGCAGCGCTACGACCAGGAGATCGTCGTCATCAAGTACGGCGGCCACGCCATGGGCGACCGGGCCGCGGCCGAGGACTTCGCCGAAGACATCGTCCTGCTGGAGCAGTCCGGCCTGAAGCCGATCGTCGTGCACGGCGGCGGACCGCAGATCGGCAAGATGCTCGACCGGCTCGGCATCCAGTCCGAGTTCCGCGGCGGCCTGCGCGTCACCGACGAGGCCACCGTCGAGGTGGTCGAGATGGTCCTGGCCGGCCTGATCAACAAGCAGATCGTCGGCTGGATCTCGGCCGAGGGCGGCCGGGCGGTCGGCCTGTGCGGCAAGGACGGCAACATGGTCCGGGCCAAGCGGGCGATGAAGACCGTCGTCGATCCCGAGAGCCGCGTGGAGCAGACCGTCGATCTGGGCCTCGTCGGCGAGCCGGACCACGTCGAGCGCGGCGTCCTCGACGCGGTGCTCAAGGCCGAGCTGATCCCGGTCCTGGCGCCGGTCGCCTACGGGGCGGACGGGCAGACCTACAACGTGAACGCCGACACCTTCGCGGGGGCGATCGCCGGGGCGCTCCGCGCCAAGCGCCTGCTGCTGCTCACCGACGTGCCGGGCGTCCTCGACAAGGACAAGAAGCTGATCCCGGAACTCACCGTGGAGGATTGCCGGCGCCTGATCGCCGACGGCACCATCACGGGCGGGATGATCCCGAAGATCGAGACCTGCATGTACGCGATCGAGCGCGGCGTCGAGGCGGTCGTCATCCTCGACGGCAAGGTCAACCACGCCGTGCTGCTCGAGCTGTTCACCGATTACGGTGCCGGCACCCTGATCCGTCGCGGCTGAGATCCGGACCGCCCGCGCACCGTGCCGGATCCCGGCGCGGCGCGCGGGCGCAACCTCCGCGCGCCCAGCGCATTGTCGTACCCCGCCCGCCCCGGAGGGGCCGGCCCAGCAAGGCCCGGGCAAGGTACGGGCAAGCACCGAACTTGCGAGCTTGACCGTTCCGGTCCAGATTCCGGGGCAACAGCAACCTGAGGGGTTCCGGTGCACCACCCCGACAAGGCCCAGTTCACCACGCCCGCGGCGCGCGGCTTCGCCGATGTCGACACCTGGGTGTTCGACCTCGACAACACGCTCTACCCGAGCGACGCGGCGGTCTGGCCGAAGGTCGACGAGCGCATCACCCTGTACGTGATGCAGCTCTACGGGCTCGACGGGATCTCGGCCCGCGCCCTGCAGAAGTACTTCTATCACCGCTACGGCACGACGCTGTCGGCGCTGATGGTCGAGTCGCGGGTCGATCCCCACGACTTCCTCGATTTCGCGCACGACATCGACCACTCGTCGATCAAGCTCGACAAGAGCCTCGGCGACGCGATCGAGCGGCTGCCCGGGCGCAAGCTGATCCTGACCAACGGGTCGCGCCGGCACGCCGAGAACGTCGCCGCCAAGCTCGGCATCCTCGACCATTTCGAGGACGTGTTCGACATCGCCGCCGCCGACTTCGTGCCGAAGCCGGAGCGCACGACCTACGAGCGGTTCCTGGAGAAGCACGCCGTCGAACCGACCCGTGCCGCCCTGTTCGAGGACATCGCCCGCAACCTCGCGGTGCCGCACGACCTCGGCATGGCGACCGTGCTGGTGGTGCCGAAGGTCACCGATCCCTACCGCGAGGCCTTCGAGCAGGAGGCGGTGCGCGAGCCGCATATCGACCACATCACGGACGATCTCGCCGCCTTCCTCTCTGCCTGCGTGCTGCCCGAAGTACGATCCGCATCCGGGGAGCGCCGCTGACGCGAGGCCGGGGCGCCTCCCGGAAAGGGGCGCCGCGCGCGGCGTCCGATGTCGGAGCAGGCGCAAGACGCGGACCCGGCGCTCTCCCGGACAGGCGGCGAGCGGCGGACCCCGATCCGGTATCGACCGACCATCGGCAGCACCGCGGACCGATCGCGGCGGCAACCCAATCGACAAGCCGGCGCCGATCCTGTAGAGAGCCGCCCAACTCACAACAGGATCGCCGAAATCCTGGCGCCGATCGCCCATGAGGGGCGGAACGGCGCGACGGCCGGAGCTATGCCATGAACATCATCGAGCAGCTGGAGCGCGAGGAAGTCTCGCGCCTCGCCAAGACCATCCCGGATTTCGAGCCGGGCGATACGCTCATCGTCAACGTCCGCGTGAAGGAAGGCGAGCGCACCCGCGTCCAGGCCTACGAGGGCGTCTGCATCGCCCGCTCGGGCGGCGGCCTCAACGAGAGCTTCACGGTCCGCAAGATCTCCTACGGTGAGGGCGTGGAGCGCGTCTTCCCGGTCCATTCCCCGATGATCGACTCGATCAAGGTGGCCCGCCGCGGCAAGGTGCGCCGCGCCAAGCTGTACTACCTGCGCGACCGGCGCGGTAAGTCGGCCCGCATCGTCGAGCGCACCGACCGTTACAAGGCCAAGGACACCCCGGCCCAGGCGCCGGCTGCCGCCGAGTAAGCTGTCCGATTCGCTCCGCAGGCCGGAGCGATCGCCCCGTTTCAGACCGGTCCGGCTCAGCCGGGCCGGTTTTTTCGTGGCCGACAGGTCCGTCCAGTCGGCCGATAGCGCGCCTCAGGCAGCCCGGATCCCGTCGAGGAGCCGGTGGATCTCGGCGGAGAGCTGATCGGACCTGCGCGACAGGTCGATCGCGGCGCCGAGGACCTGCTCGGCCGCCTCGCCCGTCGCCTCGGCGCCCTGCGAGACCTCGGCGATGTTGCCGGTGACGGCCTCCGTGCCGGCCGCCGCGCGCGCGACGCTGCGCACGATCTCCTCGGTGGTCGCGCCCTGCTGCTCGATCGCGGCCGCGACGGACGCGGCGAGCGTGCTGACCTCGCCCACACTGCGGCCGATCCCGTGGATCGCCTCCACGGCCTGCCGGGTCGAGGCCTGGACCGCGCCGATCCGCGCGGCGATTTCCTCGGTCGCGGCCGCGGTCTGCTCGGCCAGCGCCTTGACCTCGCCCGCCACGATGGCGAAGCCCCGGCCCGCCTCGCCGGCCCGCGCCGCCTCGATCGTGGCGTTGAGGGCGAGGAGGTTGGTCTGACGGGCGATGCCCGCGATCATGCTGGCGACGGCCCCGATCCGCTCGGCCCCGTCGGCGAGATCGCCCACGAGGGCGTCCGTGCGCCGCGCCTCGGTGGCCGCCCGCGCGGTCTTGGCCGAGGATTGCGCCATCCGTCCGGAGATCTCCTGGATGGTGATCGCCATCTCTTCGGTGGCCGCGGCGACGCTCTGCACGCTCCCGGCGGTCTCCTGCGCGGCCCCGGCGACGCGCGTCGCCCGGGCACTCGTGCGCGACGCCGTCCGCGCCATCGCCTCAGCGGTCGCCTGCATCTCGGTGGCGGCCACGGAGACACCCGTCATCAGCGCCCCGGCCCGGGCCTCGAACGCCCGGGTGAGCGCGTCGAGGGTCTGCGCATGCCGGACCTTGGCCTCAGCTTCGCGCGCGACCGCCCGGTCCGTCTCGGCCTTGGCGACCAGCGCCTGCCGGAACACTTCGACGGTCCGGGCCATCTGACCGATCTCGTCCGTCCGCTCGAGTCCCGGTATCGGCTCCGCACCGTCGCCCCGGGCGAGCGCCTGCATCCGGCGGCCGAGGCGGTCGAGCGGGCGCGTGATGCCGCGCCCGATCAGGACGGAGCCGATCACCCCGAGCGCGCCGACCCCGAGCAGAAGGCCGGTCGTCGCGAGGGCGAGCGCCTGGAAGGCGGCCCTGATGTCGTCGGTGTAGGTCCCGGCCGCGATCATGATGTCCCAGGGCTCGAACCTGACGGCGAGCGTCGTCTTCGGAGACAGGCCTTCGTGCCCCGGCCGGGGGTAGAGATAGCTCAGCGTCGCCGTGTCGGAGGTCTTCAGCCGTTCGATCAGCGTTCCGGCCGCGCGAACGCCGTTGACCCGGGTCTCCAGCTGATTGCTGCCGACGAGACGGCGGTCGGGGACCGCCAGGACCGTGCCGTCCATCGCGTAGATGGCGACGTAGTTGGTGCCGTTATCGAATCGCATGGCCATGGCGGTCTCGGCCAGCTCCGCCAGGGCCGCCTCACGGGACAGGGCGCCGCTCCTGACCCGGCTCTCGAGACTTTGCGCATAGGTGGTGAACAACTCCGTGACCGTGCGCAGGGACTTCAGCCGCCCCGACAGCATCTCTTGGTAATACATGCGCAGTCCGATGACACCGATGACCGATATAAGCAGCCCTATCAAGGCAATCTGCGTCATCATCCGACGTGATAGATTTTTACTCAAAAATCTTCTTATCATAATACGTTCCGCGAGATCGACAAACTCGTCGATGCTGCGGTGTGGCCTGATAAATCTGAGCCCGCATGTCAACGTGATCTCGCAGATCTGGATCGAGATCTGAGAGACACACGGTTCAGGCGCACAGGGCGGGCGAGGAAGCGGTCACTCGCGACGCGGTCTGCGCCGGCGGCAGGAGCGGGCCGTCAGTCGGCGAGCAGAACCTGAGATCGTGCCCGCGGCGCGGGGCCACGCCCGACCAGCCCGAATGACCGGGATCGAACCGCTCCCTTGCACGCAGAGCTCGGGCACGATGGGGATGACGTCATCGGCGGATCGGAGTGGCGCCGCGGCCCGGCGGAACGGCGCGGAGACGGCGCGATCGGGAGCGGGACAGGCGTCTAGCCGATCCGCGCGGTCACCTCGATCTCGACGCGCATCTCGGGGCGCAGGAGGCCCGCCACGACCACGATCGTGGCGGCGGGCCGGACGTCCGCCAGCACCCGCCCGCAGACGGCCAGCACGGCCTCGGCATCGTCCCGGTCGGTGACGTAGTAGGTGGCGCGCAGGACGCCGGCGAGGCCGGTTCCGGCCTCGGCGAGGACCGAACGGATCGTGCGCCAGCAGGCCTCGGCCTGCGCGGCGGCGCCGTCGGGCATCGTCATCGTGGCGTAGTCGTAGCCGGTCGTCCCAGAGAGGTAGACGGTGTCGCCGTCGACCACCGCCCGGGAGTAGCCGTAATCCCGCTCGAACGGGGACCCCGACGTGATCAGCCGCCGGCTCATCCCCCGCGCAGGGCCTCCAGAACCTTGCCGCCGGCGCGGCCCGTCGGTGTCATGCCGAGCCGGCGCTCGACGTCCTTGATGGCGTCGCGCGTCTTCTGGCCGACCTTGCCGTCCGGCTCGCCGACGTCGTAGCCGCGGGCGGCCAGCCGGGTCTGGAGGTCGCGGCGCTCGGCCCGCGACAGGGGCGGGTCGTCGGTCGGCCAGGCGGCCTGGACGCCGGGCCGGCCGCGCAGCCGGTCGGACAGGACCGCGATGGCGAGGCCGTAGGATTCGGCGGCGTTGTACGAGTAGATCGCGTCGAAGTTCCGGGTCACCAGGAAGGCCGGTCCGTCGATGCCGGCGGGCGCCAGGATCCCGGCCGGGCCCTCGCCCGAGAGCGGGCGCCCGTCCGCGCGGGTGACGCCGAGCGACGCCCAGTGGGCGACCGGCTTCTTGTTCTTGCGCCCGGCGGCGCCGACGTTGAAGCCGCGGGGCAGCTTCACCTCGTAGCCCCAGACCTGACCGTTCTGCCACTTGGCGACGCGCAGGAAGTTGGCGGTGGAGGCGACGGCGTCGGCCACCGAGTCGACCACGTCGCGCCGGCCGTCGCCGTCGCCGTCCACGGCGAGTCGCTGATAGGTCGTCGGCATGAACTGGGTCTGGCCGAAGGCGCCCGCCCAGGAGCCGGTCAGCCGCTCCGGCGCGATGTCGCCGCGCTCGATGATCCGCAGGGTGGCGATCAGCTCGCCGCGGAAGAAGTCCCGACGGCGGTTGTTCGAGCAGGCGAGCGTCGCCAGCGACTGCACCAGCGGCATCTTGCCGAGGTTCTTGCCGAAATTCGACTCGACGCCCCAGACCGCCGCGATCGTGTAGCGGTCGACCCCGTAGCGCGACTCGGCCTGGGCGAGCGCCGCCGCGTTCTGGCGCATGGCCGCGCGCCCGTCCTCGACCCGCTCGTCGTCGACGAGCGCCGCCATGTAGTCCCAGATCGGCGTCTTGAACTCGGGCTGCGCCTGGGACAGCTCGATCACCTTGTCGTCGTAGCCGATGCCGCTCGTGGCGGCCCGGAAGGTCTGCGCCGAGACGCCCGCCGCTGCCGCCTGCGACTGGATGCCGGCGAGGCAGCTGTCGAAATCGGCCCGCGCCGGCAGGCTCGCCAGGGGCAGGACCGCGATGCCGGCGAGCAGCCCGAGCGCGCGCGCCGTCCTCGGTCCCGTCGGGTGCTTCGGCATGCTGACGATCCTCACGATGCGGAACGGAGTCTGGGCGCGGATTCAGGCGACATGTGGGTTAACGAACGGTGAGGAAACCCGCCTCGTCTTGACCCTGCGGCCTACCAACCGGTAGGTTGGCACCGTACTGGCGCATCGCCGGTCGGGTCAACGAACAGGGAGACGGGACGCATGATGAAGGACTGGAATCAGTACGGCGCCGAGCTCGTCAGCACGCTCGAGCGCATCGGTGCGGTGAGCCCGGACCTCCTCAAGGCCCACGACCAGCTCGCCGCGGCGGCCCCGACCGAGCGCAAGCTGGACGCGAAGACCCGCGAGCTGATCGCCCTCGCGGTCGCGGTCACGACCCGGTGCGACGGCTGCATCGCGGTGCATTCCGACGCCGCCCGCAAGGCCGGCGCGAGCAAGGAGGAGGTCGTGGAGGCGCTGGGCGTGGCGGTGGCACTGAACGCCGGCGCCGCCCTGGTCTACACCGCCCGCGCCTTCGAGGCGTTCACCGGCGAGTCCGGCTGAGCCGACCGGGATAGGGCCATGTCCGGTTCGCCGGGTCCGGGGCTCGTCTTCAGGACGGCGTGCCGGCCCAATCTCGGCTGCCCAGGCGGTCCAGATAGGCGCAGAGCATGTCGGCCAGGGCGTCCGCGAAGGTCGCCATGGCCGCCTCGGTCCGGACCATCTCCGAGATGCGCTCGCCGACCTCGCCGAGCGTCATCGCGATGATCTCGCCCGCGACCGCTAGGTCCGTCTCGGGCGCCGCGGGAAGTGCCGCGCGCAGGAAGTCGCGGAACGCCTGCGAGCCGGCCAGCTGCGGCTCCGCGGCCTCGGGCGCGTCGCGATAGGCCGGGGCGGCCGCGTCGAGGGCCCGGCGCATCGCGGCCTCCGCGCATTCCGAGCGCACGAAGGCGTGGACGGCGGCGCGCAGGCGCTCGCCGGGCGCGCAAGCGGGATCCGTCAGGATGCCGGCGAGGAGCGCGGACGTGTCCCGCCACTCGTCGCTCTGGAGCTGGAACAGGATCGCCGCCTTGTTGGGGAAGTACTGGTAGAGCGAGCCGATGCTGACGCCGGCGCGCTCGGCGACCCGCGCCGTCGTGAACCGCGCCGCGCCGACCTCCGCCAGAACCTGAGCGGCGGCCTCCAGAACGGCCGCGACGAGGTCGCTGGAGCGCGCCTGCCGGGGCTGCTTTCGCTTGGAGATTCCGAGACTTGGCCGGTTGGGCATGGGGCGGGGCTCGGAACGCGAATAGGCGCGGGCAGGGGGTGCCGGTACTCTGCGTCGTGTTCAGTTGAACGCGCAAGACGGAAAGCAACGCGCCATGTCACTCTCAGCATCCACACTCGCCGAACCGCGTATCGCGTCGCTGTTGGACAGTCTCTTCGCGCAGGCGGAGGCCTCCTCACCCTTGAGCGCCATCGGCGATCTCTCGGCGGAACAGCGGGCGCGCCTCATGGCGAGCCGCACCGGCTACCGGGACTTCTACAGCCGGCTCAAGGACATGCCCCTCGCGGTCTCGCGGGAGACCGGCCGGCTGCTCTACATGCTCGCCCGAACCCGCCGGGCGCGGACGATCGTCGAGTTCGGCACGTCCTTCGGTCTCTCGACCCTGCACCTCGCCGCGGCCCTGCGCGACAACGGCGGCGGCCGGCTGATCACCTGCGAGTTCGAGCCGTCCAAG
The DNA here is from genome assembly GCF_053345595.1 of Methylobacterium sp. D54C. Lineage (NCBI taxonomy): Bacteria > Pseudomonadati > Pseudomonadota > Alphaproteobacteria > Hyphomicrobiales > Methylobacteriaceae > Methylobacterium > Methylobacterium sp. D54C. The sequence goes on from NZ_JBKFAK010000023.1 coordinate 19,602, forward strand.
GTGGTGCGGGCGCGGGCGAACCTGATGGAGGCCGGGCTGGCGGACCTCGTCGAATTCCGCGAGGGCGACGCACTCCAGACCCTCGGCCTCGACCTGCCCGACTCGGTCGACCTGCTGCTCCTCGACGGGGCGAAGGGGCTCTATCCGGAGGTTCTGAGCCTCGTGGAGAGTCGCCTCGGACCGGGGGCCCTGGTGGTCGCCGACAACGCGGACCACAGCCCGGACTACCTGCAGCGGGTGCGCGCGCCGAGCCGCGGCTACCTGTCGGTGCCGTTCGCCGAGGACGTGGAGCTGTCCATGCGGCTCGGGTGAGGCGGGCCCTGGCCTCGGACCGGCGGTCGCCTCAGCGCGACGCGACCGCCGTCGGGACGCGGGTCCGGTCGCTCAGGCCCACTCGCGCTGGGCGAGCTTCTGCTCGTAGGCGTCGATGGAGGAGACGCGCTCCAGCGTCAGCCCGATCTCGTCGAGTCCGTTCAGCAGGTTGTGCTTGCGGCCCTCGTCGACGTCGAAATGCAGGGTGCCGCCGTCCGGTCCCCGGATCGTCTGCGCCGCCAGGTCGACCGTCAGGGTGGCGTTCGCGCCGCGCTCGGCGTCCTCGAAGAGCTTCTCCAGATCCTCGGGCGACACGACGATCGCCAGGATGCCGTTCTTCGCGCAGTTGTTGAAGAAGATGTCGGCGAAGCTCGTGGAGATCACGCAGCGGATGCCGAAATCGGCCAGCGCCCAGGGCGCGTGCTCCCGGGACGAGCCGCAGCCGAAATTGTCGCCGCACACCAGGATCTTGCTGTTCCGGTAGGCCGGCTGGTTGAGGATGAAGTCCGGGTTCTCGGAGCCGTCCTCGCGGTAGCGCATCTCGGCGAACAGGCTCTTGCCGAGGCCGGTCCGCCGGATCGTCTTCAGGTACTTCGCCGGGATGATCCGGTCGGTATCGACGTTGATCGTCCGCAGGGGCGCCGCGACGCCCTCCAGGGTGGTGAACTTTTCCATCGTCTGACGGCTCGTGTCGGTGGTCTCTCTGTCGCGCGGTTTAGCAGCCGCGGGCCCGGGCCGGAAGCGTCAGGCGAGGTCCGGCGCCGTCGCCCGGGACAGGGTGCCGTCGTGGAGGGCCGAGGCGACCAGCGCCCCGGCGATCCCGGCCGCCCGGAGCGCCCGCAGGTCGTCCGGGCCGCGCACGCCGCCCGCCGCGTAGAGGCGGCGATCCGGCGCCCGCGCGCGCAGGGCTCCCAGGGCCGCGAGGTCCGGGCCGGACCCGGCGCCGACCTGCGCCAGCGTCATGGCGATCACCTCCGGGGGCCAGAGCGCGGGATCCTCGTGGAGGGCCGCCGGGCCGAGGCGCTCCGCGCCGCGCGTGTCGAGGGAGAACACCGCCCGGTCGCCGAGCCGCGTCACGAGGTCGGCATCCGCCTGGCTCTCGCTGCCGATCACCGGTCGCCCGAGTCCGGTGTCCAGGAACGCCGCGACGCCGGCCGGCTCGGCGAAGCCGGCATCGACCCACAGGGCGATTCCCGGGCAGGCGCGGGCGATCGCCTCCAGGGCGCGGAGATCGGGCGCGGCGCGGTCGATGATCGCGTCGAGATCGGCGACGTAGAGGATCGCGGCGGGCCACGCGTCGACCAGCCCGCGGGCCACCGCGTCCGGCGCCGAGCCCTTTGCCAAGGGCGTCTCGATCGGGGCATAGGAGGAGCGCTCGCCCCGGCGCGCCCGCACCACGCGGCCGCCCCGGAGATCGAGCACCGGGATCACCGCGAAGCCGGGGCGCCCGATCCTGTGGTCCATCGAGGCGCTCATCGCGGTCCCATGCGCTCATCAAACCCAACGACCATCGGGTGGGACCTCGGCGGGGTCCACGTCAAGGTCGCCCTGGTCGAGGACGGCCGGGTCGCGGCCGCCGCCCAGGTGCCGTGCCCGCTCTGGCAGGGCCTGCCGGCCCTCGACCGGGCGCTGGAGGCCGCCCCCGACTGGGCCCGCGGCGCGGCCCTGCACGCCGTGACCATGACGGGCGAGCTGACCGACTGCTTCGCCGACCGGCGCGACGGCGTCGCGGCGCTCGCCGGATGGGCCGGGTCGCACCTCGCCGGGACCGTGCGGATCTACGCCGGCCGCTCCGGCCTCGTCGCCCCCGAGGCGGCCGCGTCCCTGTCGGCGGACGTGGCCTCGGCCAACTGGCACGCCACCGCGGCGCTCGCCGGCCGGCACGTCCCGGACGCGCTGCTGGTCGATATCGGCTCGACCACCGCCGACCTGATTCCCGTCGTGGGCGGGCGGCCGGCCGCGACCGGCTACAGCGACGCCGAGCGGCTGGAGACCGGCGAGCTCGTCTATACCGGCGCGGTGCGCACGCCGGTGATCGCCCTGTCCGACCACGCCCCCTTCGCGGGCCGCCGGACCCGGCTGATGACCGAGACCTTCGCCCACATGGCGGACGTCTACCGCATCCTCGGCCAGCTCCCCGAGGGCGCCGACCAGCAGCCGAGCGGCGACCGCAAGGGCAAGACGGTCGCCGAGAGCGAGACCCGGCTCGCCCGGATCGTCGGGCGGGACCGGGCGGAGGCGCCCGGAGCGGCCTGGACGGCGCTCGCCGCCCATTTCGCCGAGGCGCAGCTGCGCCTGCTGCACGACGCGGCGGCGGAGATCCTCAGCCGGCCCGACATCGGCGCGGACGCGCCCCTCGTCCTGTGCGGCGCCGGCGCCTTCGTGGGCGCCCGCCTCGCCGAGCGTCTCGGCCGGTCCTCGACACCGCTCGTGACGCTGCTGGCGGACCGGATCGGCGGCGCGCGCGACGGCATCTCGACCTGTGGACCGGCGGTGGCGGTCGGCCTCATCGCCGCGGAGGAGGCACTCGCATGAGCGCAATCAAGATCCTGGCCCGGATCCTGACGGCCCGGGTCGGGCCGCATATCGAGCTGGCCGTCGAGACGGAGACCGGGGAGGTTCTGAAGGTGCTCGCCACCGAGGACCAGGTCGACCGGCTGGTCGACGAGCTCGAGGACATCCTCAACTCGCCCGCCGACCCGGAGGATGACGGGCCGCCCCAGGCGGCCTGAGGCCCCGGGACCCGCCGGTCGCCATGAGCCTGATCGCCGCCAAGATCGTCGTCACGCCGACCCTGATGTGGGCCGTGTCGGCGGCCGCGCGCCGGTGGGGCAGCCTCGTCGGCGGCCTGCTCTCGGGCCTCCCGCTGACCTCGGCGCCGATCTCGATCTACCTCGCCGCCGAGCAGGGCGAGCGCTTCGCCGCCGACGCGGCGATCGGCTCGGTGGAGGGGCTCGGCGCGGTCACCGTCAGCTACCTCGTCTACGCCGTCGCCGCGCCGCGGACGGGGGGCCTCGCGGCCGCGCTGCTCGCCCTCGCGGGCTTCGTCCTCGGCGGCGCGCTGCTGCACGGGGTGATCCAGCCCGGCCTGTGGCTCGCCACGGCGATCGACCTGCCGGCGATGGTCCTGGTGGTCGCCCTGTGCCGGCCGGCCGCGGGGACCGAATCGCCGGCCCGCCGGGCGCGCCCGCCGCGCTGGGACATGCCGGCCCGGCTCGCGGCCGCCACCGCCCTGGTCCTGATGGTCTCGGGGCTGGCGCCGCATCTCGGCTCCGGCCTGAGCGGCGTCCTGGCGCCGATCCCGATCATCTCCTGGCCGCTCATCGTCTTCGCCCGGGCGCAGGACGGCGTCGGCGCCGCCCTGGAAGTGGTGCGCGGCAGCGCCCAGGGCGCGTTCGGCGTGCTGGCCTTCTATGTCTGCGTGCACCTGCTGCTCGGGCGCATCGACCCGGTCGCGGCCTACGCCGCCGCGATCGCGGTGTCGGCAGCCTGCGTGCTGCCGTGGCTGGTCGCGCGGCGGCGCCCGCTTTCCGCGTGACCGGGCCGCGCCGAGGCGACCGCGGAGGGGATCGATGCTGCCGGAGACGGGAATCCCGACCCTCACACCGGGCTACGCGGCGGTGCCGCCCGGCCATCTCGCCACGATCGTCACCAGCCTGGAGATGCTGCGCCCGCCGCCCCCGCGGCCCGGACGGCCGTTCCCGCCCGGGCTCGCCCTCGAGGCCCTGGAACGCACCGACCCGGAGACCTACCGGAGCCTGTTCCGGGCGGTGGGCGCCGACTGGCTCTGGTTCTCGCGCCTCACCCTGGCCGACGAAGCGCTGGCGGCGATCCTGGCCGACCGGGATGTCGAGATCCTCGCGCTGCGGCGGGACGGGCGGAACGTCGGCATGCTGGAACTGGATTTCCGCCGGCCCGGCACCTGCGAGCTGGTCTTCCTCGGACTGACCGGGGACGCGGTCGGTACCGGGATCGGCCGCACGCTGATGAACGCGGCGATCGGCCGGGCCTGGGCGCGCCCGATCGCGCGGTTCTGGCTGCATACCTGCACGCTGGACCATCCCGGCGCGCTCGCTTTCTACCGGCGCTCCGGCTTCGTTCCTTTCGCGATCCACGTCGAGGTCGCGCCCGATCCGCGGCTCGACGGGACCCTGCCGCGCGACTGCGCCCCGCACGTGCCGCGGCTCGGCTGAGGCGCCGCGGGGTCCGGACACGAAGAGACCCGCGGCCTCGCGGCCGCGGGTCTCGTGTCGTCAGTCGCGTGCGCCGGTCAGGCGGCGGTGCGCTTGCGGGCTTCCTGCTTCGTGTCGACGCCGGCCGCTTTGATCTCGGACAGCTTCTGCGCGACGTTGCGCGAGAACACGAACTCGGCCGGGCGCTGGTTCTCCAGGCTGACCTCGGGGGCCATCTCGCCCTCGGTCTTGATGCCGCGGATCGCGTGCACCAGCGGCTTCCAGGGCTTGCGGACCGAATCGACCACCGAGGAGGCCTCGTAGCCCGAGTGGACCATGCAGTCGGCGCACTTCTCGTAGTTGCCGGTGCCGTAGGCGTCCCAGTCGGTGGTCTCCATCAGCTCCTTGAAGGTCGCCGCGTAGCCCTCGCCGAGCAGGTAGCAGGGCTTCTGCCAGCCGAACACGGTGCGGGTCGGGTTGCCCCACGGGGTGCAGTGGTAGGTCTGGTTGCCGGCCAGGAAGTCGAGGAACAGGCCCGACTGCTGGAAGGTCCACTTCTCGCGGCCCTTCTCCTTGCCGTGCCGGAACACGCCGCGGAACAGGTCCTTCGTCGCCTTGCGGTTCAGGAAGTGCTTCTGGTCGGGGGCGCGCTCGTAGGCGTAGCCGGGGGAGACGGTGATGCCGTCGATGCCCATCCGGGTCACGCTGTCGAAGAAGTCGGCGATCTTCTCCGGCTGGGAATTGTTGAAGAAGGTGCAGTTGATGGTGACCCGGAAGCCCATCTCCTTGGCCTTCGCGATCGCCGCCACGGCCTTGTCGTAGACGCCGCGCTGGCACACCGACTGGTCGTGCATCTCCTTGTCGCCGTCCAGATGGATCGACCACGTGAAGTACGGGCTCGGCTTGTACTCCTTGATCTTCTTCTCGAGGAGCAGCGCGTTCGTGCAGACGATCGCGAACTTCTTCTGGGCGATGATGCCCTCGACGATCTGCGGCAGGTCCTTGTGGAGGAGCGGCTCGCCGCCGGCGATCACCACCACCGGGGCGCCGCACTCGCGCACAGATTCGAGCGCGTCGGCGACCGGGAGGCGCTTGTTCAGGATCTCGTCCGGGTAGTCGATCTTGCCGCAGCCGGCGCAGGCCAGGTTACAGCGGAACAGCGGCTCCATCATCATCACAAGCGGGTAACGCTTGCGGCCCGTGAGGTGCTGCTTCAGGATGTAGCCGCCGATCTTCGCGACGTACCGGAGGGGGATACCCAAGATTGCGGCTCCTTACTTCGTCGGCCCCGGGACATCGGGGTGCTTAACGCGAAAAAATCTCGAATTCCAGCGATCTAGCTTGGAACTAATCTGAAATGACCCCGTTTCGGCGGGGCGATGACATCTTATTCCGTGCCTGACGCAACGGCGCCACATGGACCGCGCGTGCGGAGCCCGTGGGCGGACGCGCCCGATCGTCGAGGACAGCACGTGCATTGCGTCGGCAATACGACCGGAATCCCACGATTCGGGTGGCCGCGCCAGAAACGCCGTGCGCTAGCGCACACGGGCGGGCGCGGGATGCGCGCCACGGCGGCCGCGTTGCAATCTGGCATCGCCCTCTTTACTGAGCCTCGTGGCCGCGATGCAAGTCCCGGCCCGCGGCGGATGTCTCGACCGCGGACCGCATCGGGCGCAATCAGTCGGGTGCCGGGCGCGCGCGGCGCGCTCGGATCGGGCGGCGTGGCGTTCCTCGAACCCGATGCGCACCCGGCCGAATCGCGGAGCGTCGCGCGGCGGAGCCCTGAGCCCGCCCGTGTCGGTGGCCCGGGTTCGGACCGGACAGATGGCAGGAGCCGGTCGCGCACGGGGCGCGTCCGATGCGAACAGGCAGGGTGCTCGTGATCGAAAGTCTCGTCGCGTTCTCGGTGCGGTATCGGTGGCTCGTGATCGCCTTCACGGCGTTCCTCACGGTCGCGAGCCTCGGAGTCGCGGCGCACCTGTTCCGAATCAACACCGACGTCGAGCGGCTGATCGACCCGAAGGAGCCGTGGCGGCAGGACGAGATCAATTTCGAGAAGGCGTTCCCGCAGCGCAGCAACACCATCGTCGCGGTCATCAACGGCGAGACGCCGGAGGAGACCGAGGAGGCGGCCGCCAACCTCGCCAAGGCGCTCACGGCGCACAAGAACCTGATCGAGACGGTCTACCGGCCCGACGGCGGCCCGTTCTTCAACAAGAACGGCCTGCTGCTGATGTCGCAGGCGGACCTCGACAAGACCCTGGAGGCGCTGACCCAGCAGCAGGGTCTGCTCGGGCCGCTCGCCGCCGACCCGTCGCTGCGGGGCATCATGCGGGTGCTGACGCTCGGCGCGCGCGGCGTGAAGAGCGGCGAGGCCAAGATCGAGGATCTCGAGAAGCCCATGGGGCAGATCGACGCCACCCTGCAGAAGGTGCTGGCGGGTCAGCGGGCGCGCCTGTCCTGGCAGGAGCTCCTCTCGGGGGGTGAGACCAGCGTCACCGACAAGATGAAGTTCGTGGTGATCCAGCCGGTCCTCGACTTCAACGCCCTGGAGCCCGGCTACCAGGCGACCAAGCTGATCCGCAACGTCGCCAAGGATCTCGGGATCGACGCCCAGAACGGCCTGCGGATGCGCCTGACCGGCACGGTGGCCGTGGCGGACGAGGAGTTCGCGACGCTGTCGGAGGATGCCGGCCTCAACAACAGCATCATCGTCGGCGCGATCGTGCTGTTCCTGTGGCTGGCCCTGCGCTCGGGCAAGCTCGTCGGCGCGGTGATCATCACCACCTTCGCGGGCCTCGTGGTCACGGCCGCCCTGGGCCTCATCATGGTCAAGGAGCTAAACCCGATCTCGGTGGCCTTCGCGGCCCTGTTCGTCGGGCTCGGCATCGATTTCGGCATCCAGTTCTCGGTGCGCTACCGGGCCGACCGCTACGAGCAGCCGACGCTGGAGAGCGCGATCCGCGCCGCCGCCCGGGGCGTCGGCTGGTCGCTGACGCTCGCCGCGGTGTCGCTGGTGGCGGGCTTCTTCGCCTTCCTGCCCACGGCCTTCCGCGGCGTGTCGGAGCTGGGCCTGATCGCCGGCGTCGGCATGATCGTGGCCTTCCTGTTCTCGCTGATCCTGCTGCCGGCCCTGATCGCGGTGTTCAAGCCGGTGGGCGAGAAGGCCGCGGTCCAGACCGAGTGGCTCGTCGGCGTCGACCCGTGGATCATCCGGCACCGCAAGCCGATCCTGATCGGCGTCGGCGTCCTGACCCTGGCCGGCGCGCCGCTCCTCTGGCACCTGCCGTTCGACTCGAACCCGATGCACCTGCGCAGCGCCAAGACGCAGTCCATCGCGACCTATCTGGACCTGATCAAGAATCCCGAGACCAGCCCGAACTTCATCGACGTGCTGGCGCCCAGCGTCGCGGAGGTGCCGTCGCTGTCGAAGACGCTCCTGGCCCTGCCGGTCACCGCCTCGGTCAACAGCATCGACACCTTCGTGCCGCGGGATCAGGACAAGAAGCTGGCCCAGATCGCCGACACGGCCCAGCTGCTCGATCCGGTGCTCAATCCCGGCCGCCGGCCGCCGCCGCCGACCGACGCCGACAACGTCAAGGCGCTCAAGGACGCCGCCGCGGCGCTCAACGGCCTCTCGGCCGACGCCAAGGGCGACGCGAAGGGCGCCCAGGAGGCCAAGCAGCTCGCCGGCACCCTGGACAAGCTCGCCGCCGGCCCGGTGCAGATGCGCGAGGCGGCCTCGGTGGCGCTCACCAAGGATCTGGTGCCGCTGCTCGCCCGCCTGCGCGACCTGCTGCATCCCGAGAAGATCACGCTGGACAACCTGCCGCCTCAGTTGAAGGCCGACTGGGTGGCGGCGGACGGACGGGCGCGCATCGAGGTTCACCCGAAGGGCGACTCGAACGACGACACCGTGCTCCGCCGGTTCTCGGACGAGGTCCTGAAGGTCGCCCCGCACGCGACCGGCGCGCCGGTGGCCACCACGCAGTCGAGCTACACGATCCTGGGCGCCTTCGTGCAGGCGGCGGTGACGGCCTTCGTGCTGATCTTCGTCATCCTCTCGGTCGCCCTGCGCAAGCCGTGGGACGTGGCGATGACCCTCGGCCCGCTGGTGATCGCGACCCTGTGGACGCTGATGGCGATGCGCATCGTCGGCATGCCGCTGAACTTCGCCAACATCATCGCCCTGCCGCTGATGCTCGCGGTCGGCGTGGCGTTCCACATCTACTACGTGATCGCGTGGCGGGCGGGCGTGACCGACATGCTCGCCTCCAGCCTCACCCGGGCGATCTTCTTCTCGGCGCTGACCACGGGCAGCGCCTTCGGGTCGCTGGTCCTGTCGAGCCATCCGGGCACGGCCAGCATGGGCAAGCTGCTGGCGCTGTCGCTGTTCTTCACCCTGGTGGCGGCGTTCTTCGTGGTTCCGGCGACCCTCGGCGAGCCGCCGGAGCAGCCCGACGAGGATCGTCCGGAAGCCGAGAAGGCGGCCGGTGCGGCCCTGCGCAAGTCCGCCCCGCACCAGGATCCGGTGCCCGCCAAGTAGAAGCCGAGCAGCGCCGGCCGGTCGCGGCCGGCGCTTCGGAGAGCCTCAGAGGACCTTCTCGAAGAAGTGGTCCGGATAGGGATCGTCGTTGAAGCGGTCGATCTCCACCCAGCCCGACCGCCGGTAGAGCGCCAGGGCCTCGGGGAGGGCGCTGTTGGTGTCGAGCCGCAGCGTCCGGATCCCGAGGTCGCGGGCGGCGGCCTCGGCTTCCCGCATCAGCCGCTTGGCGAGGCCCAGCCCGCGGGCCGCGGGATCGATCCAGAGCCGCTTGATCTCCGCGACCGCGCCGCCGCCCCCCTTGAGCCCGACGCATCCGACCGGCAGCCCGTCGGCGCTCGCGAGCAGGAACACGCCGCGCGGCCGCACCATGGCGGCGGCCTCCGGGTCGCACGACAGGGCGACGTCGAACCCGCCGGCAAACCGGGTCGCGAGCTCGGCGTAGTAGGCGGCGAGGCAGGCGCGGGCGCCCGCGTCGGTCGGGTCGGCCTCCCGGATCGCGATGGCGTCGCGGCCGAGGGCCAGGGCGATCCGGTCCATGGCGTGCAACAGCGCGTCCACCTGCGGTGCGCGCTCCAGCAGGGCGACGGCGCGGGCATCCGACAGCGCCTCGTAGGCCGCGAACTCGCGCCGCCCGGCCTCGGTCAGGGAGGCGACCCGGCGGCGGGCATCCGCGGGATGCGGCGCGGTCGCCACCAGCCCCTCCTCCTCCAGGCTCCGCAGGAGACGGCTCATCAGGCCGGAATCGAGACCGAGATAGGCGCGGATCTCGCCGATCTCCGCGCGGCCCGCGCCGATGGCGTTCAGGACCCGCGCCGCACCCAGAGGACGGCCGCGACCGAGGAACGAGGAATCGAGCGCGCCGACCTCGGCGGTGACCGCGCGGGCGAAGCGGCGGACGCGGGCGATCTCGGCAGGCTCCATGTTATCTGACTAAAGTCAGATAACGACCTGGGTCAACCGAGGAAGTCGGAGAACCCGCCGCGGACGGCGCCCGACACGTCGGCGGCCGACCGGGATGCGGGGGCGATCAGGGCGTCGCGCTCGTCGGCGTAGCGGTAGCCTGGCGCCTCGCCGGGGAAGCCGCCGGCGGTGGCCGGGTGGGTGTAGAGCTCGGTCAGGCCGTCCGGAAGTTCGGCCAGCAGGGCCGCGACACGGGCGGGCGTCATGGCGCCGGACCACGCGAGGCCGAGGGTGCGGTCGGGGATCAGCAGCCCGGCCTGCCGGGCGCGGACGGCGAGCAGCGCCGCCCAGGGCGCGATGTCGAGGGCGGCTCGCGGCCGCGCGCCGGGCTCGGCGCGGCGCAGGATCTCGCGCGGCTCCCGCGGCACCCGCAGGGCGCGCATCCCGAAATCGCGGCCGACGCGCAGCACCGCCCCGGCGATCAGCGGGTGAACGTGGAAGTGCTTGTGGGCGTTGACGTGGTCCAGCGGCAGGCCGGTGGCCCGGTAGGCCTCGAACTGCGCCCGGATCTCGGCGGCGAGCTGGCGCCGGGCCGCCGGCCTGCGGGCGAAGTCGAGGCCGAGGCGGGCCATGTCGGCCCGCATCAGGCCGGCCTCGTCCGTCAGGTCGGGAAGCTGTTCCGCCGGCAGGGTCGGCCACGCCTCCACGAGGACGAGGTGCAGCCCGACCCGCAGGGACGGCATCCGCCGGGCCCGCGCCACGGCGTCGGCGGCGGCCGGCGCCGAGACCATCAGGCTCGCCGCCGTGAGGATCCCGTCGCGATGGGCCTGCTCGACGGCCTCGTTGACCTCGGGGCTCAGCCCGAAATCATCCGCGGTGACGACCAGACGCTTCACGGTAACCTCGTAACGGGTGTCGAGAGGGCTCGCCCTCTCGCGGGTCCAGGGCGGAGCCCTGGAAGAGGGGCGGGGCTCTCCCCCGCTCCCCGCCGGGGCCGCAGGCCCCGGACCCCTGACTTCAGGCCGCCTTGGCGGTGCCCTGACGCTCCTTGAGGAAGCGGTAGAACTCGACGCCCTCGCGCAGGCGGCGCTTCATCATGTCGGGCGAGCGCACCATCTCGCTGACGATCGAGGCGATCTTCGGCGCCCGGAAGTAGAACTTCTTGTAGAACTCCTCGACCGAAGTGAAGATCTCGGTGTGGGAGAGGTGCGGGTAGTGCAGCGGCGCGACCTGCACGCCGTTCTCGTCGACGAGCTCGGCGTTCTCGATGTCGAGCCAGCCGTTCTCCACCGCCTGCTTGTACAGGAAGGTGCCCGGGTAGGGCGCCGCCAGCGAGACCTGGATCGTGTGCGGGTTGATCCGCTTGGCGAAGTTGATCGTCTCCTGGATCGTCTCCTTCGTCTCGCCCGGCAGGCCGAGGATGAAGGTGCCGTGGATGGCGATGCCGAGGTCGTGGCAATCCTTGGTGAACTTCTCGGCGACCTCGACCCGCATGCCCTTCTTGATGTTGTGCAGGATCTGCTGGTTGCCGGACTCGTAGCCGACCAGCAGCAGGCGCAGGCCGTTCTCCTTGAGCACCTTTAGGGTCTCGCGCGGCACGTTCGCCTTGGCGTTGCACGACCACGTGACGCCGAGCTTGCCGAGTTCGCGGGCGATCTCCTCCGCGCGCGGCAGGTTGTCGGTGAAGGTGTCGTCGTCGAAAAAGAACTCCTTGGTTTGCGGGAACTCCTTCAGGCAGTACTTGATCTCCTCGATCACGTGCGCGACCGAGCGGGTGCGGTAGGTGTGGCCGCCGACCGTCTGCGGCCAGAGGCAGAAGGTGCAGCGGCTCTTGCAGCCCCGGCCCGAATAGAACGAGATGTAGGGGTGCTTCAGGTAACCGATGAAGTACTTCTCCATCTCCAGGTCGCGCTTGTAGACGCTGGTGACGAAGGGCAGCTGGTCCATGTCGGTCATGATCTCGCGGTCCTCGTTGTGGACCACGACACCGTTGGCGTCGCGATAGGACAGCCCCTTGATCTCCGACATCGGGACGCCCTCGGCGACTTCCTTGACGGTGAAGTCGAACTCGTTGCGGGCGCAGAAATCGACCACCGGGGCCTGGGCCATCGCGCCGGCGGCGTCGACCGCGACCTTGGCGCCGATCAGGCCGGCGATGAGCTTCGGGTTGGCGGCCTTGAGCGCCTCGATCGTCTTCACGTCGGACTTGAAGGATGGCACCGAGGTGTGGAGCACGACGAGGTCGAAGTCGTTGGCCTGGGCCACGATCTCGGCGAGCTTGATGTTGTGCGGCGGCGCGTCGATCAGCTTCGAGTTCGGCACCAGGGCGGCCGGCTGGGCCAGCCAGGTCGGGTACCAGAACGACTTGATCTCGCGCTTGGCCTGGTAACGGGAGCCGGCACCGCCGTCGAAACCGTCGAAGGTGGGGGCCTGGAGGAAGAGCGTGCGCATGGGGTTCAAGGCCTCAGGGCAATGCCAGGGGGAGGGCGGAGGACGAGGAAGCCGGGTTCAGCGGAGCGGCGCGCCGGCATCGCGGCCGAGTTCGGCGTCCGGGATCAGGGTGCCATCCGCAACCACGTGATAATCGTGACCTTTCCATGTCACCGCCCCCGACACGAAGGCCCAGGAGAAGTTCAGGAAGGAGAGGATGTCGCGGATCGGCAACAGTCCGTAGGGGTGCGGGGCGAGGCCGAAGGCCCGCTCCAGCTGCCGGCAGAGCAGCACGCGGCTCGCCAGCGCCGCGGCGGCGACCCAGAGGGCGCCGGTGCCGGCGCCGGGCAGGAGCGCGCCCAGCAGGGCGAGCGGGAAGGCGTGGGTGACGATCGAGCCGGCGTAGCCCGCCGGGTCGACGGTGCGAATCGTCCGGTTCCAGCGCAGCTCGTGCCGCCACAGGCCGGAGAGATCGGTGTCGACGCTGGTGTGGCCGATCGTGAAGCTCGGGATCACCACCCGGCCGCCGAGGCCGCGCAGGGCGGCGCCGATGGCGTAATCGTCCGCCAGATCGTTGCGGAAGGTGCGGAAGCCGCCGACCGCCTCCAGGCTCGCCCGGGTGAAGGCCACGGTGGAGCCGAAGCAGGGCTTCGCCAGACCGAGGCTCAGGCCCATCACGACGTTGGGCAGGAAGTGGGTGTCGATCGCGAGCGTCGAGAGCTGGTCGTACAGGCCCCGGAAGGCCGGGACCCCGTGGTACAGGCAGGTGACGCCGGTGACGCCGTCCTGGGACAGCTCCGCGACGAGGCGCTCGAGGTAGTCGGGCCCCACCACCATGTCGCTGTCGGCCAGCACCACCACGTCGTGGGCGATGGCCTCGGCCATGTTGATCAGGTTCGAGACCTTGCGGTTCGACCCGTGCTGCCGGCCGTCGATCACGAGGTCGATGCGGGCCTCGGGATAGGCCTGCTGCAGGCGCTCGACCACGCCGATCGCGGGATCGGTGGGCTTCTGGACGCCGAACAGGACCTGGACCGGCCCGGCGTAGTCCTGGCGCAGCACGGTCTCGAGATTCGCGTAGAGATTGGGCTCGAGGCCGCAGAGCGGCTTCAGCACGGTCACGGAGGGCCGCGTCGCGCCGGCGGGCAGCACCGGCGGGCGGCGGCCCGCGTAGCGGCCCGCGCAGATGGCGGCGGCCAGCCCGTAGACGCAGCCCGCCGCCGCCAGGATCAGGCAGAGCAGCGAGAGCCACGAGAGGCCGAGCAGCGCCAGGGAGGAGACATCCATCCGGTCGGATCCATGCGATCGTCCGGCCGCCGAGGCGGCGATGGCCGCGAACGGCCGGTTCAGGTCGGCGCAGGCGCCGGCGCCGCTCAGGGCGTCGGCTTGGCCGCGAGCATGCCGTCGGCCCGCGCCCGGAGGAACTTCACGACGCCGTCGGCGCCCCCGGACTTCAGCGGCGCCGACAGGGCGTTCCGCTGCGCGGCGATCTCGCTGACGTCGCCGTTGAGCAAGACGTCCTGGATGCGGTTGTCGGCGTTGACGACGAAGTCCACGGCGGAATCGTCGCCGTCCGCGGCGGTGACGCGGGTCGGCACCACGCGCTGGGCGCCCCGCTCCTCGACCTTCGGGGTCACGTCGAACTTGCCGCCGGCGGCGCGGGCCAGGCGGTTGGCGTAGGTCACGGTCAGGCTGCGCTTGAAGGCGTCGATCACCGCCGCCTGCTGCTCCGGGGTGAAGCTCGACCATTTCGAGCCCACCGCGACGCGGGTCATGGCGGGGAAGTCGAACGCCTTGTCGAGCGCGGGGCCGACGGCCTCGACCCGGGCCGGCAGGGGGCCGGGCCCGTCCTTCAGCGCAGCCGAGAAGGCGGCGTAGAGGTCGCGCACGGTCTGAACGGCCGGATCGTCCGCGGCCCATGACGGGGCCGGGACGAGCAGGGTCAGGGCCAGGGGTGCGGCGATGAGGGCGGCCGCGAGCCGGCGGGTCAGGCGCACTTCTTCAACTCCTCGCCGTCGCCGAGCCGCGCCCCCATGCGCGGCGGAGCGTAGCTGTAGAACGGGCCGAGGGTGGCGGGCTGCGCGACCCTCTTGGCCTTGCGCCCGGCCTCCGGCTCAGGCTCGCGCTCCTCTTCCTCGGGCGTCTCGGACCGGAGCCTGGACTCGATCCGGTGCCAGAGCAGGAGGCTCGGGAGCCCGACGCCGAGATCGGCGAAGCGCTTGACCAGCGACAGGGCGAGCGCCGCCTCGGCCGGGATATTGAACAGGCCGCACAGGGCGATCAGTCCGCCCTCCTGCGCGCCCAGGGCGCCGGGCACCGCGAAGGCCGCGCCGCGCACGGCCTGGGCGAGGCTCTCGATCATGAGCGCCTGCGCGAAGTCGATCGGGTAGCCCATGAACCGCAGGCAGACATAGACCTCGAGCGTGCCGATCACCCAGCCGGCGAGGTGGACCACCAGGGCCAACGCGAAGCGACCGTGGTTGCCGTAGAGCCGGCGCAGGCTGTCGTAGAGCTGGTCGATGGCGCCGAAGGCCCGCCACTCGCGCCCGGAGGCGAAGCGGCTGAGCAGCGCCTGGATCAGGCGATGACCGGCCTTGCGCTGGATCAGGTAGAAGGCGCCGAGCGCCGGGACCGCTAGGGCCAGCCCGCCCTCGACCGTGTGGGCGATCGGTCCGTCACCGGAGATCAGGACCAGCAGGGCGAGGCCGGCCACCGTGAACAGGAGCTGCGTCAGCGCCTGGGTCATCAGGTCGACGAACATGCTGGCGCCCGCGAGCGCGCCCGGAACGTTGCGCTTCGACAGGAGGCGGGCGCCGACGAAGTCACCGCCGACGGTGGCGACGGGCAGCAGCGTGTTGATGCCCTCGCGGACGAAGCGGAGCGAGATGCAGTCGGCGAGCTTGGTCGCGCCGGCGGGGAACACGACGTACCAGCCGAGCCCCGCCCAGGCGACGGCCACGAAGCGCGCGAGCACCACCAGGGCGGCGCCCCAGCCGGCGCTCACGACGGCGGCCGACACATCCTCCAGGCCGGAGGACATGAACAGGCCGACGACCGTGCACAGACCGGCGATCGAGGCCAAGGTCGTCAGGCGCTTCATTGTCGTCTTTCAAGCTCGCGTAAGGCTTGATGCGGGAAATCGGTCACGGTCGCGGCAGAAATAGGTCCATCGGCCCGGGAACGTTTCTGTCACGTTGCAGCACGGATTAGCGGTGTCTATCACCCGTTTGACACACCGAGGGCCAAAGCGGCGGCGGGGCGGAGAAGCCCGCGCAGAAGGCCGCGGCACGTCGCAGAAGGGGCACACGTCATGGAGCGCGAATCACCGATCACGGCCCTGGAGGCCGTGACCGACGACACGCATGCGGGCGGCTTTCCGGGCGGGACCGGACCGGGCGTGCCGGCTCCCCAGTCGCCGGTGATGGCCTGGAACGAGTGGGATCCGCTGGAGGAGGTCATCGTCGGCTCGCTCGACGGCGCCACGATCCCGACTCACCACCTGACGGTGATCTTCAACCTGCCGCGCGCCGCGCAGCCGTTCTACCGGCTGGCGAGCGGCTGGAAGTATCCGAAGTTCATGAAGAAGCTCGCCCAGGCCGAGCTCGACAACTTCATCACCATCCTGGCCGGCGAGGGCGTGAAGGTCCGCCGTCCCGACGCGGTGGACTTCTCGAAGAAGTTCAAGGCGCCGCGCTGGTCCTCCCGCGGCTTCTGCGTCGCCTGCCCGCGCGACCCGTACCTCGTGATCGGCGATGAGATCATCGAGAGCCCGATGTGCTGGCGCTCGCGCTACTTCGAGGGCGACGCCTACCGGTCGCTGTTCAAGGAGTACTTCCGCGCCGGCGCCCGCTGGACCTCCGCGCCGCGGCCCCAGCTGACCGACGACCTCTACAACTACGATTACCGGGTGCCGAACCTGAAGGCCGGCGAGCCCATGC
Source organism: Methylobacterium sp. D54C (assembly GCF_053345595.1). Taxonomy (NCBI): domain Bacteria; kingdom Pseudomonadati; phylum Pseudomonadota; class Alphaproteobacteria; order Hyphomicrobiales; family Methylobacteriaceae; genus Methylobacterium; species Methylobacterium sp. D54C. The sequence continues at coordinate 35,903 of NZ_JBKFAK010000023.1, forward strand.
AGTTCACGGTCAACGAGTTCGAGCCGGTCTTCGACGCCGCCGACTTCGTCCGCTGCGGCCGCGACCTGTTCGTGACCCGCTCCAACGTGACCAACCTGATGGGCATCGAGTGGCTGCGCCGCCACCTCGGCCCGGGCTTCCGCATCCACGAGATCGAGAGCCGCTGCCCGCAGCCGATGCACATCGACTCGTCGTTCATGCCGCTCGCCCCCGGCAAGGTGCTGGTGAACCCGGACTACGTCGACGTCGAGAAGCTGCCGGCCGTGCTCAAGAAGTGGGACGTGCTGGTCGCCCCGCGCCCCGACCCGGTCGAGGGCTTCATGAGCAAGATCTCGATGTGCTCGCCCTGGACCTCGATCAACGTCCTGGCGATCACCGAGAAGAAGATCGTCGTCGACCAGAGCCAGCCGACGCTGATCAAGGCCCTGAAGGACTGGGGCTTCGACCCGATCCCGGCGCCGTTCCTCAGCTACGGCCCGTTCGGCGGCTCGTTCCACTGCGCGACCCTCGACGTCCGCCGCCGGGGCGTGCTGAAGTCCTACTTCTAGGATCAAGGCGCCGGGCACGCCGTCGTCCCGGGGCGCCGCGAGCGCCCCGGGACGATGGAGGACGGCGCGCGGGCGCCTAGCGCGCCGCGATCCCGGCGATCAGCGCCGTGTTGAACCCCTCCGGATCCGACATCTGCGGCGCGTGGCCGAGATCCGGGAACTCCACGAGCCGCGCGCCCGGGATGGCCCTGGCGCCCGCCTTGCCGAGCTCGGGATAGTTGCCGAGGCTCGCCCGCACCTCCGGCGGCGCGAGGTCCTTGCCGATCGCCGTGTTGTCCTTCTGACCGATCAGGAGCAGCGTCGGCACCGCGATCTGCGGGAACCGGTAGACCACCGGCTGGGTGAGGATCATGTCGTAGAGCAGGGCCGAGTCCCAGGCGACCGCCTCCTTGCCGGGGCCGCCGTTGAGGCCCGCGAGCATCGTGACCCAGGGCTCGTAGCGGGGCTCCCAGGCGCCGGCGTAGTAGGTCGCCGTCTCGTAGGCCCGGATCGAGGCCGCCGTCACCTTCAGCTCGCGCTGGTACCACTGCTCCACCGAGGTCGGCGGCACGCCCTTGGCGGCCCAGTCCTCCAGGCCGATCGGGTTGACCAGCACGAGCTGCGCCACCGCCTTCGGGTAGAGCAGGGCGTAGTGGGCGGCCAGCATGCCGCCCGTGGAGTGGCCGACCAGGATCGGGCGCTCGATCCCGAGCTTGTCCAGGAGCGCGCGGGTGTTCTCGGCGAGCTGCCGGAAGGTGAACTGGTAGGCCTGCGGCTTGCTCGACTTGCAGAAGCCGATCTGGTCCGGCGCGATGACCCGGTACCCGGCGGCGCTGAGCGCCCGGATCTGGCTCTCCCAGGTGGCGGCGCAGAAGTTCTTGCCGTGCAGGAGCACGGCGGTCCGGCCGTTCGGCGTCGCCGGCCGGACGTCGAGATAGGCCATCTGCAGCGGCTGGCGCTGCGACGTGAACGGGAACCGCTCCACCGGGAACGGGTAGGCGAAGCCCTCGAGTTCGGGCCCGTAGGTCGGCTGCTGGGGCGGCTCTGCGGAAGCGGGTCCGGCCGGCACCAGGGCCAGCAGGACGGAAGCGAGGAGGGTTCGAAGCATGGCCGCGTCGGAGCCTGATCTGCGAGCGGCGTGCGGCGCCGCGCCGCCCGCTCAGATCGGTCATCCGGGTGTCCCTGTCCACGCCCCGCGGAGCGCCGCGGCTTCGCGCCCGCCGCAGGGCGCGCTATCTCCCGGGCGCGCTATATGCCGGGCGCGACCGTCTCCCGCCGCGGATGTCCCGATGCTGCGCCTCACCACCCTGACCGCCCTCGCCGGCGCGCTCCTCCTCGGGCCGGCCCCGGCCCGGGCGGCGGATGCCTGCGACGTCCTCGCCGCGCGGGTGATCCGCACCACCGGTGCCTCCCTGGCCGGCCGGGCCGGCCCCGTCGCGGTGTTCCGGGCGCAGGATGCCGAGCGGTTGAGCCTCGATTGCCGCGCCCCCGCCCGCATCACCGTGGCCTCCCGCGAGCGCGAGCCGGCGCCGGCCTACTTCGTCCTGATCGGCCGCGCCGCGCAGGCGCTCGCCGGGGCGGACGCCGCCGCGGTCGAGGTGCTGGCGCTCAACCTCCACCAGGCCAGCCTGCTGGCCGATGCCCCGCGCCGGGGTGGCGCCGGCCGGATCCTGATGCTGTGCGAGACCGGCCCGCGCGCGGACGCCCTCCGAGACGACCGCACGGTCTGTCGGGTCGCGCCCCGGCCCGGGCTTTCGCGGATCCGCCGCGCGGGCTAGACCGGCCGGCATGTCGAAGATCGAGACACCCGGCCCCGTCGTCCAAGTCGGCGACGCGCGCTTCGCCAACCACCTGCCGCTGACGCTGATCGCCGGCCCGTGCCAGCTCGAGGGGCGCCAGCACGCCCTGGAGATCGCCGCCGCCCTCAAGGAGATGGCCGCGGGTCTGGGCGTCGGCCTCGTGTTCAAGACCTCCTTCGACAAGGCCAACCGCACCTCGGGCAGCGCCGCGCGGGGCATCGGCCTCGACGGGGCGCTCCCGGTCTTCGCCGAGATCCGCGAGACCCTCGGGCTGCCGGTACTGACCGACGTGCACGCCGCCGAGCAGTGCGCCCCCGCCGCCGAGGCGGTGGACGTTCTCCAGATCCCCGCCTTCCTGTGCCGCCAGACCGACCTGCTGCTGGCCGCCGCCGCCACCGGCCGGGCGGTCAACATCAAGAAGGGCCAGTTCCTGGCGCCCTGGGACATGAAGCACGTCGCCGCCAAGGTGACGGAGGCGGGCAATCCCAACGTCATCGTCACCGAGCGCGGCGCCTCGTTCGGCTACAACACCCTGGTGTCGGACATGCGCAGCCTGCCGATCATGGCGCAGGTCACGCAGGGCGCGCCGGTGGTGTTCGACGCCACCCACTCGGTGCAGCAGCCCGGCGGGCAGGGGGCGAGTTCCGGCGGACAGCGCGAGTTCGTCGCCGTCCTCGCCCGCGCCGCCGTGGCGGTGGGCGTGGCGGGGGTGTTCATCGAGACCCATCCCGACCCCGACCGGGCGCCCTCTGACGGCCCCAACATGGTGGCGCTGAAGGACATGCCGGCCCTGCTCGAGGAACTCCTCGCCTTCGACCGCCTCGCCAAGAACCGGGCCGCCTGACCGGCTCAGGCGGCCGCCGGCTCCAGGACGTGGATCCGCAGCGGCTGGACGAGGCCGAACTGCCCGTCGGCCTCGCGCGCGGCGGCCTTCAGGAAGGCCTCCTCGACCACGGATCGCCGGTCCCGGATGGTCGCCTCGCGGGCCGGGTCCACGGCGCTGACGCGGGCGAGGAAGGCGTCGAGCGAGTCGAAGCGCTCGCGCCGCTCGATCGTCGCGTCGCGGCGGCACGTGTAGGCGCCGCGGGCGAGGGCGGCCGCGATGGCGTCCTGGGCGGCGGCGCGGATCGCGGTCTCGTCCTCGATCGGCCGCAGGGCCTCGAAGAAGCTGCCCTCCGCCAGGGGCTCCACCACGACGAGCAGCCCGCCCGGGGCCAGGACGCGGGCCGCCTCGGCGAGGGCCGCCGCCGGGTCCGGGACGTGGTGGAGGGAATTCAGCATCACGGCGCCGTCGAAGCTGGCGTCCGGGAAGGGCAGGGCCTCGCCGGTCGCGGCCTCGAAGCGCGCCTCCGGCACGGCGTCCCGCGCCCGGGCGAGCGCCGCCGCGCCGGGATCGATCCCGGTGACCCGCGCGCCCGCGTCGACCAGCCGCCGCGCGAGCGTCCCGGGGCCGCACCCGATATCGACGACCCGCTTGCCGGCCAGCGGCGCGAGGCTCTCGCGGATCAGGGTCAGGGCATCCATCGTCGGTCCTCCCGGCCGATCCGTAGCACGCCCGACCCGCGGCGGGGCGGATTTCCATCTCCGGGACCGGCCGTCCGCCGCGCCGGCCCGCCGCGGCGTTTCAGGTGTTCCCGAAGACTCACCGCAAGAGTTCGAGCGGTTCCGGAAGAGCCGCACCCAAGCTTGACCGCACTCATCGAAGCGGCGGCTACGCTGAACAACGGTTCATAATCCCGACTGGGTGCGGATCCGCACGCAAGTCCGGCGTGAAATCTGGAACTGTCCGGATGCGGCCACGTTATTGGGCATGTTCGATCAGGGATCGAGAAGGAACACTATGCGCAAGATCGGTATCATCGCCACTGCCGCCGCCATGGCTCTCGGCAGTGTTGCCGTCACCACGAGCGCCGAGGCGCGGCCTTACGGCTACCACGGCGGCTACGGCGGCTACGGTCACGGCTACTACCGCGGCCGTCGCGGCATCGGCACCGGCGCCGCCATCGGCCTCGGCATCGCCGGCCTCGCGGCCGGTGCGATCGCCGCGGGCGCGGCCCGCGACAGCTACTACGGCGGCGGCTACGGCTACGCCCCGTCCTACGGCTACGGCTACGCCCCGGTCTACGGCGGCTACGGCTACGCCGCTCCGGGCTACGGCTACTACGGCTACGGCTACTGAGATCGGAGATCCGTAAGGATCGGGGGCGACCGGCGCGAGCCGGTCGCCCTTTTCGTTGGCTCGGTCAGCGTCCGCGGTAGGGCGGCACGCCCGGGTCCGGCAGCCACGCGGTCTTCGGCAAGTCGCCCGTCTGCCAGAAGACGTCGATCGGGATTCCGCCGCGGGGATACCAGAACCCGCCGATTCGCAGGTAGCGCGGTTCCAGCAGGTCGCGGAGCCGCTTGCCGATCGCCACCGTGCAATCCTCGTGGAATGCTCCGTGGTTGCGGAACGCCCCCAGGTAGAGCTTCAGTGACTTCGACTCCACCAGCCAGTCACCGGGCACGTAGTCGATCACCAGGATCGCGAAATCCGGCTGCCCGGTGACCGGGCAGATCGAGGTGAATTCCGGCGCGGTGAAGCGGGCGACATAGTCGGTGTCCGCGTGCGGGTTCGGGACCCGGTCGAGTCGCGCCTCCTCGGGCGAGGCGGGGACGGGCGTCGGCTGGCCGAGCTGGAGGTCGTCGGGAGAGGTCATGGCCGGCCATATAGAGCCTGCCGGCGCCGCGCGCATCCGCCTGATCCGCGACGCTTTCCCGACAAGTGTGGGCTGTGCGCCGTCCGTCCCGGCGCTTGCCGCCGGCCGCGGCTTGACGGATAAGCCGCCGCGATGCGCCGCACCCTCCGATTGGGGCGCGGTCGCCGACCCGCGGCCCCCGCGAGAGGACGTTCCATGACCGCGATCACCAATATCAGCGCCCGCGAGATCCTCGACAGCCGCGGCAACCCCACGGTCGAGGTCGACGTCATCCTGGAGGACGGCTCCTTCGGCCGCGCCGCGGTGCCGTCGGGAGCCTCCACCGGCGCCCACGAAGCGGTGGAGCTGCGCGACGGCGACAAGAACCGCTTCCTCGGCAAGGGCGTGCTGAAGGCGGTCGAGGCGGCCCAGACCGAGATCCTCGACGCGATCGGCGGCATGGAGGCCGAGGACCAAGTCGCGGTCGACGAGGCGATGATCGAGCTCGACGGCACGCCCAACAAGGCCCGCCTCGGCGCCAACGCGATCCTCGGCGTGTCGCTGGCGGTGGCCAAGGCCGCGGCCGAGGCCTCGGGCCTGCCGCTCTACCGCTACGTCGGCGGCGTGCAGGGCCGGGTCCTGCCGGTGCCGATGATGAACATCATCAACGGCGGCGCGCACGCCGACAACCCGATCGACTTCCAGGAATTCATGATCATGCCGGTGGGCGCCGATTCGCTCGCCGAGGCCGTGCGCATGGGCTCCGAGGTGTTCCACACCCTCAAGGGCAAGCTGAAGAAGGCCGGCCACAACACCAATGTCGGCGACGAGGGCGGCTTCGCCCCGAACCTGCCGTCCGCCGAGGCCGCCCTCGATTTCGTGATGGACGCGATCAGCGCCGCCGGCTTCAAGCCGGGCCAGGACATGGCGCTCGCCCTCGACTGCGCCGCCACCGAGTTCTTCAAGGACGGCGCCTACGCGTACGAGGGCGAGGGCAAGACCCGCACCATCGAGGCGCAGGTCGACTACCTCGCGCAGCTCGTCGCCACCTACCCGATCGTCTCGATCGAGGACGGCATGTCGGAGGATGACTGGGCCGGCTGGAAGCTCCTCACCGACAAGATCGGCGACCGCTGCCAGCTCGTGGGCGACGACCTGTTCGTCACCAACGTCGAGCGCCTGTCCCGCGGCATCGCCGAGGGCACGGCCAACTCGATCCTGATCAAGGTGAACCAGATCGGCTCGCTCACCGAGACCCTGGCGGCCGTCGATATGGCCCAGCGCGCCGGCTACACCGCGGTGATGTCGCACCGCTCGGGCGAGACCGAGGACTCGACCATCGCGGATCTCGCGGTGGCCACCAATTGCGGGCAGATCAAGACCGGCTCGCTCGCCCGCTCGGACAGACTGGCCAAGTACAACCAGCTGATCCGCATCGAGGAGGGCCTGGGCCCGCAGGCACTCTACGCCGGCCCGTCGGCGCTCAAGCAGCTCGCCCGCCGCTGATCGGTAAGATCCTGCTGGCCGGCCTGCTCGGTGTCGGGGCGGCCGGCCCCGCCCGCGCGGACCCGCTCTGCGACGGTGCCCGCCCGACGCTCAGCGCGCAGCTGCTGTTCGGCCTGTCGCGGCCGGACGGCGGCCGCGTCTCGGGGGCGGCCTTCGACCGGTTCCTGGCCGAGTGGATCACCCCGCGGTTCCCGGACGGGCTGACCGTGTTCGCCGGCCGGGGCCAGTGGCGCGGGCCGGACGGACGCATCGTCCGCGAGGCCGCCCGCATCGTCCTGATCGTCACCGAACCGACGCCCGAGGCGGTCGCGGCCCTGCGTGAGATCCGGGAGGCCTACCGGCGCCGCTTCGTGCAGGGCGCGGTCGGGCTGGTGCTCCAGCGGAGCTGCGCGCTGTTCTGACGACGTCGGCGCGGCGCCTCCCACCTTGTTCCGGGGCGCCGCAGGCGAGCCCGGAAGACGGCGCTCGCCTCAGGTCATCACCGCACCGGACGACTCCCCCGGCACGGTCCAGACCCGCATCGGCCGCGACAGGCCCCGCAACTCGATCGTCCCGACCGGCTCCAGCCGCCGGGCGCACCGCTCGGCGAAGGAGTCCGACACGAGGAGGTCGTGGCCGAGGGCGGCGCACTGGCTCTCGATCCGGCTCGCCTCGTTGACCGCCCGTCCGATGATCGTGAAGTCGAGGCGCCGCTCGGTCCCGACATTGCCGTACATCACCGTCCCGAAATGCACGACGCCCTCGGCCGGCAGCTCCGGCAGCCCCGCGGCGCGGCGGCGGGCGTTGAGCGCCGCGTTGGCGGCGAGGCCCTCGATCGCGGCGTCGAGCGCCGCACCGCAGACCGGGCAGGGGAGGGTGTCGGCGTCCGGGACCGGGAAGATCGCCAGGAAACCGTCCCCGAGGAATTTCAGGATCTCGCCGCCGTGCCGCGCCACCGGGTCGCCGAGGGCGTCGAAATGCTCGTTGAGCCACGTGACCATGTCGGCCGGATCCACCCGGTCGGCCAGGGCCGTGAAGCCGCGCAGGTCGGTCAGCAGGATCGCCGCCGGCACGGCCCGCCCCTCGCCCCTCCGGATCTGACCGTCGAGGATGCGCTCGGCGGTCGACCGGCCGAGATAGGTGGCCGAGACTTCCCGGAACGTGTGGGCGAGGCCCATCTTGGCCATCGCCAGCGTCAGGAACGGCAGGACGCCGGCGATCGCCGCGAGGTCCGCCTCGGTGAAGCCGGCGGCGGCGCGGGTGCAGAACGAGACCGCGATGCCCCGCAGCGCGGTGCCGGGAGCGAACTCGGCGATGTGCAGCACGTAGTCGACGCCGCCCTGCGCCCCGAGGGCCTTCAGGACCGGGAAGTCCACCGCCAGCCCGGGCGCGTCGAGGCGCCAGCGGCCGAAGGTCTCGCCCGTCTCCACGAGGGCGTAGACGGGGCTCAGGAGCCAGTCGCTCTCCTCGTCGGCGCCGTGGGCGTTGGCGACGAAGGACATGCCCTCGCCCGCGTGCCAGTTGAGGCTGACGCCGCGCAGCGTCGGGTCCAAGGCCGGCGCCATGACGCTGACCCGCCAGACGGGGAGGCCGGCCTCGACCAGCGACTCGCAGAAGCCCGAGAGCAGGGTGTCGTGGTCGTCGGTCGCCGTGGCGTGCGCGGCGATCCAGCGTCCCAGATGCGTCAGGTCCATGCCTCAGGCTCGCCCCTGTTCGTCCCGGCCGCGGTCCGGCCCCGTCGCGGTCCTGCCCCGACCGCGGCGCGGTCGAAAAGAACCGTTAACCTTTCCGCGCGAGGGTCGCGCCATGGTCGTGCGCCGCCGAGTCAGAATGGTCGTGTTGCCGCTGGGTCTCTGGACCCTGTCGGCGCTCGTGGTCGGCTATTTCGTGTGGCAGGCCGAGAGTGGCAACCGTGGCCTCGAGGCCAAGAAGGCCCTGAAGATCCGCGCCTACGGCCTCAGCCAGGAACTCGCCGCCGTGAAGGCCGAGCGCGCCGTCTGGGAGCACCGGGTGAACCTGCTCAAGAGCGACCAGATCGACCGCGACCTCCTTGAGGAGCGCGCCCGGATCGTCCTGGGCCGGGTCCACGCCAACGACGTGGTCATCATCACGCCCTGACAGGTCCGCGGGAGGTCCCGCGATCGTCCCGCGGAAGTCCAGGGGATCGTTTTCCCTAGTCCCGAAAGTCCTCTGACAAGAGCGGCTTCCTGTCAGAGCGGCAGCCCTCGCTTTCCAATCGTCGCTGTCCTACACCCCCACGAAGTCGCGTGGAATCACGGGGAGAGCGCCGATGGACGCCGCCAAGGAGCCTGCCAAAGAGCCCGCCAAGGACGCGTCGTCCGCGCCGGTGCAGGCCGCGAGCCCTCAGGCCGCCGAGGCGCATCGCCCCGCGCCGAACATGCCCCAGTTCACGCGGGACGAGGATCTCCACGCCTATCACGAGATGCTGCTGATCCGGCGCTTCGAGGAGAAGGCCGGCCAGCTCTACGGCATGGGCCTGATCGGCGGCTTCTGCCACCTCTACATCGGCCAGGAGGCCGTGGTGATCGGCATGCAGATGGCCTCGGTCGAGGGCGACCAGGTCATCACCGGCTACCGCGACCACGGCCACATGCTCGCCTGCGGCATGGACCCGAAGGGCGTCATGGCCGAGCTGACCGGCCGCCGCGGCGGCTACAGCCGCGGCAAGGGCGGCTCGATGCACATGTTCAGCCGCGAGAAGCAGTTCTTCGGCGGCCACGGCATCGTCGGCGCGCAGGTCTCGCTCGGCACCGGCCTCGCCTTCGCCGACCATTACCGGGAGAACGGCAAGGTCAGCCTGACCTACATGGGCGACGGCGCCGCCAACCAGGGCCAGGTCTACGAGAGCTTCAACATGGCGGCGCTCTGGAAGCTGCCGGTCGTCTACGTGATCGAGAACAACCGCTACGCCATGGGCACCTCGGTGGCCCGCGCCTCGGCCCAGACGGACTTCTCGAAGCGCGGCCTCTCCTTCGGCATCCCCGGCGAGCAGGTCGACGGCATGGACGTCCGCACGGTGCGCGAGGCCGCGACCCGGGCGATCGAGCACGCCCGGACCGGCCAGGGCCCGTACATCCTGGAGATGCAGACCTACCGCTACCGCGGCCACTCCATGTCCGATCCGGCCAAGTACCGGACCAAGGACGAGGTCTCGAAGATGCGCGACGAGCACGACCCGATCGAGATGGTGCGCAAGCGCCTGCTCGAGCTGCACGCCGTGCCCGAGGCCGAGTTGAAGGCCACCGACGCCAAGGTCCGCGAGGTCGTCAACGCCTCGGCCGAGTTCGCCACCAACGACCCCGAGCCGGATCCGTCCGAGCTCTGGACCGACATCCTGCTCGAAGCGCACGCCTGAGCGCGCACGACAAAGCTGGCCGCCCCTTAACGATAAAGACGACCGCAGAGCTGAGCATGGCGACCGACATCCTGATGCCCGCCCTCTCGCCCACCATGGAGGAGGGCAAGCTCGCCAAGTGGCTGAAGAAGGAGGGCGACCCGATCAAGTCCGGCGACGTGCTGGCCGAGATCGAGACCGACAAGGCCACCATGGAGGTGGAGGCCATCGACGAGGGCATCCTCGCCAAGATCCTGATCGCCGAGGGCACCGAGGGCGTCGCGGTCAACACGCCGATCGCCGTCATCGCCGGCGAGGGTGAGGATCCGGCGAGCGTCCAGTCCGGCGGCGGCGCCAAGCCCAACGGCGCGGGCGGCCACCCGGCCCCGACCCCCGACATGCAGGCCGAGGGCATGGCTGACAAGGCCGCCCCCGCGGCCAAGACCGGCGACGACGCCCCGAAGGCGCCGGCCGCGCCGGCCGTCATCACCAACAAGGCCCAAGAGCCGGTGATGGAGGAGTTCCCGGCCGACACGCCGATGGTCACCCAGACCGTCCGAGAGGCCCTGCGCGACGCCATGGCCGAGGAGATGCGCCGCGACGGCGACGTCTTCGTCATGGGCGAGGAGGTCGCCGAGTACCAGGGCGCCTACAAGGTCACCCAGAACCTGCTGCAGGAGTTCGGGCCGAAGCGCGTCGTCGACACCCCGATCACCGAGCACGGTTTCGCGGGCATCGGCGTGGGCGCGGCGCTGGCCGGCCTGAAGCCGATCGTCGAGTTCATGACCTTCAACTTCGCCATGCAGGCGATCGACCACATCATCAACTCGGCGGCCAAGACCCTCTACATGTCCGGCGGCCAGCTCGGCTGCCCGATCGTGTTCCGCGGGCCCAACGGCGCCGCCGCCCGCGTCGCCGCCCAGCACAGCCACGACTATTCCGCGTGGTACTCCAACGTGCCGGGCCTGAAGGTGATCGCACCCTACACGGCCTCCGACGCCAAGGGCCTGCTCAAGGCCGCGATCCGCGACCCGAACCCGGTGATCTTCCTCGAGAACGAGATCCTGTACGGGCAGTCCTTCCCGGTGCCGAAGCTCGACGACTTCGTGCTTCCGATCGGCAAGGCGAAGATCCACCGCACGGGCAGCGACGTGACCATCGTGTCCTTCGCCATCGGCATGACCTACGCGCTCAAGGCCGCGCAAGCGCTCGCCGAGCAGGGCATCGAGGCCGAGGTGATCGACCTGCGCACGATCCGCCCGATGGACAGCGCGACGGTGGTGGAATCGGTCAAGAAGACCGGCCGCTGCATCACCGTGGAGGAGGGCTTCCCGCAATCCGGCATCGGCGCCGAGATCGTGGCCCGCCTGATGGTCGACGCCTTCGACTTCCTGGACGCGCCGGTCCTGCGCATCACCGGCAAGGACGTGCCGATGCCCTACGCGGCCAACCTCGAGAAGCTGGCGCTGCCGACGGTGGCGGAGGTCGTCGAGGCCGCCAAGAGCGTCTGCTACAAGTGACGGGCGCGCGGGCGACGCCGTCGCCCGCCCCGGCCAGATCGAGGAACAGCCGGCGCGCCATGAGCCAGGATCCCAGCACCGACTTCGCCGAACTCGCTATCCCGCCCGACGCCCTGGAGCAGGGCGGCATCGAGGTGCTGCGCGCGGCCGTGGTCGACGGCGCGGTGAGCGTCGCCCTGCGCCGCTCCTTCGACGATCCGGCGACCTGGGGCCGGCTGCTGGCCGACCTCGCCCGCCAGGCCGCCCGCGCCTACGCGCTGGAGACCGACATGTCGGAGGACGAGGCGGTCGAGCGGATCCGCGCCGGCTGGGAGGCCGAGGGGCTCGACCCCGGCGGCCTCAACTGACGATGGCGGCCGACCATGGCTGAGGCGGCTGTCCGGCAGGCGACTTACGCGGATCTGGAGGCGGTCCCGGAGCATCTCGTCGCCGAGATCATCGACGGCGTGCTGGAGACGCATCCGCGGCCTAGGCCGCGGCATGCCGGCGCGGCTGTGCGGTTGGGGGGTGAGCTCGATCTCACCTTCAGCCGGGGACGCGGCGGTCCAGGAGGCTGGATTATCTTGATCGAGCCGGAACTCCATCTCGGATCTCAGATTATGGTGCCCGACCTCGCGGGCTGGCGCCGTACACGCATGCCCACCGAGCCCGAGGGCGCCTATATCGAGACTTCCCCCGACTGGGTCTGCGAGATCCTCTCGCCATCCACGACCAGCCTCGACCGGGGTCCGAAGCGCCGCATCTACGCCGAGGCCGGGATCGGCCACCTCTGGCTGCTCGATCCGGCCGCGGGCGTGCTCGAAGGCTTCGCCCTCGCGGACGGGCGCTGGGTGCTCCTCGCCACGATCCAGCGCGGCGAGACCGTGGCCCTGCCGCCCTTCGACGCCGTCCCGTTCCCCCTCGACGACCTCTTCCCCTTCGACGATCCGGCCGCCCCGGCCTTGCCCGAGACCTGATGCCATGCCGATCAACGTGCTGATGCCCGCGCTCTCCCCCACCATGGAGAAGGGCAACCTCGCCAAGTGGCTGAAGAAGGAGGGCGATCCGATCAAGTCCGGCGACGTGCTGGCCGAGATCGAGACCGACAAGGCCACCATGGAGGTGGAGGCCATCGACGAGGGCGTGCTCGCCAAGATCCTCGTGCCCGAGGGCACCGCGGACGTGCCGGTCAACGACCTGATCGCCATCATCGCCGCCGAGGGCGAGGATCCGTCGAGCGTGCAGGCCGGCGGCGCGCCGAAGGCGGCCTCGAACGGCGAGGCCAAGACAGAATCCAAGCCTGAGCCCAAGGCCGACGCGTCGACCGCATCGCAGAACACGACGCCCGGCGGCGGCCACATGTCGTACGAGCGGGTGAACGCCGCACCGGAGGGCGCGCAGCCGAGCGGCGCTCCGCAAGGTGGCGCCCAGGCCGGCCCGGGCGGCCGCGTGTTTGCCTCGCCGCTCGCCCGCCGGATCGCCAAGCAGGAGGGCGTCGATCTCGCCGCCGTCCAGGGCAGCGGGCCGCACGGCCGCATCATCGCCCGCGACGTCCAGGCCGCGAAGGCCTCCGGCGCCACCAAGGCACCCGCCGCCGCGCAGGCCGCCGCCGAGGCGCCGAAGGCGGCCGCACCGGCCCCGAAGGCCGCCCCGGCGGGCGGCGCGCCGGCCGGCCTCACGACCGACCAGGTCAAGGGCTTCTTCGCCAAGGATGCCTACGAGGAGGTGCCCCTCGATGGCATGCGCAAGACCATCGCCAAGCGCCTCACCGAGGCGATGCAGGTCGCCCCTCACTTCTACCTGACGGTGGATTGCGAGCTCGACGCGCTGATGAAGCTGCGCGAGACGCTGAACGGCTCGGCCGGCAAGGACAAGGACGGCAAGCCCGCCTTCAAGCTCTCGGTGAACGACTTCGTCATCAAGGCGATGGGCCTCGCGCTGACCCGCGTTCCGGCCGCCAACGCGGTCTGGGCCGAGGACCGGATCCTGCGCTTCAAGCACGCCGAGGTCGGCGTCGCGGTGGCGATCGACGGCGGCCTGTTCACGCCGGTGATCCGCCGGGCGGACGAGAAGACGCTCTCGACCATCTCCAACGAGATGAAGGATTTCGCCGCCCGCGCCCGCGCCAAGAAGCTGAAGCCCGAGGAGTACCAGGGCGGCGTCACCTCAGTGTCGAACCTCGGCATGTTCGGGATCAAGCACTTCACCGCGGTGATCAACCCGCCGCAATCGAGCATCCTGGCGGTGGGCGCGGGCGAGAAGCGCGTGGTCGTGAAGGACGGGGCGCCGGCCGTGGTCCAGGTCATGACCTGCACCCTGTCGTGCGACCACCGGGTGCTCGACGGGGCGCTGGGCGCGGAGCTGGTCTCGGCCTTCAAGGGGCTGATCGAGAACCCGATGGGCATGCTGGTGTGAGGCAGGGCCTCTCCTCCCCCTTGTGGGGAGGAGTTGGAGGTGGGGGTGGTGCAGGAGGCACCGGGACGCTCGATCCTGAACCACCCCCACCCCTGACCCCTCCCCACAAGGGGGAGGGGAAAGTGCGTCGCAGAATGTCGAGGTGGGGGAAGGTGACAGGCACCGGTCAGTACACCCGATCCTGCTGCGATGTGCCGTGCTCCATGCTCACGATGAGCATGCCCCCATCGGCCACGTTCGATTGACCTGCCGCCCCATGCCCTGGAGCCAGCAGCCCCGGAGATCAGCCTCGCCCAGAGCAACCGCGAACGCGAAGACGCTGCGGCGCTCGCTCACGGAGGCGGAGAAGCGGCTCTGGTGGCACCTGCGTCACCGCCTGCCGGTGGACGGCTCGCATTTCCGCAGGCAGGTCGCCCTCGGCCCTTACGTGGCGGATTTCTGCTGCCTCACCGCCCGGCTCATCGTCGAGGTCGACGGGGAGCAGCACGGCTTCGAGGCCAGTACGGCCTACGATGCCCGCCGGGATACCTATCTTTGCTCCGAAGGCTTCCGCGTCCTGCGTTTCCCGAACCGCACGGTCCTGCGGGAGATCGATACCGTCCTCGAGACGATCCACGCGGCCCTTGCCGCATCCGACGCGCCTCTTCCGGATTCAGCCGGCCAGGCGGAGCCACCCCCACCCCCAGCCCCCTCCCCACCAGGGGGAGGGGCGTTCGCGGAGAGGTAAATGTCCGACACCTACGACGTCCTCATCATCGGCGCCGGGCCCGGCGGCTACGTCACGGCGATCCGCGCGGCGCAACTCGGCTTCAGGACCGCCGTGGTCGACCGCGAGCACCTGGGCGGCATCTGCCTGAACTGGGGCTGCATCCCCACCAAGGCGCTGCTCCGCTCGGCCGAGATTTTTCATTATTTCCAGCATCCCGGCGATTACGGCCTGACCGCGGAGAAGGTCGGGTTCGACACCGCCGCGATCGTGAAGCGGTCCCGCGGCGTCTCGGCCCGGCTGAACGGCGGCGTCGGCATGCTGCTCAAGAAGAACAAGGTCGACGTGATCTGGGGCGAGGCCTCGGTCGACAGTGCCGCGCAGGGCAACCAGCCCGGCAAGGTCACCGTGAAGGAGACGAAGCGCGCCGAGGCGCCGAAGGGCGCCAAGGGCGCCGGCACCTACCAGGCCAAGCACATCATCGTCGCGACCGGCGCGCGTCCGCGCGCGATCCCGGGGATCGAGCCCGACAAGAAGCTGATCTGGACCTACTACGAGGCCATGGTCCCCGAGGCGATGCCCAAGAGCCTGCTGGTGATGGGCTCGGGCGCCATCGGCATCGAGTTCGCCTCGTTCTACCGCACCATGGGCGCCGAGGTGACCGTGGTGGAGCTGCTGCCGCAGATCCTGCCCGTGGAGGATGCCGAGATCGCCGGCCTCGCCCGCAAGCGCTTCGAGAAGCAGGGCATCAAGATCCTCACCGGCGCCAAGGTGACCAAGGTCGAGAAGGGCGCCGATTCCGTCACGGCCACCATCGAGGGCGGCGACGGCAAGACCCAGCAGATCACCGCGGAGAAGCTGATCTCGGCGGTGGGCGTCGTCGGCAACATCGAGAATATCGGCCTCGAGAAACTCGGGGTGAAGATCGACCGCGGGATCGTGGTGACGGACGGGCTCGGCCGCACCAACTTGCCCGGCCTCTACGCGATCGGCGACGTCGCCGGGCCGCCGATGCTCGCCCACAAGGCCGAGCACGAGGGCGTCATCTGCATCGAGACCATCAAGGGCCTGCACACCCACCCGATGGACAAGGCCAAGATCCCGGGCTGCACCTACTGCCAGCCGCAGATCGCCAGCGTCGGGCTCACCGAGGCCAAGGCCAAGGAGCAGGGCTTCTCGGTGAAGGTCGGCCGGTTCCCCTTCGCGGGCAACGGCAAGGCGATCGCGCTCGGCGAGCCGGACGGCCTGATCAAGACCGTGTTCGACGCCAAGACCGGCCAGCTGCTCGGCGCCCACATGGTCGGGGCCGAGGTGACCGAGCTGATCCAGGGCTACGTGGTGGCGATGAACCTCGAGAGCACCGAGGAGGAGCTGATGCACACGGTGTTCCCGCACCCGACGCTCAGCGAGATGATGCACGAGAGCGTGCTCGACGCCTACGGCAAGGTGATCCACACCTGATCGGAGGCCGACGCGGCGCGCGGGTCGGACAGGGATCCGAGCCGCGCCGCCACCGGCCGGTCAGTGCGGACCGGTCCGCGCCGCGAGCGTCAGGCTCACGGCCTGGAACAGCAGGATCACCAGAACCGTCGCCACGCTGCCGCCGATCGGGATCAGCAGCAGGGCGATGACCGGATCGAGCCCCCGGACGAGCAGGAGCGTGACGCAGCTGCCGATCACGGAGGCGATGGTCATCCGAAAGATGCAGCATTCGGACGGTTGCATGTGCCCTCCCATCAGGCCCCCGGCGGGAGTGTGAGGACCAGCGCCACAATACGCAACCGGAGATAGTACCTAGCTAAGAATCAATCCCAGACCGCGATTTCGGCGTCCCGCGCGGCAGCGCCTCAGGAGCACCCGCGATCCACGGGCTCGGCCTGGTCCGGCGACGGCACATAGGCGCACCACTCGCAGATGCCGCGTTCGGCGCCCCGCCGCGCGTTGCGCTGCGAGCAGAGCGGGCAGACGAGCAGGATCAGGCGCGAGCCGGTGCGCAGCGCCAGTCCGCGCCCCCGGAAGGTGACCTCGGTCGCCGCGTCGCCCGAAGCGCGGTCGCGGGCGCTCACGGCGTGTCCCTGCCGCCGTGCGGGCGGCGCACCGGTGCGCGCGTGGTCTCTGTTGCCATGGCGATGCCGCCCCCCAGCGTTCCTGCCAAGTTGTCGCTGGGTATAAGCGGCGAGGTGGCGAATGGCTCCGCTTGCGCATGTGGATCGGCGGGATGCGCGCGGGTCGAAAGGCCCGTATGACGGGCTGCGCCCCGGCCTCGCTCCGGCGCGGCCCCGGGCGGATGGTACCCGGACGACGATGCAGGCAACGATGCAGGCGACCATGCACGACACGCAGCCCGGCGGATCCGGCGCGGCCACCGACGGCCTTCCGACCTTCGCGGACGTGGCCCGCGCCGCCGAGCGGATCGCCGGGGCCGCGCACCGCACCCCGGTGCTGACCTCCCGCACGGCCGACGCGATGACCGGCGGCCGCCTGTTCTTCAAGGCGGAGAACCTGCAGCGGGCCGGCGCCTTCAAGTTCCGCGGCGCCTACAACGCGATCAGCGCGCTGCCGGAGGCGGCCCGCACCCGCGGGGTCATCACTTACTCCTCGGGCAACCACGCCCAGGCGATCGCCCTGGCGAGTCGGCTGCTCGGAGCGCCCGCCACGATCATCATGCCGGGCGACGCCCCCGCGGCGAAGATCGCCGCCACCCGCGGCTACGGCGCCGAGGTGGTCCTGTACGACCGCTACACCCAGGATCGCGAGGCCCTGGGCCGCGAGATCGCCGAGGCCCGCGGCCTGACGCTGATCCCGCCCTTCAACCATCCCGACGTCATCGCCGGGCAGGGGACGCTGGCGCAGGAGCTGATCGAGACGGTCGGTCCCCTCGACGTGCTGGTGGCCTGCCTCGGCGGCGGCGGCCAGCTCGCGGGCTGCGCCCTCGCCGCCGCGGAGCTGTCACCGGGCTGCCGGGTGATCGGCGTCGAGCCGGAGGCGGGCAATGACGGGCAGCGCTCGTTCCGCGAGGGCCGGATCGTCACGATCCCGGTGCCCCGCACCATCGCCGACGGTGCGCAGTCGACGGCGCTGGGCGACCTGACCTTCGCGATCATCCGCGCGCGGGTGTCCGACATCCTCACCGTCACCGACGCGCAACTCGTCGAGACCATGCGGTTCTTCGCCAGCCGGATGAAGCTCGTGGTCGAGCCGACCGGCTGCCTCGCGGCGGCGGCGGTGCTGAGCGGC
Organism: Methylobacterium sp. D54C; assembly: GCF_053345595.1. Classification (NCBI taxonomy): domain Bacteria; kingdom Pseudomonadati; phylum Pseudomonadota; class Alphaproteobacteria; order Hyphomicrobiales; family Methylobacteriaceae; genus Methylobacterium; species Methylobacterium sp. D54C. The sequence continues at coordinate 53,601 of NZ_JBKFAK010000023.1, forward strand.
CTCGTGGACGTGACGAACAAGCGCGTCGGCGTGGTGATCAGCGGCGGCAACGTCGATCTCGGGACCTTCGCGCGACTGACCGGCGAGGCCGCCTGAGGGCGCTCCCGCGCGGCGAATGCCGGGCCGGTGTGACCCCGCCGCGGTGGACCGGCCCCGGGCCAATGCTTATCTTGTACGCGTCGGAATGCGCGTCCCCGGGCCTTGAACCCGGATGGGCGGGAGGGTGACGATGTCCGCTGGTTTCAAGGTTCTCTCGCTGACCGATCGCGCCGCCGATCGGATCAAGACGATCATGGCGGAGGCCGACCGGCCGATCGCCGGGCTGCGCGTCGGCGTCCGGAACGGCGGTTGCGCCGGGATGTCCTACACGATGGAATATGCCGAGGCGGCCAAGCCCGGAGAGGACGTGGTCGAGGATCGCGGCGTGCGCGTGTTCGTCGACCCGAAGGCGGTGCTGTTCCTGCTCGGCACCGAGATGGACTTCACCACCAACAAGCTGGCCTCGCAGTTCGTGTTCAACAACCCGAACCAGACCTCGGCCTGCGGCTGCGGCGAGTCGGTGGCGATCACGCCGGTCTCGGCTGACCGCCTGCCCGCGCAGGCCTGACCGGTCCGCGCCCGCCGTCGCGTGTGGCGCGCGTCGCCGCACGGCGCCGCGGCCGGGGCCGGCTCTAGGCCACCTGCATCAACGACTCGGCGGCGTCGTCCAGGAAGCGGTTCCGGCCGGCGCGCTTCGCCGCGAACATGCACAGGTCGGCCCGCTCCATCAGCGAGGCGGGCGTGTCGCCCGGGCGCAGCACCGCCACGCCCAGCGAGATGGTGACCTTGCCGAGCGACTCGCCGGTCGAGCGCTTGACCAGCTCGCGCCCCATGACGCTGGCGCGGACCGTCTCGGCCACCTGCTTGGCCACCGTCCGGTCGACCCCGGGCAGGATGATGCCGAACTCCTCGCCGCCGAACCGGGCGAGCTGCGCCTGCTTGCCGGCGTTCTCGCGCATCACGATCGCCACGAGCCGCAGGACCTGATCGCCCGTGAGGTGACCGTACAGGTCGTTGAATCGCTTGAAGAAGTCGATGTCGAGGATGATCAGGCTCATGGGCGTGCTGCGCGCCCGGGCCGTCTCCATCGACGCTTTCAGCGTCTCCTCGAAATGCTTGCGGTTGGCGAGCCCCGTCAGGGCGTCGGTCAGGCTCTCGCGCCGGGTCGCCTCGAGCTTCTCGCGCAGGGTCTCGATCTCGCTGCGGGTCTCGCGCATGCGGGCTTCGAGGATCCGGTTGTTGGCGGCGACCTCCCGCGTCGTGGCGGCCAGGGTCGCGACGATCTCGCCGAACCGCGCCCGGCTCGGGACGCCCTGGGAGAGGTCCTGGGCGACCGCGCGCAGCGACTCGCTGTACTGCGCCGTCGAGCCCAGGGAGAGGTCCAGGATCTCGGTGACGGCCGCGATCTCGCTGAGGACGATGCGGCTGACGTCGTCGGTGGTGCTCGCGAGGCGGCGCCCGTCGAGATAGGTCTCGTGCAGGTCGTCGATGTCGCCCTCGGTGAGGCAGCCGTTCTGCGTGGTGAGACGCTTCACGGCGTCGGCGAGGAGAGGCAGCTCCCCCGAGACGTAGGCGTACCAGACGGCGTAGGCGCGCGGCGTCGCGGAGGGCCCGTAGTCGCGAATCAGGTCGTGGCTGCGCTTCGCCAACGCGAAGCTGCGATCGCGATCCGAATAGGTCTCCTGGCTCATCCGTATCCCGCGGTCCGGGGCGACCGACGCGCCTGCGTCGTTGCCCTGAGCCAATATACGGCTGCCTGGTAGCCGGACAGTTAAGCCGGAACAGACGTCTGTTACTTATCCTTCTTCGCCAAGACTGGTCGAAGCAGGAACGCAGGAACGTGCGAGCCGAGGCCGACGGGCGTGTCTCCGTCCGCGTCGATCCGGCGCCCGCGCTCCTCGCGCGCGGACTCGCCGCCGCGGCCTGACGCGCGGCCCGACGCGCGCGGCTCCGGACGGTTCTCGGGGCGGCTCTCAGAGCGGCTCTCGGGACGATCGTCCGGGCGGCTCTCCGCGCGCGCCGCGCCGCGGCCGCCGCGCGACCGGGTCGGACGCTCGCGGACCTCCTCGGTCTCGCTCGCGCTCCGGGCACTCTTCTCGACGACGGCCTTGTCGGCGCCCTTGTCGGCACCCTTGTCGCTGCCGCTCTTGTCGCCGCTCCGTCCACCGCTCTTGGCGGAGCGGCCGCCCCGACGCCCGTCGCCCGCGCGGCCGCGGTGGCGCGTCCCGGTATCGCCGGACGCGTCGGCCACGCTGGTCAGGTCGCCGTCCAGCCAGGGGATCGGCTGGCCGATCAGCGCCTCGATGGCGCCGAGGGAGCGCGTGTCGTCGGGGGCGACCAACGTGTAGGCCGTGCCGCTGCGGCCGGCGCGGCCGGTGCGGCCGATCCGGTGGACGTAATCCTCCGGGTGATGCGGCACGTCGAAGTTGAAGACGTGGCTGACGGCCGGGATGTCGAGACCGCGCGCCGCCACGTCGCTGGCGACCAGCAGGGCGGTGTCGCCGTTGCGGAACCCGTCGAGGGCCGTCGTGCGGGCGCGCTGGTCCATGTCGCCGTGGAGCGCCGCGGCGTCGAAGCCGTGGCTGACCAGGGACTTCTGCAGCAGCGCCACGTCGCGCTTGCGGTTGCAGAAGATGATCCCGTTCTTCAGCTCGCCCTCGCCGCGGATCAGGGTGCGCAGGCGCTCGCGCTTGGCGTGCCCCTCGGCGCCGGTGGCGACGAGCCGCTGGGTGATCGTGGTCGCCGTGGAGGCGGGCCGGGCCACCTCGACCCGCTGCGGGTTGTGCAGGAACATGTCCGCCAGCCGCTCGATCTCCGGCGGCATGGTCGCCGAGAAGAACAGCGTCTGCCGGGTGAACGGCACCATCTTCACGATGCGCTCGATGTCGGGGATGAACCCCATGTCGAGCATGCGGTCGGCCTCGTCGATGACCAGGAGCTCGACGCCGGTGAGCAGCAGCTTGCCGCGCTCGAAATGGTCGAGCAGGCGGCCAGGCGTCGCGATCAGCACGTCGGTGCCGCGCATCAGCTTGGCGTCCTGATCGGCGAAGGAGACGCCGCCGATGATCAGCGCCACGTTGAGCTTGTGGTTTGTCCCGTAGCGGTCGAAATTCTCGACCACCTGGGCGGCCAGCTCGCGGGTCGGCTCCAGGATCAGCGTGCGCGGCATCCGCGCGCGGGCGCGGCCGTTCTCCAGCAGCGTCAGCATCGGGAGCGTGAAGGCCGCGGTCTTGCCGGTGCCGGTCTGGGCGATCCCGAGGACGTCGCGGCGCGCCAGCACGTGGGGGATGGCCTCGGCCTGGATCGGCGTCGGCTCGGTGTAACCCGCCGCTTCGACGGCGTTCAGGACTTTCTCGCTCAGTCCCAGGTCGGAAAAAGGCATCTGCGTTCAGGAACCGTTGCGCGCCCGGCCGGCGCGAAGGACACCGTCGCGGCAACGGCTGGGAAAGGCTCGCGCGGGGCGCTCGGACGCTCCCGGGGCCGCGGGGCGCATGCTCCCTGTCAGTTAGGGCCTTGGCGCGACTTGTCAATCTCGCAATGGCGACAGCGCCTGCCCGCGCACAGGGGATCGGCCGCGCGAAGGGTCGCCGATCAGGGCCGGAGACGGTCGCCCGCGGGCGCGACGCAGGGATCCAGGCGGGTGATGCGGGCGGATCGCGCCGCCGCGATGGCGCCAGTCGTCTCGGGCTCGGCCATCGGCGCGAGCGCCGCGGTCGCGACGGCAGTCCCGGGCGTCGCCGCGTCGGGCCGGCTCAGCCGCGCGAGCTGGTAGGCGCCGATCACCGCGACGATCCCGACCAGGCCCGCCACGCGCAGCGTCCAGGGCAGGGGGCCCGCGCTCCGCCTCGGTTCGGCGCGCGCCACCCGCGCGGCGGTCGAGCCGGTCCGCGGGCCGGCCTGCGCGCCGGGCGCGGCCTCGCCGGTCCGGCGCTTGCCGAAGGTCGTCCGGCTCCGTTCGTCGGGGCTCTGCATGGACAGCGGTCTCCGCCGGCGGGGGACCGGATTCGGTTTGGGGCGCGACAGGGGCCCGGGGACGGGCCCGCGAGCGACGGACCATTGGGCAACAGGGTTAATCGATCGCTTACGCGCGAGGATCATTCTCGTCGAAGTTGTGCCGGAATAAAACGTTCGCCGCCGACGGCTCCTGCAGAGACCACGAGCGATGTCGCCGGCCCCGCGCCGGCCGCCGCCAATATGCGCGGCGCGCAAGGCAGCTAGTCTTCACGGTCTCTGCAGCTCTCCTCGCCCTCCTCGAGCGCGCGAGCGGGCCGTCTGCTGTCGGGCAGGGCCGGCTAGTCTTCATCTTTCGTTGACGGGATGTCCCTAGCCTGAAGAGGCTTGTTGCAGGAAAGCGACAGACCCGCCATCCGAGAGCGCCTAGAAGGCTGCCGGCTCAAGCTAACCCCAGGACCGAACACCACCATGAAGAAGCTTCTCCTCGCATCCACCGTCCTCGCCGGCATGACCGCCGCGGCGTCCGCCGCCGACCTTCCGCGCCGCGCCGCGCCGCCGCCGGTGTTCACGCCGGTGCCGGTGTTCACCTGGACCGGCTTCTACTTCGGTGTGAACGCCGGCTACGGCTTCGACGCCAACAGCCGCAACACCACCAACTACGCCCTGCCCGGCGGCTCGCTGATCAACTCCCCCGGCACCGCCGGCGTCGTCAGCGTCAACAACCGCAGCAACAACGACGGCTTCTCGGGCGGCGCCCAGATCGGCTACAACTACCAGTTCACCCCGGGCTCCGGCGTCGTGATCGGCTTCGAGGCCGACGCCCAGTACGTCGACTTCGCCCGCCGCGCCAACGGCACCCAGAACTACGCCTTCGGCGGCGCCCCGGGCATCGCGTTCGCCGCCCCGCGCGCCTTCGTCGCCACCAGCGGCAACGGGCTGGACTACTTCGGCACCGTGCGCGGCCGCCTCGGCTACGCCTTCGACCGCACCCTCGTGTACGGCACCGGCGGCTTCGCCTACGGCTCGGGCCAGGACGACCAGAACTTCGCCGGCAACCGCTTCCGCGACAGCTTCCGCACCGGCTGGGCCGCCGGCGGCGGCGTCGAGTACGCCCTGCCCACCGACTCGTTCCTGAACTTCTTCCGCTCGAACGCCGTGACGCTGAAGGTCGAAGGCCTCTACGTCAGCCTCGACCGCCAGAAGAACTCGGCCGGCGGCGTGTTCTACGGCAACCTCCTGCCCCCGAACGGCATCGCCTACCTCAACGGCGCCGCCGCCAAGACCGAGTTCGCCGTCGTCCGCGCCGGCCTGAACTACAAGTTCGGCTCGTACTGAGACCGGATGCCGGAGCCGGCTCTGCCGGCTCCGCGCTCCCGAAGGGCCCGGCCGCAAGGCCGGGCCCTTTCGCGTTTCGGGACCGCGAACCGGCCTCGGCGGGTGCGACAGGGAGGGCCGGAACCGCGCGGGCCGCCCGCGATTGAGACCGCGGCGCCCCTCAGTGACCCGGACAGGGCCTTCCACGCAGGGACCGGGCGCGCGGAGCGATCAGCCATGCGAAGCCGAATCCTTCTCCTGTCGCTCGCGGCCCTCGGCCTCGCGAACGCGCCGGCCTCCGCGCAGGACGCCAGCGTGATCGGCAAGGACACGATCCTGCCGGCCACGGGACCGGGAACCTCGACGGACGGCAAGGGGGGCGGGCGGCTGACGGAGGCGGCGAGCGCCGAGGACGCCGCCAAGCGTCAGGGGCTCAAGCCCGTCACCTTCCTGACCACGAAGATGATCGGCGTGACGGTGCGCAACGCCGCCGGCGACAGCGTCGGCAAGATCGAGGACCTGCTCATCGCCGACGGCGGGACGCTCAAGGCCGTCGTGATCGACGTCGGCGGCTTCCTCGGCCTCGGCAGCAAGCTCATCGCGGTCGAGCCGGGCGCCCTCGTGCTGCGTCCCGGCGGCGACCGATTCTCGGCGGTCCTCAACATGGGCAAGGACACGGTGGCGGCGGCCCAGCCCTTCGACCCGGCCAAGGTGATCGCGCCGCCCCGATAAGGCGCGACCGAAACCCGTCTTTGCGAGCGCAGCGAAGCGATCCAGGGCAGCGCGACTTCGGTGGACGTGGCGCTGCTGGGTTGCTTCGCTCCGCTCGCAAAGACGGCGCGGGCGCCATCGACCGACGCGGCGAGGCCGCGCCGGCGCTCCGGCGTCAGATGTCGAGGTCGGCGCCCTCAGCGAAGGCCGCGCGCTCGCTGATGAAGGCGAAGCGCGCCTCGGGCTTGTTGCCCATCAGGCGCTCGACCGTGTCGCCGGTCGATTCCCGGGCCTCGTCCAGGACCGCGACGCGCAGCAATGTGCGCTTCCTCGGATCCATGGTGGTCTCCTTGAGCTGGGCCGGCATCATCTCGCCGAGGCCCTTGAACCGCCCGATCTCGACCTTGCCGCCCTTGAACACGGTCTTGACGATCCGCTCCCGATCCGCGTCGTCCCGGGCATAGGCCACCTTCGAGCCCTGCTGCAGCCGATAGAGCGGCGGGATCGCGAGGTAGAGGTGGCCGCGGTCGATCAGCCTCGGCATCTGGCGGTAGAAGAAGGTGATCAGCAGCGAGGCGATGTGGGCGCCGTCGACGTCGGCGTCCGTCATGATGATCACTTTCTCGTAGCGCAGGTCCGCCTCGCGGAAGGCCGAACCGGTGCCGCAGCCGAGCGCCAGGGTGAGATCCGAGATCAGCTGGTTGGCGCCGAGCTTGTCGCGCGAGGCCGAGGCGACGTTCAGGATCTTGCCGCGCAAGGGGAGGATCGCCTGGGTCGCCCGGTCCCGGGCCTGCTTGGCCGAGCCGCCGGCCGAGTCGCCCTCGACGATGAAGATCTCCGAGCCCGCGGTGCCGGCCGCCGAGCAGTCCGCGAGCTTGCCGGGCAGGCGCAGCTTGCGGGTCGCGCTCTTGCGGGCGACCTCCTTCTCCTGGCGGCGGCGCAGGCGCTCCTCGGCCCGGTCGATCACCCAGTCGAGCAGCTTGTTGGCCTGGGCCGGGGAGGCGGCGAGCCAGTGGTCGAAGGCGTCGCGCACCGCCGTCTCGACGATGCGCTGGGCCTCCACGGTGGCGAGCTTGTCCTTGGTCTGGCCCTGGAACTCCGGCTCGCGGATGAAGACCGAGAGCATCGACGCGCAGGTCGCCATGACGTCGTCGGTGGTCACCGCCGTCATGCGCTTGGCCTGGTTCACCCGCTCGGCGTGCTCGCGCAGGCCGCGCAGCAGGGCGACGCGCAGGCCCGCCTCGTGGGTGCCGCCCTCGGGCGTCGGGATCGTGTTGCAGTAGGAGTGCGAGATCCCGTCCTCGGCGACCATCCAGGCCACCGCCCATTCGAGCGACCCGTGCGAGCCCGGCTTGGTGATCTTGCCGGAGAACATGGCGTCGGTGACGAGTTCCTTCCCGTCGATGTCCCGGGCGAGGTAGTCGCGCAGCCCGTCGGGGAAGCGGTGCACCGCCTCGGCCGGCACGTCCTCCAGCCCCTCGAGGAGGGCCGGGGCGCAGCGCCAGCGGATCTCGACGCCGCCGAACAGGTAGGCCTTGGAGCGCGCCATCTTGAACAGGCGGCGCGGGTCGAATTTCAGCGAGCCGAAGATCTGGGCGTCCGGGTGGAAGCGCACGCGGGTGCCGCGGCGGTTCTGCACCCGGCCGACCAGTTCCAAGGCCCCTTGGGCATGACCGCGCGAGAAGGTCTGGCGGTAGAGGGTCTGGTTGCGCGCCACCTCGACCTCGAGCAGGTCGGAGAGCGCGTTCACCACCGAGATGCCGACACCGTGCAGGCCGCCCGAGGTCTCGTAGACCTTCGAGTCGAACTTACCGCCGGCGTGCAGCGTGGTCATGATGACCTCGAGCGCCGACTTGCCGGGGAATTTCGGGTGCGGGTCGACCGGGATGCCGCGGCCGTTGTCGGTCACCACGAGGGCGCCGGATTCCTCCAGCTCCACCTCGATGAAGCTGGCATGGCCGGCGACCGCCTCGTCCATCGAGTTGTCGATCACCTCGGCGAACAGGTGGTGCAGCGCCCGCTCGTCGGTGCCGCCGATATACATGCCGGGCCGGCGCCGGACGGGCTCCAGCCCCTCCAGCACCTCGATGTCGGAGGCGGTGTAGCCGCCCTCCGGCTCGGCGGCCGCGAGCGTCGCCACGGAGGCCGCCGAATCCAGCCGCCGCCGCGGCTCGGGCGGGCGGGCCGCCGCGCCCTTGCCGCCCGGCCCGAACAGGTCCCGCGCCGGATCGCTCACGCGCGGCCTCCGGGCGCGCGGCGTGTCGGCCGGCTCGGCTTCGCGCAGACGGGTCTTGGGACGGGTCTCGGGTCGTGGAGCATGCGCCTTCATCCCCGCATGATAGCGGAACAAAACATAAACATCAAAGCCGTTCGCCCTGCGGCGAGGCGGTCGCATCATCGCATGCTGCGCCGCCGCGAGCGAGGGCCGCGTCCGTGCCGGCACACGGTTCCGCGCGCCGGGCCGTCATCACGACGTTGCACAACAATGGGTTAAGGCTTTCTCGTGACCCGCATGCCCGGCTTCCACAGGCGACGCCCGGAACAGAACGGGACGATCGACGTTGGTGGCGGAGATAAATCTTGACCGTGGTCAGGGAGCCGCAGTCCATGAGCGACGCCGCGATCGAGGCCCGCCGCCTCACGTTGATCCGCTTCGAGCACGCGGCCGGCGCTGCCTTCGGCTGCGACGATGATGCGGCCGCAGTGCCGCCGGCCCGGGCGCTGATGAACTCCACCACCCTCGCGCTCGCGACCTTCGCGACGGCCGTGGCGGCGACGATCACCTACCTGGTCTGAACCCGATCGCTGACCGCAACCCGCGGTGAGGGGCGGCAACGCTGGCGCCGCCTCACCACGTCCTTGCGAGCGGAGCGAAGCAACCCAGTCGGCGCCACGTTCGAACGCCTCGCGCTGCACTGGATTGCTTCGCTCCGCTCGCAAGGACGGGCGGGCTTGCCGGCCCGCCTCAGCCTCGTCCACGAACGCTTCAGCCCGCGCTCGACGTCTTCGCCGCCGCCTTCTTGGCCGCAGGCTTCTTCGCGGCGGTCTTCTTCGCCGCCGGCTTGTCGCCGCTCGCGGCCCGCGCCGACCCTTTCCGGACCGCCCCGCGCTTCGGCGGCTTGCCGCCGCCCGCGGCGCGCTTGGCGTTCACCAGGGCGATCGCCTCGTCCAGGGTCAGCGCCTCGGCGCTCATCGTCTTCGGCAGCGTGGCGTTGACCTCGCCGTCCGTGACGTAGGGCCCGTACTTGCCGGCCTTGACCACGAGATCGCGGCCGCTGGCCTCGTCCTTGCCCAGTGGCCGGCCCGGATCGGCGGCCGGGCGGCCGCGTCCGCCGCCCTGCTCCTTGGCGACGATCAGGTCGATGGCGCGGTTAGCCCCGATCTCCAGCACGTCGTCGTCCTTGCCGAGATTGGCGTAGGTCTTCCCGTGCTGCACGTAGGGTCCGAACCGGCCGAGATTGGCCAGGATCGGCTCGCCGGTCTCGGGGTGGCGGGCCACCTCGCGCGGCAGCGCCAGCAGGGCCAGCGCCTTGTTGAGATCCACGTCCGAGGGGCTGAGCCCCTTGGGCAGCGACGAGCGCTTCGGCTTCTCGGCGCCCTTCTCGGCGGAGGCCTCGCCGAGCTGGAGGAACGGCCCGAAGCGGCCGTCGCGCAGCGTCACCGGCAGGCCGGTCGCGGGATCGTCGCCCAGCACCCGCACGCCCGGCTGGCCGCCCTCGGCCGAGGAGCCGTCCCCGTCGCCGTCGACGCCCGAGGCCGAGAGCTGCCGGGTGTACTTGCACTCCGGGTAGTTCGAGCAGCCGATGAAGGCGCCGAACTTGCCGAGCTTCAGCGACAGCTGGCCCGAGCCGCAGGTCGGGCAGGTGCGCGGGTTCGAGCCGTCGCCCTTGTCGGGGAAGATGTGCGGGCCGAGGAGGCCGTTCAGCGCCTCCAGCACGTCGGCGACGCGCAGCTCCTTGGTCTCACCGATCGCCGCGGAGAAGTCGCGCCAGAAGTCGCGCAGCACCGCCCGCCAGTCGATCTCGGCGTTGGAGACCCGGTCGAGCTGCTCCTCGAGGCCGGCGGTGAAGTCGTACTCGACGTAGCGCCGGAAGAAGCTCTCGAGGAAGCCCGTGACGAGCCGCCCCTTGTCCTCCGGCTGCAGCCGCTTCTTCTCGATCTTGACGTATTCGCGATCCCGCAAGGTCTGGAGAACCGCGGCATAGGTCGACGGGCGGCCGATGCCGAGCTCCTCCATGCGCTTCACGAGGCTCGCCTCGGAGTAGCGCGGCGGCGGCTCGGTGAAGTGCTGGGTCGAGCTGATCCGCTCGCGGGCGAGCGGGTCGCCGGCCTTCATGGGCGGCAGGCGGCGGCTCTCCTCGTCTTCCTCGTCGTCCTTGCCCTCCTGGTAGAGGGTCAGGAAGCCGTCGAACTTCACCACCTGGCCGGTGGCGCGCAGGTCGATGGTCCGCGGTCCGACCTTGGCGGTGACGTCGACGGTGGTCCGCTCCAGCTCGGCCGATTCCATCTGGCTGGCCATGGTGCGGGTCCAGATCAGCTCGTAGAGCCGGGCCTGCTCGGGCTCGAGGTGGCGCGCCACCGTCTTGGGCAGGCGGCCCATGTCGGTGGGGCGCACCGCCTCGTGGGCCTCCTGGGCGTTCTTGGCCTTGACGCTGTACTTGCGCGGCACGTCCGGCACGTAGCGGTCGCCGAACTCCTTGCCGATCACCCGGCGGGCGTCCTGGATCGCCTCCGGCGCCATGTCGACGCCGTCGGTCCGCATGTAGGTGATGATGCCGACCGTCTCGCCGCCGATATCGACGCCCTCGTAGAGCCGCTGGGCGACCCGCATGGTCTGGGCCGGCGCCATCCCGAGCTTGCGGGAGGCCTCCTGCTGGAGGGTCGAAGTGGTGAAGGGCGGCTGCGGGTGGCGCTTGGCGGGCTTCGCCTCGACGCTCGCCACCTGGAAGGTCGCGAGCTCGAGGTCGCGCTTGAAGGCGGCCGCCTCCTCGCCCGTGCCGACGTCGAGGCGCTGGATCCGCTTGCCGTCGGCGCCGACGAGGCGGGCCTCGAAGGTCGCGCCGTCGGCGGTCGTCAGCGTCGCGATGAGCGTCCAGTACTCGCGCGGCTTGAACCGCTCGATCTCCATCTCGCGCTCGACCACGAGCCGGAGCGCCACGGACTGCACGCGCCCGGCCGAGCGGGCGCCCGGCAGCTTGCGCCACAGGACCGGCGAGAGGTTGAACCCGACGAGGTAGTCGAGCGCCCGGCGCGCCAGGTAGGCGTCGACCAGCGCCTGATCGATCCCCCGCGGCTTGCGCATCGCCTGCTCGACCGACGCCTTGGTGATGGCGTTGAAGGTCACGCGCTCGACCGGGATGCCCTTGAGCGCCTTGCGGGCGGTCAGCGCCTCCAGCACGTGCCAGGAGATCGCCTCGCCCTCGCGATCCGGGTCGGTGGCGAGGATCAGCTTGTCGGCGCCCTTGACCGCCTTGGCGATCTCCGAGACCCGGCTCGCCCCGCGGTCGGCCAGCTCCCAGACCATGTGGAAGTCCTGCTCGGGATCCACCGAGCCGTCCTTGGGCGGCAGGTCGCGGATATGCCCGAAGGAGGCGATGACTTCATAGTCGCGGCCGAGATACTTATTGATCGTCTTGGCTTTGGCCGGCGACTCGACGACGACGACTTTCATTCAGACCTCTGCCCCTGACGGAGCCTGGGCGCGACGGACGAATTCTGTTCGAGATTCGCGTGGGACGTATGCCCGCCGTCGGGCCGGGGCCGCGCGCCGGTCACAAGTGGGTCACGGGCGGCGGGTTGTCAAATCGCGAATCCGCGCAAGCCTCGCCCGAGGGACTCGTCGTAAGCCGCGCGAGCGGCTTATATGAACGGTGCGCGATGGCGGTCACCTACGATCCGGCCAAGCGCAGTCGGACCCGCGCGGAACGCGGGCTCGACTTCGAGGATGCGGCACTGGTGTTTGCGGGCCGGACGTTCACGTTCGAGGATGTCCGTCAGGATTACGGCGAGATCCGTCTCGTCACGGTCGGCGACCTGGCTGGCCGCATGGTCATCGTGATCTGGACGCCTCGGGACCAGGACCACCATGTTTTCTCGATGAGGAAGGCCAATGCCAGGGAGCAGAAGCGCTACGCACCGCTCATCCGCTGAGGCCCCGGTGAAGAGCGACCTCGTCAAGATGGACGCGCACGCGATCACGTCGGAGGAGTACGACGAGATCCCCGAGCTGACGGATGCGATGCTCGAGCGCGCCGACTTCTATTCCGGTGACCGGTTCGTGCGGCGCGGGCCACCCGACATGGCCCCTGGCATGGCTGACGGACCGGACACGATCCGTCTCCTTCCGGACGTGGCCGCACATTTCCGCGCGCAGGGGCCCGGCTGGCAGGCGCGCGTCAATGCCCTGCTGTTGGAGGCGGTCGAACGCGAGCGCGGAGAGACACCGCGCTGAGCGGTCAGATCCCCGCATACCACTCGTAGCCGCGGTCTTCCCAGTAGCCGCCGCTGCCCTGGCCGATCCCGGCGAGCGACTCCACCATCTCGACCCGCATCACGTACTTGGCCTGCTTGTAGCCGAGCTGGCGCTCGACCCGCAGCCGCAGGGGCGCGCCGTTCGAGACCGGCAGCGGCTTGCCGTTGAGGTCGTAGGCCAGGATCGTCTGCGGGTTGAAGGCGTCGTAGAGGTCGATGCTCTCGTAGTAGCGGATCGGGATCCCCGCCGGCTCGGGCTCCGGGGCCGGGCTGCCCTGGCCCCAATCGTCCTTGGGCGCGTCGGTGGCGGTGGCCGGGCCGCCCCAATCGTCGGCGGCGGCGAGCTGCACGTAAGCCTCGCGCACCGCGCCCGGATGGGTCGGGCGCCAGAGGGACGCGCCCTGGTCGCGCCCTCTGCCACCGCCCTTGGGACCGGCCTCGAACTCCAGCGTGTCGGCGCAGTGAAATACGGCGTAGCGCGCCTGCGGCTTCAGCCCGGCCTTCCTGAGCACCTCGGCGAGCGGCACGCCGCCCCATTGCCCGATGCAGCTCCAGCCCTCCACGCAATCGTGCCGGGTAATCTGGGTGCGCGACGGCAGGGCGCGCAGGTCCGCGAGGCTCAGCGACAGCGGGGTCTGGACCAGCCCGTCGACGGAGAGCTTGAAGTCCGAGAAGTTCCGCGCCGCCAGCGCCCGGTAGGCGCGGTCCGGCGGGTCGATCGTGCCGTTCGGCTTGAACCAGGGCGAGATCATCGAGGCCGGGAATTCCCGGGCCAGGGTCGTCGGCGACATCAGCAGGCGCTGGACGTACTCGTTGGCGTCCTCGCCGACCTTGAGGGTGCGCTGCCCCGTCTCGGTCCCGGCGAACTTGTCGCAGCCGGCCAGCAGCGCGGTGCCCATCAGGCCGGCGCCCGCGGTGAGGAGCTTGCGGCGGTGGAGGATCATCGGGCGGGTTCCTTCTCGGGACGGCCGAGGCTGAACCAGCCGGTGATCATGCCGCGCATGTTGTTGACGAGCCCGGACACGACCACGAGCAGCACGTGGACCACCACGAACAGCACGATCAGGCCGGCGGCGATGAAGTGAACGCTGCGCGCCGATTGCCGGCCGCCGAACAGCTCGGTCAGCCAGGGCCACGCGGCGTCCATCCCGGGCGACATGGCGAGGCCGGCGAGCACCATCGCGGGCAGCAGGCCGAGCACGAGGACGAGGTAGGTGAGCTTCTGGATGACGTTGTAGCGCTTGGCCTCGGTGCCCTCGGGGAAGCGCAGGAGCAGGTGCTCCTTCACGGAGCCGCCGAAGTCGCGGATCTGGTCGCCGTCGGGAATCAGGCGGCGGCGGAGCTGGCCCGAGACCAGGCCGTAGAGCAGGTAGACCGCCCCGTTGATCACGAGGAGCCACGCGAACAGGAAATGCCAGCGCCGCCCGGTGGCGAGGTCCTGGTTGGCCGGCAGCGTCGCCCAGGACGGGAAGGCGCGCTCCACCTCGGTGCCGCCCTCCCTCGACAGGCCGAGCACGCCGGTCGTGTCGAGGGTGTGGGAACCGACCGTCACGACGCCGCGGGTCGTGCCGTCGCGGCCGGGCTCGCTGGTGATGGCGAGCGACGGATTGTCGAAGGTCGAGACCGAACCCCAGTAGAGCGCCGGGTGGGCGTTGAAGATCTGCAGGCCGCTCATCAGCAGCACCAGCAGCACCGCGGCGTTGATCCAGTGCGCCAGCCGGATGACCAGCGGGTGGCGGTAGAACCAGCGGCGCCCCCGCCGGTCGACGGTCTCGGGGGCTTCGAGGGCAGGGGAGGCGGCCAAGCGTCTGGATCCCGGGCAAGCGGCGCGGGGTCGGGAGCGTACGAATCCCGACCGTTCGGGCAGATACGTGGCGCGGGGGCGGGCGGTTACCATCCGCCGGGAAAAAGGCCGCAGCCGCCTCTCGAAGTGCGACTGCGCCGATGGGCGCGCGCCGTCGATGACGGAGCGCGACGCGCCCCATCCTGCCGCCGGACGGACAGCCTGGGCCTCGAACCCGTGACGCCCGCAGCCCCTGACGGAGCGAGCGTCATGACTGAACCGGGATGAGCGCCGAACAGCCTTGCCCCCCGGGCGCGCCGCACCTACACCCGGGCCTCATCATGACGACGCCTCCGACCCCGGCCTTCCCGCACCGGCACCTCCTCGGCATCGAGGGCCTGACCCGGCCCGACATCGAGGGGCTGCTCGACGCCGCCGAATCCGCCGTCGACATCTCGCGGCAGGTGGAGAAGAAGCGCACGACCCTGCGGGGCCGCACGCAGATCAACCTGTTCTTCGAGCCCTCGACGCGGACGCAATCGTCCTTCGAGCTCGCCGGCAAGCGGCTCGGCGCCGACGTGATGAACATGTCGGTGGCCTCGTCCTCGGTGAAGAAGGGCGAGACCCTGATCGACACCGCCGCGACGCTCAACGCCATGCGGCCCGACATCATCGTGGTCCGTCACGAATCGGCGGGCGCCGTTCACCTGCTCGCCCGCAAGGTCGACTGCGCGGTGGTTAATGCCGGCGACGGCGCCCACGAGCATCCGACCCAGGCCCTCCTCGACGCGCTCACCATCCGCCGCAACAAGGGCCGGATCGAGGGCCTGCAGGTGGCGATCTGCGGCGACGTCCTGCACTCGCGGGTGGCGCGCTCCAACATCATCCTGCTCCAGGCCATGGGCGCGCGGGTCCGCCTGATCGCGCCCTCGACGCTGCTGCCCTCCGGGATCGAGCGCTTCGGCGTCGAGACCTTCACGGACATGCGCAAGGGCCTCGTCGGCTGCGACATCGTGATGATGCTGCGCCTCCAGCGGGAGCGCATGAACGGCTCGTTCGTCCCGTCCGTGAAGGAGTATTTCCGCTACTTCGGCCTCGACGGCGAGAAGCTGGCGCTCGCCAAGCCCGACGCGCTGGTGATGCATCCGGGGCCGATGAACCGCGGTGTCGAGATCTCCTCCGAGATCGCCGACGGGGCGCAGTCGCTGATCCGCGAGCAGGTCGAGATGGGCGTCGCCGTCCGCATGGCCGTGCTGGAGGCGCTGGCGCGGCACCTGCCGAACGGGTGAACCCAAGACAACGGGTGATCCCCAGACAAAGCCGGGCGGCCTTCACCCGCTCCGCTTGCCCGCCGAGCGGCCGTGGCGCAGTTTCCTGCCGAAATCCGGCCCTGATCTGTATAAGGGGCCGTCGCAACATGCAGATCGCTTCATGACCGCCTACACGCTCGCCGACCTCGCCGCCCTCGTGGCGAGCCGTGCCGGGACCGATCCGGCCACCTCCTACACGGCCAAGCTCCTGTCCGAGGGCCCCGCCAAGGCGGCCAAGAAGCTCGGCGAGGAGGCGGTGGAGGCGGCGATCGCGGCCGCACAGGGCGACAAGACCGGCCTGCGGAACGAGGCCGCCGACGTGCTCTACCACCTCGTCGTGCTGCTCCGGGCGGGTGGGGTCGAGCTCGATGCCGTGATGGCGGAGCTGGAGCGTCGCACGGCCCAGAGCGGCATCGCCGAGAAGGCCGCGAGGCGCCACGCGTGAACGCGGCCGCGCTGCCGGGCTCGGTCGAGGCGATCCTCGAAGCGTCCGACCGGCTCTCGCCGTATCGCCGCTTCAACCGCGAGGAATGGGCGCAGCTGCGCGCCGACACGCCGCTCACCCTCAACCAGGAAGACCTGGAGCGGCTGCAATCGATCAACGACCCGATCTCGGTCGAGGAGGTGGTGGCGATCTACCTGCCGCTGTCCCGTCTGCTCGCCCTGTACGTCGCGGCGACGCAGGGCCTGTTCAAGGCGACGCAGCGCTTCCTGCTGGCCGAGCGCGAGACCAAGGCGCCCTACATCATCGGGCTCGCCGGGTCGGTGGCGGTGGGCAAGTCCACGACCGCCCGCATCCTGACCGCCCTGCTGGCGCGCTGGCCCAACACCCCCAAGGTCGACCTCGTCACCACCGACGGATTCCTGCTGCCCAACGCCGAGCTCGCCGCCAACGGGCTGATGGAGCGCAAGGGTTTCCCGGAGAGCTACGACACCGCCGCGCTGCTGCGCTTCCTCCACGACGTGAAGGCCGGCCACAAGCGCGTCACCGCGCCGCTCTACTCGCACCTCGTCTACGACCGGGTGCCCGGCGAGGAGCGGGTCGTGGAGAGCCCCGACATCCTGATCGTCGAGGGCCTGAACGTGCTCCAGCCGGCGCGGCTGCCGCGGGACGGGACCGCGATCCCGTTCGTGTCCGACTTCTTCGACTTCTCGATCTATCTCGACGGTCACGAGGACGACCTGCACCGCTGGTACGTCACGCGCTTCATGAAGCTGCGGCAGACGGCGTTCCGCGACCCGCGCTCGTACTTCCGGAAATACGCCGAGATCGCCGAGACCGAGGCCCTCGACATCGCCGACCGGCTCTGGACGACGATCAACCTGCCGAACCTGCGCGAGAACATCGTGCCGACCCGCCAGCGGGCGAGCCTGATCCTCACCAAGGGCGCGAGCCACCGGATCGAGAGCGTGGCCCTGCGGCGGCTATGAACCGATGCGGGACGATCGCACGATCGGCCCGCATGAAGACCGAACCTCCGTCATCACGAGCGACGCGAAGTGACCCAGGGCAGCGCGACGTTCGGGGCGATGTCGCCGCCTCTGGATTGCTTCGCTTCGCTCGCAAGGACGTGAACGACCGAGCCTAGGCGCATCACGCGAACGGGAACTCCGCCTCCGCCACGTACGGACCGCCGCCGGTCGAGTCCCGCGCCGAGAACAGCGTCACCCGGTCCGACGTGTAAATCAGCGGCGCGAAGACCGGCGCCTGCGACAGGTACATCGCCGCCGCCTCCGGCGTGGCGTCGCGCCGGAGGCGCGCCAGGGTCACGTGCGGGGTGAATTTCCGCCGCTCCGGCTCGACCCCGGCCCGGCGCACGAGCCGCTCCTGCTCGGCCTGGAGATCCGTCAGCTCCGCCTCCGGCACCACCGAGGCGTAGAGCGCCCGCGGCCTGTCGCCGCCGAAGATGCCGAGGCCGTCGAGCGTCACCGTCAGGGCCGGGCGGACCCGCATCTCGGACAGCGCCTCCACCACGTCGTCGGCCGTGGTCGCGTCGACGTCGCCGATGAACCGCAGGGTCACGTGGAAGTCGTTAGGCTCGATCCAGCGGGCCCCGGGCAGGCCGCCCTGCCAGGCCCTGAGCGCGTCGGCGATCGCGGGCGGCACCGCGAGGCCAGTGAACAGGCGCGGCACTACCGCGACGCCCCCTGCCGGAGGCCCCCCAGGAAACCCTCCACCGTCGGCAGCATGCGGGAAGCGATGGTCTCCACGCCCTGCCGGTTCGGGTGGATCATGTCGTCGAGGTGCTGCGCCCGGTCGCCGATGATCCCGTCGAGGAAGAACGGGTAGAGGGTCAGGCCGTAGCGTTTGGCGAGCGCCGGGTAGATCGCGTCGAACCGGGCCTTGTAGTCGGGTCCGAGGTTGGGCGCGGCCTGCATGCCGGCGAGCAGGACCGGGATGCCCCGCGCCTTCAGCCGCTCGATGATCGCCGAGAGCGCGCCCTCGGTGACCTTCGGGTCGGTGCCGCGCAGCATGTCGTTGGCGCCGAGTTCGAGGATCACGCCCGCGGTCCCGTCCGGCACCGACCAGTCGACCCGGTCGAGGCCGCCCGTGGCGGTGTCGCCGGAGACGCCGGCATTGGCGACCGTCACGTCCGCGCCCCTGGCCTTGAGCAGGCGCTCCAGCACGGTCGGGAAGGCGGCGTCGGCCGGGAGTTTGTAGCCCGCGGTCAGGCTGTCGCCGAGGGCGACGAGCTTGACCGGCTCGCCGGGCGCGGCCCGCGCTCCCGGCGCGACGGCTGTCATGAAAGGGACCATCAGGAGCGCTAGCGCTGCGGCATACAGGGCCGTGCGGCGGAACACAGCGCGCGCGTCATGGCGCGGCCCCAATGCCGAACCCATATCGCGGTGCACCCGCGGCCCGTAGAGCCAAGATCGAAGCCGAAGGGATCGACCCCACGTGAGGACCTCGCGCGCCATGCTCGTCATCGCCCACAGATCGGCTCACCGGTGAGCCAAGGCAAGGTGCTGCGCGAGCCCGCGATCGCGCTGTCGGACATCGATCTCAGCCTCGGCCGCGGCGCCGCCCGCGTCCACGTCCTGCGCGGCATCTCGCTGAATGTCGACCGCGGCGAGGCGGTCGGCCTCGTCGGCCCGTCCGGCTCCGGCAAGTCGACGCTGCTGATGGTCATGGCCGGGCTGGAGCGGCCCGATTCCGGCGGCGTCGTCATCGAGGACACCGACCTCGTCCGCCTCGACGAGGACGCCCTCGCCCGGTTCCGCGGCCGGCGCATCGGCATCGTGTTCCAGGCCTTCCACCTCGTGCCGACCATGACGGCGCTCGAGAACGTGGCCCTGCCGCTGGAACTCGCCGACCGGCCCGGCGCCCTGGAGCGCGCCCGCGCCGAGCTGGAGGCGGTCGGCCTCGGGCACCGGCTGCACCATTACCCGGCGCAGCTCTCGGGCGGCGAGCAGCAGCGGGTCGCCATCGCCCGGGCGGTCGCCCCCGACCCGGCGATCCTGGTCGCCGACGAGCCCACCGGTAACCTCGACGAGGCCACCGGCCGCCAGATCGTCGACCTGCTGTTCCGGCTGAAACGGGACCGCGGCGCGACGCTGGTCCTCGTCACCCACGACAACGGCCTCGCCCGCCTGTGCGACCGCACCGTGCGCCTGCGCTCGGGGCGGATCGAGGAGGCGGTGACCGCCTGATGCACGGCACGATCACCCGCCCCGACCCCGCGCCCCGCCGGATCCCGCTCACCCTGCGCCTCGCGCTGCGCGAGTTGCGGGCCGGGCTCAACGGCTTCGCGGTGTTCCTCGCCTGCATCGCGCTGGGCGTCATGGCCATCGCGGGCGTGGCGTCGATCTCGCGCTCGCTGTCCGACGGGCTCGGCCGGGAAGGCCGGCGCATCCTCGGCGGCGACCTCGCCTTCAACCTCATCAACCGCGAGGGGACCGACGCGGAGAGGCAGGCGCTGGCGCGCGAAGGCCGCCTCGACATCGTCGCCTCCCTGCGGGCCATGGCGGTGGCGGGCAGCGGCGACGCGGCCCTGGTCGAGCTGAAGGCCGTCGACCCCGCTACCTATCCGGCCGCCGGCGACCTCGCGACCGACCCGCCGGGGCGCCTCGCCGAACTGCTGGCGGCGCGCGACGGGGTGCCGGGGGCGCTCGCCGACCCGGCCCTGCTCACCCGCCTCGATGTCAAGGTCGGCGACCGGATCACGCTCGCCGGGCACGACGTGGCGATCCGCGGCACCATCGTGTCCGAGCCCGACAAGATCGCCGGCGGCATCGGCTTCGGGCCGCGGCTGATGGTCTCCGAGCCGACGCTCCGCGCCACCGGCCTCGTCCAGCCCGGCAGCCTCAACCGCTGGAGCTACCGCCTGGTCCTGCCGCCCGGCACGCCGGACGCCGACCTCGACGCGGCGCAGGCTCGGATCCGCGCCGCCACCCCCGAGGCCGGCTGGGAGATCCGCTCGCGCACGAACGCCGACCCGCGCTTCGCCAAGAGCATCGAGCGCTTCACGCAGTTCCTGACCCTGGTGGGGCTCACCGCGCTGATCGTCGGCGGCGTCGGGGTCGGCAACGCCGTCCACGCCTTCGTGGAGCGCAAGCGGCCCTCGATCGCGACCCTCAAGAGCGTCGGCGCGCCGGGCTCGCAGGTGGTCGCCCTGTACCTGACGCAGGTGATGCTGATCGCCGGCCTCGGCACCGGGATCGGCCTCGCGATCGGCGCGAGCCTGCCCTTCCTCCTCGACGCCCTGTTCTCCGCCGACCTGCCGCTGCCGCTGAACCCGACGCTGGCCCCGGGAGAACTGGCGCTCGCGGCCGCCTACGGTCTGATCACGGCCTTCGCCTTCGCGATCACGCCGCTCGGCCGCGCCCACGACGTGCCGGTCTCCGGCCTGTTCCGCGACACGGTCGACCCGGCCCGCGTCAGCCCGCGCTGGCGCTACCGGATCTGGCTCGCCGTCAGCCTCGCGGCCCTGGTCGGCCTGTCGGTGGCGACCGCCTTCGACCGGCGCGTCGCGCTGATCTTCATCGCGGCGGCCGCCATCGCGTTCGGCCTGCTGCATCTGGTGGCGCTCGGCCTGATGGCGCTCGCCCGCCGCCTGCCGCACCCGCGCTGGCCGGCGCCCCGGATGGCGCTCGCCAACCTGCACCGGCCCGGCGCCCTGACGCCCGCCATCGTCCTGTCGCTCGGCCTCGGCGTGACGCTCCTCGTGACGCTCAGCCTGATCGACGCCAATGTCCGCCGCACGATCAGCGCGACCCTGCCGGCCCGGGCGCCGAACCTCTTCTTCCTGGACATTCCCTCCCGGGACGCCGCCCAGTTCCGCGAGTTCCTGGCGCGCTCGGCCCCGAGCGGGAAGATCGAGGATGTGCCGATGATGCGCGGCCGGATCGTCGCCCTGAACGGCGTGCCGGCGAGCAAGATCCGCCCCCCGGAAGACGCCGCCTGGGTGCTCGACGGCGACCGGGGCATCACCTACGCCGACGCGGTGCCGGACGGCTCCAGCCTCACCGAGGGCGCGTGGTGGAGCCCGGAGCAGGGCGCGAAGCCGCTGGTCTCCTTCGAGGCCGACCTCGCCCGCCAGCTCGGCCTGAAGCTCGGCGACACCGTGACGGTGAACGTGCTCGGGCGCGACCTCACCGCGACGATCTTCAACCTGCGCCGGGTGGAGTGGCGCAACCTCGGCATCAACTTCGTGATGGTGTTCTCGCCGGGCACCTTCCGGGGCGCGCCGCATTCCGACCTCGCGACGCTGACCCTGCCCGGCGGCACCGACGCTTCCGCCGAGAACCGCATCCTGCGCGACGTCGCCAAGACCTTCCCGTCAGTGAGCGCCGTGCGGGTGAAGGACGCCCTCGACGCGATCGGGGACCTCGTCGGCCGGCTGGTCCTGGCGATCCGGGGGGCGAGCGCCGTGGCGGTGCTGGCGAGCCTGTTCGTGCTGGCCGGCGCCATCGCGGCCGGGCACCGGGCGCGGCTCTACGACGCCGTCGTGCTCAAGGTGCTGGGCGCGAGCCGGGCGCGGCTGCTGACCGCCTACGCCCTCGAATACGCCGCGCTGGGGCTCGCCACGGCGCTGTTCGGCCTCCTGGCCGGGACGCTCGCCGGCTGGGTGATCGTCGCCAAGGTCATGCACCTCGACTTCCGCCTCGACCTGTCGGGCGCGCTGGTCGCGGCCGTGGCCGCGGTGGCGCTGGCGATCCTCCTCGGGCTCGTCGGCACGTGGCGGATCCTGGGGCAGAAGCCGGCGCCGTATCTCCGGCAGGCCTGACGGAGGCCGATCCCGCAGGCTCCGTATCCGGTTCAGCCCCGGCGGAGGCCGCGATCGAGGCCGTCGAGAGCGGCGGACCGCGCCCGGCCGGAGACGGTCCGGCGGGATATCGAAGCCCTCGGTCCGTGGGGGAGGGGTTTCCAACCGTCGGACCCCGCGCTCACGGGTCGCCGCGCTCCGCATTCTCCGCGGTGCGCGCGCATGCCTCGGTCGGTTCGGGGCCGACCAGAGCTTGGACCGCCTCACCGAATCGCCTCCGCGCCGCAGGATCGAGTCGGCGCAGGTGGACCCCGACCAGCATCAGCAGCCGCTCCGTCTCCCGCTCGATGGCCGGACGGTCCACAGATCCGCAGTGATCGGAACCGTAGAACGCCTCGATCGGCAAATCGAGGGACTGCGCAATCCTGTTGAGCGCGCGCGCGGCGGAGGATTCCACCTTCCGGTCAGCAATCGTCCGCAGGAATTCGAGTCCGTTCTCATCCATGGCGGCCCCTCGAATCACTCGCGACGGGGGAAAATTTCCCAACCATGACAAGAGGTGCCCGCGTGAAGGGGTATTCGCAAGTGAACTCTTTGTCATTTCGCCGGAAGATTGGTACGGAGCTAGACATTCGAGCTTCGAGCGGCCCGGGGGGACCGTCCACCATGCGCATCAACGTCATCGATGGCTACGCGGAGAACGCCGACCGTCTCCGGGCGGCTCTCGAAGCCTCGTGCGTTGTGGGAGCCTGGGAGTGGGACCACGTCCGCGGCGTGGTCGTCTACGACGCGGGCGCGGCCCGGTTGCTGACCGGCAATCCCGACCTTGCCGACCGTCCGATCAACGGGCCGATGGCGCTGGCCGCGGTGCATCCCGAGGACATGACGTGGTTGATGGACCACATGCTCCGGGCCGTCCGGTCGAGCGGGCTGGTCCTTGCGGAGTACCGCGTGTTCAAGGCGGACGGCACCGTGCGCTGGCTCCTCAGCCGGGGGCGGACCCATCGGAACGAGGACGGCGAGCCGCAGCGCTCGCACGGCATCCTGATGGACATCACCGAGATCCGCGACGGCGGCGACCGCTACGTGGTCGGCAGGCCCATGGCGGGCGGCGACCCGCTGGAGCGGGCGGCCGACCTCGCCGTCGCGCTCAAGGAGACGCTCACCGACGACATGCCCGCGGAGGTGCGGGCGGCCGCCGACCTGATGCTGCTCGGTCTGGGTCGCGCCCTGGCCCGCCGGATGACGCACTGAACCGCCCCTCCCGGACGGCCCAGATCCCGCGCGCCGGAGAGCGGATCTCCGAGGCTGCGGACCCGCCATGCAGGCACGAACCCGCCGGGATTCGGCGGTCCGGACCGGAGAAACCGGGGCGCGCGCGGACGCACGTGGCATAAGGAAGCCGTTAAGACTTCGCGCGGGCACATCGAAACGCCTGGACGGCGGCAACCGTCAGTCGAACAACCCGACGACGGAGCGGAATGCATTTTAATCCCGGCCCAGATGGACAAAAATACATCCGCCGGACACGCAAAAGCCGCCCCGGAACCGTGGCCGGGGACTTGTGTCGCGGCTTCGGGCGCAACATATTCCCGACCGAGGCGCCAGCCCGGCGCCAGAGGTCCTGCGTGGGCCTCGACCGAACACCACGCTGAGAGAGCCTCCGCAAGGAAACTCCCATGGCATTCGAGAACAGCCCCTTCCGGTACGGCGCCCAGCAGCCGACCGGCTACGCCGGCACCCAGGTCGAGGTCGATCAGGGCCTGCGCACCTTCATGCTCGGCGTCTACAACAACATGATCGTCGGGCTCGGCATCTCGGGTCTCGTCGCGCTCGGCCTGAACATGGCCTCCGTGGCGGCCTACCAGGGCACCCGCCCGATCCTGACCCCGTTCGGTCAGACTCTCTACCTCAGCCCGCTGAAGTGGGTCCTGATGCTCGCCCCGCTGGCGTTCATCTTCGTCTTCTCCATGCGGATGGACCGGATGTCGGCCTCTTCCGCCCGAACGATGTTCTGGGCCTTCGCGGCGGTGATGGGCGCCTCGATGTCCTCGCTCCTCCTGGTGTTCACCGGGGGCAGCGTGGTGCAGGTGTTCTTCATCACGGCGGCGGCCTTCGGCTCGCTCAGCCTGTGGGGCTACACCACCCGGCGCAGCCTCTCCGGCATGGGCTCGTTCCTGATGATGGGCCTGATCGGCATCATCCTCGCGTCGCTGGTGAACATCTTCTTCGCCTCGTCGGCCCTCCAGTTCGCCATCTCGGTGCTGGGCGTGCTGATCTTCGCGGGCCTGACCGCCTACGACACCCAGAAGCTCAAGGAGATGTATCTCTACGGCGGCTTCGACGGCGAGATGGCGGCCAAGATGTCGGTGAACGGCGCCCTGACGCTCTATCTCGACTTCATCAACATGTTCCAGTTCCTGCTGAGCCTGATCGGCGACCGCCGATAAGCCAGCCCGAACAAGACGGGACGAGGGAACCCCGGCGGGACACCGCCGGGGTTTCTTTTTGCCTGGCCGCCGCGCGCGGATGCGCTAGGCTCGGGCCATGCCCGCGCTCTCCGACCTCTCCGGCCTCTCAGCTTTCCCGATCACCCCGAGCGACGCAGACGGCCGCGTCGACGCGGAAGCGCTGCGCCGGTTGCTGGAGCCCCTGGCGGCCGCCGGGGTCGACTCGATCGGCCTCCTCGGCAGCACCGGGACCTACGCGTACCTGAGCCGCGAGGAGCGGCGCCGGGCGGTGGCGATCGCCGCCGAGGCCGTGGCCGGACGGGTCCCGCTCCTCGTCGGCATCGGCGCCCTGCGCACCGACGAGGCCGTCCGCCTCGCGCAGGACGCGCGGGCGGCCGGCGCGGATGCCGGGCTCCTCGCCCCCGTCTCGTACACGCCGCTCACCGAGGCGGAGGTCGAGGCGCATTTCGCGACCGTAGGGGAGGCGGGCGGCCTGCCCCTCGTCCTTTACGACAACCCCGCGACCACGCATTTCCACTTCACGCCGGCGCTGATCGGCCGGATCGCCCGCCAGCCCGGGATCGTGGCCGCCAAGTGCGCCGCGCCGGAACCGGCGCGGGCCGCCTCCGGGATCGCGACCCTGCGGGAGGCCGTCCCGGCGGGCTTCCCCATCGGGTTCAGCGGCGACTGGAACGTCACCGAGGCGCTGATCGCCGGCGGCGCGGCGTGGTTCAGCGTGGCGGGCGGCCTGTTTCCCCGGACCTGCCTGGCGATCGTCCGGGCCGTGGCGGCGGGCGAGACCGAGCGGGCCCGCGCCCTCAACGCCGAGCTGGAGCCCCTCTGGAGGCTGTTCCGGACGCATTCCAGCCTGCGGGTGGTCTACGCCCTGGCCGATCTCATGGGCCTGTGCCGCGCCGAGCCGCCGCGGCCGATCCGGCCCCTGGCGCCGGAGACGGTGGCCGAGATCGCCGCGACCGTCCGGCGCCTGTCCCTGTCCTGAGCGGGCGCGGCGCGCGGATCACTCCGGAGCCGGGCAGCGCATTCCGGGAGGACGGCGCAGACCGATGCGCGCGACATCGATGCGTCGGGCCTCCTTCCGACCGAGCCGGATCACGGGGGCAGGCGCGCGCGACGCCGACGCCGGGCCGATCGGTCGACGATGCCGCGGCATCAGACACATCCGATCGGCGCCATCATACCGGTCAGGGCCCCGCGGGCGGGCGGATCCGGGACAGCGCCCTCCGATAGCCCAGCCAGGTCGAGCGCCGCCCTCTGAGGCCTTGGCCGACGCGCTCGGACAGCCTGCGCGCGCCGTCGCCGGCCGGGCGCAGATGATCCGGGTCTCCGAAGTCGGCGCCGGCATATTCATCGTTCGAGAATTCGTCGACGAGTTGCGCATCGCAGCGCTCGCAGAGCGCGCGCACCTTCCGGAACAGCGGCAGGTCGGCGGGGAGAGCGGCGCGATAATCGTCCCTGACCGGCGGGATCACGACGCAGACCCGATCACCGCGCCGCCTGGCGAAAGCCAGGATAGCGGCAAGGCGCGCGAACTGCTCGCCTCCCGCATATCTCTGCTCGCTCAGCGCGACGTGCCGGGCGACCCTGCGGGCGAGCTGGTTAGCGTCCTGCGCGAAGAAGAACACGTCGTCCGACCTCGTGAAGCCGTTATACAGGTGAGGCGGAACGTCGGAAAAGTCCGGCCAGGGAATATGGAGATCCATCGTCCAGAGAAGGTCGTCGAGGTGCTGGGGCCACCCGAAGCCGAACGCCCGGCGCAGGAATACCGCGCGCCCCTTCTCGGAGGTTTTCAGACAGTCGAAGCCGTAAGAGAAGATGGAGTACAGGACGACGACCTGTCTCAGGTGACGATTGCGCCGCGCGGCCCACCCGTACATCATCGCGCTCTGCGACAGATCCTGACTGATGGTGCAGAGATTGAACGATCCATCAATGTGAGCCGGATCTATACCGTACTCTCCATGCGAAGATCCGATGATGATCGTATCCACATCGGGGCCGACTTCCATGAACGTGTTGCGCTTCGCCTCGAGCTTGGCGAAGTAGATTTCCGTCTCGAACGGCAAATCAGGCGACATGGCAGCGGCTATTATCCGGAAGGACAGTCGATGGATTCGCCTGTCTATCCTGCCGTGCATCGATCAGCCACCTGGGGTTACAATCGCTCGACGCCTGTCGCGCAGTTGGACCTCAGGCTCGATCGTATGCCCCGTCCGCGGCTCGGCGGGCCCAGCGAGCGCTAGGCCAGCACAAGGATCGCCGGAGCGCCGTAGCGCTCCTATCGGCACTGCGGGACGTCGCCGTCAGACCGCCGCCGGTGCCGGTTCCAGCACGGCGATCACCCGGGCGAGCTCGGTACCGCGCTTCAGGATCTGGCCGCTCGCGGCGACGACGGCGTAGGCCCCCTGGCGCCGGGCGAGCTTGGGATCCTTCTCGATGCGGTAGAGCGGCATCTCGGAGGAGCGCCGGTAGATCGAGAACACCGCCTTGTCGCGGCGGAAATCGAGGGCGTAGTCGCGCCACTCGCCCGCGGCGACCTGCCGGCCGTAGAGGTTGAAGATCGTGCGGAGCTCGTCCCGGTTGAAGGCGATCTGCGGAGGGGCCGCGCGGGCGGGGAAGGGGATGACATGGCCCGCCGCCTCGTCGGGCCTCGACCCGGCGCTCGTCCTCTCGGTCATCACGGCTCCCGTGCATCGATGCTTTGCCGGATGATGGGCCTCGCCGCCGCGGCCCGCAAGGGTCGCGCACGCCGTGTCCCGCGAGACACGCCCAAGCGACAAAAAACACGGTTTGGCCCGATTCACGCCTTTTGCAGGCCGCGTTGCGGCGCGACAACAGGCGTCGAACCTCGCCGGGTTCTGCCCGGTCGGCGACCGACACCCAGCTCCCCAGCCATCGGTCGCCGCTCGGGATCCCAGGATCCGGCACTCCGAG
Organism: Methylobacterium sp. D54C; assembly: GCF_053345595.1. Lineage (NCBI taxonomy): Bacteria > Pseudomonadati > Pseudomonadota > Alphaproteobacteria > Hyphomicrobiales > Methylobacteriaceae > Methylobacterium > Methylobacterium sp. D54C. Next base: position 80,791 of record NZ_JBKFAK010000023.1, read on the forward strand.
GTTTCGAGACCCAAGACTTCAGGCCGCCCCTCGGGCGGCCTTTTTTCCGTTTCCCGTCGGGCCGGGGTTGCGGCTATGCCAGCCGCACCATGGGCCCGCCCGCCTTCGACGCCGCCTTCCTGCACGACCTCGACGCGCTGTTCGCGTGGCGCCGCGACGTGCGCCGCTTCCGGACGGATCCGGTCGACGAGGACGCCCTGCGCGCCTGCCTCGCGGCGGCCCACCGGGCCCCCTCGGTCGGCAACAGCCGGCCCTGGCGCTTCGTGCGGGTCGCGGATCCGGGACGCCGCCGCGCGGTCGCGGAGAACTTCGCCGGCTGCAACGAAGCCGCGGCCGCGGGCTACGCGACCGATCGGGCCGCGCAGTACCGCGGCTTGAAGCTCGCCGGCCTGCGGGAGGCGCCGGTCCATCTGGCCGCCTTCTGCGACGCGGCCACCGAGACCGGCCTCGGCCTCGGCCGGGCCAGCATGCCGGAGACCCTGGCCTACTCGGTCGTGGGGGCGGTGCAGTGTTTCTGGCTCGCCGCCCGGGCCCGCGGCCTCGGCGTCGGCTGGGTCTCGATCCTGGAGCCGGAGGCGGTCACGGCGATCCTGGCCGTGCCGGAGACGTGGCGGCTCGTGGCCTATCTCTGCGTCGGCTACCCGGTGGAGGAGCATCTCGACCCGGAACTGGAGCGCCACGGCTGGCAGTCGGAGGACCGGCGCGGGAGCGAACTCCACGAGCGCTGAGACGCGCGCGGAGCGGCGGCCCCGTCGCGCGGCAACGGCCCGTACACCCTGGTTCGTGGTTGCTCTTTTACCGTGCCCCGCGGATCCGCAGAATGACCCCGCGTCAACCATAGCTTTTCTCGGAACGGTAAGCTCGGCCGGGGATTACTTGCCCGCGTCTAGTCTAGCTTTGCGAGGATCGCGGTGATGTCGGGTCGGGTGGCGGCTCTATTCGGTTTGGCCGGCGCGATGCTGGCCGGTTGTTTCCAGGCGGCGCAGGCGCGCGAGATCGTCCCCTTCGCCAACGGCGTCGCGCCGGGCTCGGTGGTGATCAGCGTGTCGCAGCGCAAGCTCTACCTGGTGAACGGCGACGGCACGGCGATCCGCTATCCCGTGGCGGTGGGCCGCCCCGGCAAGCAGTGGTTCGGCATCAAGCCGATCGACGGCAAGTACGTCGCCCCCGCCTGGTCGCCCCCCGCGGAGGTGAAGCGCGACAACCCGCGGTTGCCGAACCTCATCGCGGGCGGCTCGCCGCACAATCCCATGGGGGCGGCGGCGATGACGCTCGCGGGCGGCGAGTACGCCATCCACGGCACCAACCGGCCGAACTCGGTCGGCACCTACGCGTCCTACGGCTGCATCCGGATGTACAATCAGGACGTGGTCGACCTCTACGCGCGGGTCGATGTCGGCACGCAGGTCTACATGACCCACTGAACCCAACGCGCCCCGCCGGCCTCACCCGGCCGGCGGGGCGGTCGCCTCGACGGCCGTGAAGGTCTCCAGGATCCGGTAGGTGTGCGCGGCGCCGGCCGGCACGCAGTAGGAATCGCCCGGCGCGAGCGCCACGGTCTCGCCCTCCAGCACGAGCTCGGCCCGGCCGCTGATGACGTAGCCGACCGTCTCGTGCGCCGAGGTGGTCATCGGCTTGTCGGCGTTGGGCTCCTCGGCCCGCCACATCCGCATGCCGAGCCGCTCGCCGCGGGCGAGGTGGATCTCGCCGTGCGGGCCCGCGGCCGCGCTCCGGGCCGATACTGTCGTCGCCATCGTCGCCTCCCTCCGGTGAACCTCGCCAACGGGGCCCGGCGTCCGACGTTCCGCGCCCGACAGCGCGACACGTTCGGCAAGCCCCGCGCCGGCGCGCCGCTTGACGGCCCGCGCCGCGCCCCGACAGGATGACGCACCGGTCCGAGAGGCGCCCGACAGAGGCGCGGGCCGGCGCGGCGTCCGCGATCCGCCCCAGGTCCGGCGCGTCGGCGGACGACCCGGATCGGGAGGGACGCGCCATGCAGATCAAGGCGGCGATCGACAGGATTCCCGGCGGCCTGATGCTGGTGCCGCTCCTGCTCGGGGCCCTGTGCAAGACCTTCGCGCCGGGCGCCCCGGCCTATTTCAAGGGCTTCACGCAGGGGATCATGACCGGCGTGATCCCGATCCTGGCGGTCTGGTTCTTCTGCATGGGTGCCTCGGTCAGCCTGAAGGCGACCGGCACAGTGCTGCGCAAGTCCGGCACGCTGGTGGCGACCAAGCTCGTCGCCGCCTGGGCGATCGTGCTGGTGGCCGGGCTGTTCATCCCGCCCGAGGGCATCCAGACCGGCTTCTTCGCCGGCCTGTCGATCCTGGCGATCGTCTGCGCCATGGATATGACCAATGGCGGCCTCTACGCCTCGCTGATGCAGACCTACGGCAGCCGCGAGGAGGCCGGCGCCTTCATTCTGACCTCGATCGAGTCCGGCCCGCTGATGAGCATGATCATCCTCGGCGCCTCCGGGGCGGCGCATTTCGAGCCGCAGATCTTCGTGGGCGCGGTGCTGCCCTTCCTGGTCGGCTTCGCCCTCGGCAACCTCGACCCGAAGCTCCGGGCCCTGTTCGCGCCCGGCGGCCAGCTGATGATCCCGTTCTTCGCCTTCGCGCTGGGGAACACGGTCGACCTCAACAACCTGCTCTCGCCGCTCGCGGGGCTCGGCATCGTGCTGGCGCTCGCGGTGATCGTCCTGACCGGCATCCCGCTGATCCTGGCCGACCGGGCGATCGGGGGCGGGACCGGCACGGCCGGCTTGGCCGCCTCCTCCACCGCCGGGGCGGCGGCCGCCAACCCGCTGGCGATCGCCGCCGTCGCCCCGCAATTCGCCCCCTCGGCGCAGACCGCCACCGTGCTGGTGACGATCTGCATCATCGTCACCTCGATCCTCGTGCCGATCCTGACCGGGCTCTGGTACCGGCGGTTCGGGGCGGGCGTCGCCGAGGCCCGGGCCGAGGAAGAGGCCGGCGCGCCGCTGGCGGTCCCGGCCGAGTAGGCGCCCCGCGGCGGGTCCCTCAGAAGTCGACCGCGAGGCCCTTCACCTCCCAGTCGTCGTAGCGGACCGGCTCAAGGCCGCCGCGCCCCTGTCGCTCGGGCTTGGCGCTGATCTCGGCGGCCCGGGCGTCGATCGCCGCGCGGCGCTCGGCGGCCTCGGCGAGGGCGCGCTGCGCCGCCGGGCTGAGGATGCGGGGCGGGGCGGCGCCGTCTCCGGCCTCCGCGGCCGGGTCCTGTCGGTGCGGGTCCTGTCGGTGCAGGTCTTGTGCGGTCGGCTCTTGCATCGCGCTCGCTCGGGTGTGAGGGCGTGGGTCGGGAAGACGTCGGATCTGGAGCAGAAGTGGCATCGCGGGACACAGGCCGCAACACGCGGAACGCAGCGGCACCGGGCGGGACCGGTCCGGACATCGCGGGACTGGGCGCGCGCCGCGCGGCGATGCAGGCGGTCGCGGCCCTGATCGGCCAGGAGCGCCCCCCCGCCCTCGACGACGCCCTCGCCCAGGCGATCCGCGCCGAGGCGCTGGCGCCGGCCGATGCCGGGCTGGCGCGGGCCATCGCGGTGGCGACCTTCCGCCGCTACGGTCTGATCCGCGCCGCCCTGGCCGCGCGGCTGGAGCGCGGGCTCCCGGCGGCCAAGCCGCAGCTCACGGCCCTGCTGGCCACCGCGACCGCCCAGATCCTCGACCTCGCGGTCCCCGACCACGCCGCGGTCGACCTCGCCGTGCGGCTCGCCAAGGCGGATACCCGCACGGCCCATCTCGCCGGGCTCGTCAACGCGGTGCTGCGCCGGGTCGCCCGCGAGCGCGACGCGATCCTGGCCGCGGACGCCGACGCCCTGGCGGTCAACACCCCGGACTGGCTCGCCCGCCGCTGGGTCGCGGCCTACGGGCCCGAGCGCGCGGCCGCGATCGCCCGCGCCCACCTCGCGGGGGCCGCCATCGACCTGACCCCGCGGGGCGAGCCCGCCGACTGGGCCGCGCGGCTCGGCGCCGTGACCCTGCCGACCGGCTCCCTGCGTCTGCCCGAGAACGGCCCGGCTATTCCCGAGCTGCCGGGCTTCCAAGAGGGAGCGTGGTGGGTCCAGGACGCCGCCGCGGCGTTGCCGGCCCGGCTCCTGGCGCCGCGGGACGGCACCCGCGTCCTCGACCTCTGCGCGGCGCCCGGCGGCAAGACCCTGCAGCTCGCCGCCACCGGCGCCCGGGTCACGGCGGTCGATCGGTCCGCACCGCGGCTGGAGCGCCTGCGCGAGAACGTCGCGCGGCTCGGCTTCGCCGTCGACGTCGTGGTCGCCGACGCCCTCGCCCTGGAGCCGCAGGACCACGACGCCGTGCTGCTCGACGCGCCGTGCTCGGCCACCGGGACGATCCGGCGCCATCCGGACGTGGCCTGGACGAAGGCCGAGGCCGATATCGGGCGGCTTGCCGCGCTCCAGGCGAAGCTCCTCGACCACGCGGCCGGGCTGGTGCGGCCGGGCGGCCTCCTCGTCTACTGCACCTGCTCGCTGGAGCCGGAAGAGGGCGAAGCGCAGGTGGCGGCGTTCCTGGCCCGCGATCCCCGCTACGCGCGGGTGCCGGTCCGGCCCGAGGAGGTCGGCGGCGCGGCGGCGCTGATCGACGACCGCGGCGACCTGCGCACGCTGCCGTGCCACCTACCGGAGTTGGAGGGCGCCCGCGGCGGCCTCGACGGCTTCTTCGCGAGCCGCCTCCGGCGGGCGGACTGACCGGGGGCGCGGGCCGGGTTTTCTGGAGGCGGGCCGGCGGTCCGCCCCCGCCCCATCATTTCGTGGGGTGCCGCAGGCGAGCCCGGAACCCGGACCTGCCGACGGTGCATTCCCGATCGTGTTGCAAAGGTCCGGAAGACAGGCGTCTGCGGGTCGGCACAGCCGCGCCGCGACGCGATCCCTCTCTCGCACGGGAGAGGGACCTGCGCCTGACTCTCATCTTGTTTCCGGGTCATGGGATCGATTCCGCCGTCCTCGCGAGCGGAGCGAGGCGATCCAGGGTCGCGCCCCGCTCAACGACGTCGCGCCGCCCTGGGTCGCTTCGCTGCGCTCGCGATGACGGAGAGGGGCGTCGACCGCGCTGGGCCGCTCAGTTTGCCTTGACAATGTTCCTATTTTGTGCTTCCTGACCGCACCTGTCCGCGGCGGCCCGGGAGCGATCCCGGGCCGTCCTTCGGGGGCCCGCCCGGTGGCTGACCGTGCGGGTCCGGGGACG
>NZ_JBKFAK010000230.1:0-292 GCF_053345595.1 Methylobacterium sp. D54C
ATGGCGATGATGTGCAGCGCGCTGTTGGCCGCGCGATCACCGCCTCGGTTGAGGCGATGGCGCACCGTCTTGCCCGATGAGGCCGGCACGGGGCTCACGCCACAAAGCGCCGCGAAGCCTGCCTCTGAGCGCAAGCGCTCGGGATTGTCGCCGGCCGTCAGGAGGAGCTGAGCGGCGCCATTGCTGCCGATGGAGTTGCGGGCCACGAGGTCCGGGGCAAGCTCGTCGACGATGGCGCCGATCATGGCATCGAGATCGGCGATCTCGTCGTGCAGTTCCAGATAGCGCCGCG
>NZ_JBKFAK010000231.1:0-292 GCF_053345595.1 Methylobacterium sp. D54C
GAGACCGGGACGCCCGGCCGCGTGCGCTACTACGGCTGCCCGGCGGAGGAAGGCGGCGCCGCCAAGGCCTTCATGGTCCGCGCCGGCGCCTTCGCGGGCGCCGACATCGCGATCACCTGGCATCCGGGCAGCTTCTGGGAGGTGGCACCGCCGGTCGCCCTCGCCAACACCCGGGCCGACTTCGTCTTCACCGGCCGCACCGCCCACGCGGCGGCCGCGCCCCATCTCGGGCGGCCGGCGCTCGACGCCGTCGAGCTGATGAGCGTCGGCGTGAACTACATGCGCGAGCACA
>NZ_JBKFAK010000232.1:0-292 GCF_053345595.1 Methylobacterium sp. D54C
CGGCTCGCCGATGCACGGAAACTTGAGGACGTTCCGCCGCTCCTCAGGGAACCGTAGCCTTCCGCCGTCGTTCCGCCCCGACGCAGGCGTAGCGCCCCCGGGGTGCGCGCCGGAATGGAGAGACAGCATGAACAGGGATCACCTCGAGGGCGGCGTTCGCCATCTGCGCGGCCGGATCAAGACGGCGGCGGGCGCGGTGCGCGGCCGGGGCGTCGACCAGCTCGACGGCGCCTACGATCAGGCCGCCGGCGCTGCCCAGTACGCCTACGGCGAGGGCCGGGGTACGGGCCCG
>NZ_JBKFAK010000233.1:0-291 GCF_053345595.1 Methylobacterium sp. D54C
AGGAAGCCGAGCGGCGCCGCGTAGGCGTTGCACCCCGCCGCCAGGGCCAGCTCGAAATGGTAGTGCGGGTCGTAGGCCGGCGGGTTCGGGCCGAAGCTGCGGGCGGGCCCGTGCTCGGAGCCCTGGTCGACGGGCAGGATCAGCATCTTGCCGGTGCCGCCGAGCTTGCCGTGCACCAGCATCCGGGCGAGGTTGGTGAGGGTCCCGGGGCTGTCGGCCCCGTACCACGACAGGATCTCGGTGACGCGGGCGGATCGGTCCATCGGGCAGCCTCCTGGCCAGAGACCGTCG
>NZ_JBKFAK010000234.1:0-291 GCF_053345595.1 Methylobacterium sp. D54C
TCACGCGGGCCGGTCGCTCACGCGCAATCGTCTGCCCAACCGTCCTGCCCTACGGCGCGCCGGATCGCTTCCGCGCGCCAGGAGAGAGCCGTGTCCGAGGTCGCTTCCGCCGCCGCCACCCGCACCGAGCACGACCTCCTGGGCGACCGCGAGGTTCCGCAGACGGCCTACTGGGGCATCCATACCCTGCGCGCGGTCGAGAACTTCCCGATCACCGGCACCACGCTGGCCACCTGCCCGGACCTGATCCGGGCGCTCGCGGAGACCAAGCAGGCGGCGGCGCTCGCCAAC
>NZ_JBKFAK010000235.1:0-291 GCF_053345595.1 Methylobacterium sp. D54C
CCCCTCGGCGCGCTGTTCGCCTGGCCCGAATCGCTGACGACCCTCGTCGGGGTCATGTTCGGCGCGAACCGGCCGACGTTCATCCTCTGGGGCCCCGAGCGGCGCCTCCTGTACAACGATCTCTACGCGGAGATCCTCGGCGACCGGCATCCCGCGGCCCTCGGCCGGGACTGTCTCGCGGTCTGGGGCGGGGTCGGGGCCGGTCTCGCGTCCCTCGTGGACAGGGCCTATGCCGGCCGGCCGGCCCACACGGCGGAGGGTGAGCCCCTCCTCCACGGCGGCGGCGGGGCC
>NZ_JBKFAK010000236.1:0-290 GCF_053345595.1 Methylobacterium sp. D54C
TCGGTGGATGCCTTGGCGCTGAGAGGCGATGAAGGACGTGGTACGCTGCGATAAGCCTTGGGGAGCTGCGAACGAGCTTTGATCCAGGGATTTCCGAATGGGGAAACCCACCTTCGACCTTCCGTATGGCGGCTGCATGTGACTCACGTCACCTGCGGCTCTCATACGGTTGGTCATGTGAAGGTATCAAATCCTGAATTCATAGGGGTTTGAAGCGAACCCGGGGAACTGAAACATCTCAGTACCCGGAGGAAAGGACATCAACGAGACTCCGTCAGTAGTGGCGAGCG
>NZ_JBKFAK010000237.1:0-289 GCF_053345595.1 Methylobacterium sp. D54C
CGAACATGTGAGGTCAGCCCTCGGCCGAGGGGCCGAGGCTCACGTCTTTGCGAGCGCAGCGAAGCAATCCAGTGAACCGCTCCGTGGGCAGGCGTCCCGCCGCCCTGGGTCGCTTCGCTGCGCTCGCGATGACGGGACGGCCGACCAACCCGGCCTCAACCCCCCCGCCATCCTTTCGCCTTGCGGGGCTGGCGGGATGGGTTCAGTGTCCCCAACGTTTTTTCGGGGATGCCCCGCCATTCTCGCGCCCGGCCCCCGACGGGCCCGCGCCCAGGAGCCGCGATCGGTT
>NZ_JBKFAK010000238.1:0-289 GCF_053345595.1 Methylobacterium sp. D54C
TGTCGGAGGCGCCGGCCGCCCGCGCGCCGCCGGCGAGCGGTCCCGACAGCGCCGTCGTCGCCAGGACGAGGCCGAGGGCGAGGCTGGAGAAGGTCTGTCCGATGAAGGTCTGTCCGATCCTGTGCGTCATGGCGTGCCTCCCGATTGGCTTGGATGTGGGGATATTAAGACCTTGTCCCCACTCGAGTTCCTGGTAGGCCACGGTGACGTTGCGGCCGTTGTAGGTGTCGAACAGGGCCCACTTGTCGCGCTGGTCCGCCGCGACGCTGGTCACGGCCTTCTCGATGGG
>NZ_JBKFAK010000239.1:0-288 GCF_053345595.1 Methylobacterium sp. D54C
CGCGCTCCGCCCAGGCGGTCGCGGTCCTCACCCGGGCCGCGGTCCCGCCCGACCTGCGCATCCTGAGCCGCGGCAGCGGCCTGCCCGCGCTGCCGCGGGTCGGCCTGACGGTCCGCCTGGACGGGGCGCACGCCGCGCCGCTGACCCGCGCCTTCGCCGCCCACCTGCGCGCGGTGCTGCCGACGCTCTGATCGGGCGGTCCCGCCGGGCTCCCGTTCGCCCGGGCGGGGTAGCCCTGGTCCGGTCGCGATCGCGGCCACCCCGAGCCGGTCGGGCCTGTCGCTAGCC
>NZ_JBKFAK010000024.1:0-85630 GCF_053345595.1 Methylobacterium sp. D54C
GGCCCTCCGCGGATCGTCCGTCCGCTCAAGAGCCTGATCTTCGTTCCTGATCATCTCGACCTCCTCGCTCTTCGAGGGGGTCAGGTCCTCATGGCGTCAGGGGGTCAGTTTGCCGTGTCGCCCGACAGGGCGTGGTGGTCAGATCGTGGATCGCGCGGATCTGCTGGGCGGGCCGGGCCTGATCGCGATAGAGCGGCGGCGTCAGGTGCAGGCGGTCGTCGGCGGCGGCGAGGCCCGTGAAGGCCGCCGAGGTGAGCGCGGCCGACGCGAGGATGAGGATCGTGCGCATGGTGCGTCTCCGGTTCGATCGCGGTGTCGACCGCGGGATGCGATCGACCAGCGCATGAGACCACGGATTTGTGCGTCGCGGCATGCATTTATCGCATTGCACCATATCGCCATGGCGGCACGGTATTGCAGTGTTTCCTGGGAATTCTCAGCCGTGAATTCAGGCGTCGATCCCGAGCGGCATGCATTCGATGCAAATGAACTAAACTTCCACCGACGCGTTCTCAAATCAAACTTGAGGAGCGGGTGATTTGTTTTTCGCGCGCGCCCCCGGACCGATCGAAACCGCCGGGCGAGCGCGCGCGTTGCTGGCGTCGCGGCCCGTGGCGCGAATCGGAGACCGCGGCGCCAGATCCGCGTCACACAGGCACGCACACAGGCACGGTAGAACGCCCACATCCCGCCGAAGCACCCTGCGAAGCACCACGAGAGCGCCGATGACGCCCTCCGACCTCGACAGACGAGCCGAACTGACCATCTGGCCCAAGGGCACACCGGCCCGCGCCGCGGAGGGGCGGCCGTTCGCGACCCTGCGCGAGGCCCTCGCCGTCGCGATCGCGGCGATGGAATCCGGAGAGGCCCAGCCCTGGATCATCACCGAGGCCGGCGACATCCTCTCGCCGCGCTGGATCCAGGCGAATTCCCGAGCGCGGGCGCCGCACTAACCGGCGCCGCGCCGGAGGCGGATCGGATCAGCAGCCGATGCAGATGTCGCGGACCACGTGCTGGTGACGCTGGCCGGTGCGCTGGTTCGGGAGCTGCCCGTCGATCGACGAGAGCCCGCTGCCCAGGCCCCGGAACCGGCGCTCGACCGCCGGAACGGAGGCCGCCCTGACCGGAGCGGGCGGCTCCGCGGCCGCGGCGGGGGTCGGTGCCGCCGTCGGAGCGGGCGCGGGCGCCCCGTTGGCCATGCCGGGATCGGGCAGGGTCAGGGCCATGCCCGGCACCGGCGGGACCTGCGCGAACTCGCCCGCGCGCCCCGGCAGGGGCGCGACGACCAGAAGCGCGACGGCCGGGATCGCGACGACGCGCCGGTTCAGCGGATGCATCACACTCTCCTGCCTCGGGAGCCGGCACGCCACGGACCCCGTGCCTCTGGGCCATCGCCGGATCGGCGCCCGCTCCGATGACGGAACGGGGCCGGCCCCGGTTGTGCGCGGCGGAGCAGGGCGCCGCCACTCATCCATTCGGCGGAGCGTGCGCCGGGCGGCTCAGTAGGCCCGACCGTAGAAGGGCTGCGAGACCGGGCGATAGCGGTCGCTCACCGGCCACGTATAGGGCTGCTCCTTGCCGGTGCGCAGGTCCGAGCGGAATTTCGGCTCGTTGAAGCCGATCCCGTGCAGGCCGGCCGTGCCCTTGGCGCCGTGGGCCTTCGGCCCGGCATCGCGCGCCAGGGCAGCGCCCGAGACGCCGATCACGAGAGCGGCCGCGAGCGAGACGCGGCCCAGCATGACGTTCATCTCTGTCTCCTGTCCCGGCCGAGGTGCCGGCACAGAAGGAACGGCAGCGGTTCGGCGCGGTTCCGGCCCCTGAGGCCGCTCAGAACTCCTGGCCGAGGCAGGCTTCGGCGAAGGGCCCGCCGCAGGTGTCGCCGGTCCGGACCGTCGCGGCCGCAGCGCCGCCGATCCCGGCACCGCCGATCGCCCCGCCGCCGGTCGGCAGGGTGCGGGCCGCCTGGGCGGGATCGTCCGCGGGCAGCCCGGGCGTCCCGGCGATCCCGGCGCCGCCCGTGCCGGCGCCGCCCGTCCCGGAAACCGTCGCGGCCGTGGCCCCGCTCGCGGCCGTTCCGGTCCCGAGCCCGAACAGTCCGAACAGCCCGAACAGACCGCCGGGGGACAGGGTGGCGCCCGTCGCGCCGATGCCCGACGCGGCCACGCCGCTGCCGAGACCGGCCGACGCGACGCCGGACGAGCCGGTCGCGAGCGAGGAGCCGAGGCTTCCGGCAGCGTTGAGGCGCGTGCCGACACCTACTCCAACGCCTGCGCCGGCACCTGCGCCGACACCTGCGCCGACACCTGCGCCGAGGCCGGCTCCCGAGAGCCCGGTGCCCAGGCCGGGGGACAGGCCCGACCCACCCCCGAGACCGCCCGTTCCGAGGGTCGGTGTCAGGAGGCTCCCCGCGGTCGAGCCCAGGCCCGTGCGGGACGCGCCGCTGAGGCCGCTGCGGGCACCGGTGGCGCCGATCGTCCCGCCGGTCCCGAGGGTCGTGCCGGTGACGCCGGCACCGCCGGTCGCGGTGGATCCCAGGCCACCGAGCTGGCCCGCCCCGCCCGAACCGGCGGTCGTGGCGCCGAGCGTCGTCCCGGCCGAGAGGCCGCCCGACGCGCCGATGCGGCCGCCGCCACCGCCGCCGCCCCCGCCGAAGCTCAGCTGGCCGGCATTCACGAGGCCGCCGGTCTGCGCCGAGACGGTCGGGAACGGCCCGGTGGTGGAACTGCCGCCGAGGCTCAGCTGGCCCGGATTGGCGACAGGGGTGATCGGCTCCAGCGATGCCGACAGGCTCTGGGCCCCGGCCGGGACGGCGATCGCCGGCAGGAGGGCGGCGGCGAGGATGGATCGCATGGCACGCTCCTCAGCGGGGACGGGGTCTGGCTCGGAAACCGGAGGGCGTCCGGCCGGTTCCGGCGGCGCGGGGACGCGGCGCGGCGCTGACCCGTGGGAGAAAGGAGGCCGCCGGCCTTCATGCTGCCGGAAAGACGGTGTGCTCTCGGCACCGGATCCGCCTGCCCCCACGTCCCGACCCGCGCCCGAACCTGCGACCGTGCCGTTGCCCGAAACTCTCGCCCAAGGCCTGCGCGGCGCCGGCTGGCTCGCCGGCCTTCCGGCCCTCGCGCTGATCTGGGCGAGCGCGACCCTCTACGCCGCCCCGCGGATCGCCGACGGCCTCGCGGCGGAGGGCGCGGCGATCGCCGCCGGCACGGCCACCGCCACCGGCGAGCCGTGGCTGCGCCTGGAGGCCGTCGGGCGCGACCTCGTGGCCGCCGGCGAGGCGCCGGACGTCGCCGAGCGCGCCACCGTGCTGTCCCGCCTCGCGGCCCTCGACGGCCCGCGCCGCATCGTCTCCGAACTCGGCATCGTGGAGACCGCCGCGCCCTTCCAGTGGGCGGCGATCCGCACGGGTCAGAACCGGATCGCCCTCGAAGGCAGCCGCCCGGTGGAGATCGGCCGGCGGGCCCTGGAGGCGCGGATCGCCAGCGCCCTCGATCCCGGCACCGGCCTCGACGACACCGCCCGGGCCGCCCGGGGCGCGCCGCCGGATTTCGCCGGCGCGGCCGCGTTCCTGGCGGCCCGGCTCTCCGGTCTCGCCAAGGGCGGGCGGGCGGCGCTCAGCGACACCGTGCTCAGCCTGTCGGGCGAGGCCCTCGACGTGCCGGCCTACGAGGCCCTGCGGGCCGCCCTGTCGGACCCGCCGGAGGGGTTCAGCGTCGGGCGGGTCGAGATCCTGCCCCCGAAGGTGGCCGCGTACCGGTTCGCCGTGGAGAAATCGGGCCGGGGCATCGTCCTCGACGGCTTCGCCCCCTCGGCGGCCGACCGCGAGGCCGCCCTGCGCGCCGCCACCGAGGCCGCCGCGGGCGGTACCGTGGAGGACCGGCTCCTGGCCGCCCGGGGGCTCGACCCGGCGATCGACCCGAAGAGCCTCATCGCCTTCGCGTTCAAGCTCGCCGAGCTGATCCAGTCCGGGCAGGTCGTGTTCCGGGACGGGGCGGTCTCGGTGACCGGCGACGCCATCGACGGGCAGGCGCTCCCCGACGCCGAGGCGCTGATGCGCGAGGGCCGGCCCGCCGGCGTGGCGGCCGGGCGGGTGGCGCTCACGGCGCGGCCGCTCTCGCCCTACCGGGTGGCGATCCGCCGGACCGCCGACGCCGTGACCCTCACCGGCCACCTGCCGGACGCCGCGACCCGGGAGCGGGTACTGGCCGCCCTGCGCCCGCGCCTGTTCCGGGAGCCGGTCATCGACCGCACCCGCCTCGCCGACGGCGCCCCGCCGGATCTCGGGGACGCGCTGGCCGCCGCCGCCCCGCTGGTGACGAACCTCGCGGACGGGACCGTCGCGGTCTCGGACCGCGCCGTGACGCTCACCGGCGAGAGCCTCTACCGGGAGGGCGCCGCGCGCACCCCCGACCGGCTCGCCGAGGCGCTGCCCCCGGGCTGGACCGGTCAGGCCAGCGTCACGGCCCGGGACGCGGCGGAGCGGCGCGACCCCGCCACCTGCCGCGCCGACTTCACCGCCGCCCTGGCGGGGGCGGACCTGCACTTCCCCGCGGGCGGCGCCGTGCTGACGCCCGCCTTCTACCCGACCCTCGACGCGCTGGCCGCCCTGGCGAAGACCTGCCCGTCGCTGCGCGTCGCGGTCTCCGGCCCCGCCGACCCGGCGAAGCCGCCCGCGACCCCGGCCGCCGGACCGGCACCGGGGGAGGGCGCGACCGCCGAGCCGACCCGGGTCGCCGACGCCGCCAAGCCGGCCACCCCCGCGCCGCCGGCCCCGGCGCCCAAGGAAGCCGCGACGCACGCGGCCAAAATCGCGGCCAAGGACGCGGCCAAGGACGCGACGAAGGATCGGAGCAAGGCGGGCGCGGCCAGGAAGGAGCCGGCCGGGCCCGGCAAGGCGGCGGCGAAGAAGCCCGCCGAGGCCCCCGATGAGCCGCCGGTCGACCTGCCGCGCCTGCGCGCCCAGGCGGTGGTGGAGTACCTCCTCCAGGCCGGAGCCCGGCCGGAGCAGGTCACGGCCGGGCCGGACGGGCCGGCCGGCCCCGTCGTCTTCGCGCTGCTGCCGTGAGGGAGATCCGCTCCGCCGCGCGTCCGCCAGCCGGGCCGCGCCCATCCGCGCGCCCGGCCGCGCGCCACCATCGCGCCCGCAGGGAGGCCGAACGGCCGTGACGCTGCTGCTCGCCGGATTCTGGCCCGGGCTCGCCGGGGCGGCCGCGCTCGGCCTCGTGGTCGGCGCGCTGGTCGGCTGGCCGGACCGCCTCGCCGCCTCGCTGGGGCTCTGCGTGGTCGCGGGGTTCGTGGCCGCGGCGGCGATCGCCGGGTTCGTGCCCGGGCTGCCCGGCCTGTGGCTCGACGGCGCGGCCCTGATGCTGCCGGTCTACTGCGCGGCCTGCCTGCTCGGGGCGCTGGGACGCCGCCTCGCCGGCCGGACCTGACGGCGCGGGAACCTCTCCGCCCCCCGACGGCGTTTTTCCGGCAGAAAGGGCCCCAGGGCCCGCCCCGAACCCGGAGAGGCCGCGATGCCCAGGACCGTCGACCGTCCCCATCCCGCGCGACGCCGCGCCGTTCGCCTGCCGCGCCCCCGCGCCGGCGCCGCCGCCACCGGCCTGTTCCTGGCCGGACTGATCCTCTCGGCCGCGACGGTGCCGCTGGTCGAGCCCGCCGACGCCACGACCGGTGGCGGCACCGCGCAGGCGGCGCTCGCGACACCGGCCCGCTGAGCGAGGCAACCCCCGCCCGCCCCGGAATGTTGTTCGCCCGGGCCCGTCCGGCCCGGGCCTACGGGGGGAGACGCGCATGGGACTGCTCGAATCGGCGATCGGCGGCGTGCTCGGTCAGGTGTTCGGCGGGCAGAAGCAGGGGGCCGGGGGCATGTCGCCCCTGGTCAAGGCACTCCTGATGCTCCTGCTGGCCAAGGGCGCCAGCGGCGGCTTCGGCGACATCTTCGGCCGCGGGCGCCAGGGCGAGCCCGGCCCCGAGGCCGACCGCTCCGGCGGCGCCGGACCCTACGGGCGCGATCCCGGCCAGCACCCCGCCGATGCCGGCGGGCGCCGTCCTCCGGAAGAGGGCGGCGATATCGGCGGCTGGGACCAGTACGGCGGCCGCCGCGACGGCGGCCCGGGCGGCCCGTCGGACCCGTCCCTGCCGCCCGGCGACTTCTCGGACCTTTCCGGCATGCTCGACGGCCCCGGCGACGCCCCGCCGCCGAGCCGCGCCGCCCCGGACGGGCAGGGGGATCTCGGCGGCCTCGACGGGCTGGTCGACCGCTTCCGCCAGGGCGGCCTCGGCGACGTGATGGAATCCTGGATCGGCCACGGCACCAACCGCCCGGTGGCCCCGGACCAGCTCGCCCGGGCGCTCGGCCCCGACACGGTGGACACCCTCCAGCAGCAGACCGGGATGGACCGCGAGACGCTGCTGTCGCAGCTCGCCCAGGCGCTGCCGGAGGTGGTGCACGCGCTCACCCCGCAGGGGCGGGTGCCGGGGGAGGCCGAGCGGCGGGGGTGGTAGCGCGCCTTCAGGGCTTCCACGGATAGGCCGTGAGGAAGCGCAGTTGCACGGGCGCGGTCTCCTCCCACACGCCGCGTAGCGACATGGAGCGGCCGTCCGGCGCTCTCACGGGTCCTTCGAAGATCAGGCGCGGTTGCCCGATCGGGGGCAGTATCCGGCGCCCGGGCCAGTGGGCGACGGCGTGGCTCACCAGATCGTCGGCCAGCCGCTCGGGTGCATTGACCGTGTAGCCGAACGCGAGAAGATATTTTGTCTTGGAGGCGCCGTCCGTGTGTGCGGGATTGAGCAGATAGCCGACGATCTTGGACCGCTCGACGGTCCAGGCAACGGCCGCGACGTCAGTCGTCACATCGGCGCGCGTTCGATGCGCTTCAGGTCGCCGGGCCGAACCGTCGCCAGGGCGCCGAGCGGATTGGGAAACTCGACGACGTAGGCCTCCCCGTCGCGATAGACGCTGACGATGGTGCCCTCCGTGCCGGGTGGGAGCGCGTCGCCGTCGTCGCTGACCACGGCGACCGTCAGCGCGACGCGATCCAGATCCCGAAGGTCCGATCGCGGGTCGTCGTGGCGGAACTGATAGGCACGAGCCAACACCATGGTGGGAGGATATGTGCCGGCCTCGGGTTTGCAAGCGTTCGTGGATCCGGAAACCGGCGCGCGCTCTGGCTCAGGCGATTGATGGTGCTGTCCGTCGGCGGCCTCGACGGGCTGATCGACCGGTTCCGCCCGGGCGGCCTCGGCGACGTGATCGAGCCCTTGATCGGCCGCGGCACCTACCGCCCGGTGGCCCCGGACCGGCTCGCCCGTGCGCTCGGCCGCGCACGGTGGACAGGATCACGCCGAAGGGGCGGGTGCCGGGGTAGCCGGACACGGGGTCGGGGCGGCGCGCGGTCAAATCCTGCGGAAGACCCGGGCCGCGAAGCGGAGCGAGACGGCGACGCGCCTACGCGACCCGCCGCATCACCAGCGACGCATTCGTCCCGCCGAACCCGAACGAGTTCGACAGCACCACGTCGACCTGCTTCCGCTTCGCCTCGAACGGCACGAGGTCGATCTTGGTCTGGACGGAGGGGTTGTCGAGGTTGAGCGTCGGCGGGATGACGTTGTCGCGCAGGACGAGGATGGAGAAGATCGCCTCGACCGAGCCGGCGGCGCCCAGCAGGTGGCCGACCGAGCTCTTGGTGGACGACATGGTCGCGTTCGCGGCGGCGTCGCCCAGGAGGCGCTCCACGGCCTTCAGCTCCAGCTCGTCGCCCATGGGCGTCGAGGTGCCGTGAGCGTTGATGTAGCCGATCTCGGACGGCGAGATCCCGGCGCGCTTCACCGCGGCGGTCATGCAGCGGAAGGCGCCGTCGCCGTCCGGGGAGGGGGAGGTGATGTGGTAGGCGTCGCCCGAGAGGCCGTAGCCCACCACCTCGGCGTAGATCTTCGCGCCGCGGGCCTTGGCGTGCTCGTATTCCTCCAGCACCACGATGCCGGCACCCTCGCCCATGAGGAAGCCGTCGCGGTCGCGGTCGTAGGGACGCGACGCCTTCTCGGGCGTGTCGTTGAAGCCCGTGGTCAGCGCCCGGCAGGCGGAGAAGCCCGCGATCGACAGGCGGTTCACCGGCGACTCGGCGCCGCCCGCCACCATCACGTCGGCGTCGCCGAGCGCGATCAGGCGGCTCGCGTCGCCGATGGCGTGGGCGCCCGTGGAGCAGGCCGTCACCACGGCGTTGTTCGGTCCCTTGAGGCCGTACGCGATCGAGACCTGGCCGGAGGCGAGGTTGATGATCCGGCCCGGGATGAAGAACGGCGAGATCCGGCGCGGGCCCTTCTCGTGCAGGGTCACGGAGGCGTCGTAGATGCCGCCGATGCCGCCGATGCCGGAGCCGATCAGCACGCCGGTGGCGCACTGGTCCTCGTGGCTCTTAGGAAGCCAGCCGGCATCCTTCAGCGCCTCGTCGGCCGCCGCCATCGCGTAGACGATGAACGGGTCGACCTTGCGCTGCTCCTTCACCTCCATCACGAGGTCGGGGTTGAAGGTGCCGTCGGTGCCGTCGCCGAACGGGACCTGCGCGGCGATCCGGCAGGGCAGGTCGGCGGATTCGAAGCCGCGGATCGGGCCGGCGCCGCTGTCGCCCGCGATCAGCCGGCTCCAGGTGTGCTCCACCCCGCTGCCCAGCGGCGTGACCATCCCCAGACCCGTGACCACCACCCGCCGCATGTGCCCTGTCCCGTCTTGAGGCGCCGCCCCGCCTGTACCGCCGCGGTCGCGCATCGTCCTAACTCGCTCGGAGGCAGAATCGGTCCCTGCGGGACCCGTCACCACGCCGAGCCTTGAAACGCATAACGGCGCGGGGGCTGTTTCGCCTCACCCGCGCCGCGGTAACCCCGGTCCCCGGCGCCTTTAGGCGGCGGAGTTCTTCTCCAGGAACTTCACGGCGTCGCCGACCGTCTGGATCGTCTCGGCAGCGTCGTCCGGGATCTCGACGTTGAATTCCTCCTCGAAGGCCATGACCAGCTCGACGGTGTCGAGGCTGTCGGCACCGAGGTCGTCGATGAAGTTGGCGCTCTCGACCACCTTCTCGGGCTCCACGCCCAGGTGCTCGACGACGATCTTCTTCACGCGCTCAGCGATATCGCTCATCGGTCTTCCGTCCTCGTCCTTCTGGTCTGTCAGTCTTCTCGGGGTGGTGCCGTGGCCGCGTCGCGCCCCTGCGGGCTTGTTGTGACGGGCCGGTGTCCGATCGCGCGTGCTTCTGAGGTGAACCGGCGCGTGAGCCGGGACGCCCCCGCCGGAGGGCCTTGGACTGAAAACCCGCTGAACCGTCAACCCCCTGTACGGCTGCGGGGCGTGGTAGCACAGGGTTCCAGCCCTGGCGAGGGCCCGTTCAGAAAGCCTTCATGGGTGTGGCACTTGCGTGTCGGCGGGGGTGATTCGCGCGCCGTTCCCGCCGGCCGGGAACCGGTATACGCGCTCTAGTACATGGCCATCCCGCCATTCACGTGCAGCGTGTGGCCGGTGACGTAGCCCGCCTCCGCGGAGGCGAGGTAGAGGCAGGCCGCCGCGACCTCCGACCCCTCGCCGAGCCGCCCGGCGGGCACGCGGGCGAGGATGCCCTCGCGCTGCTTCTCGTTGAGGGCGTCGGTCATGGGCGAGCTGATGAAGCCCGGCGCGATGCAGTTGACGGTGATTCCCCGCGAGGCGACCTCGGCGGCGAGCGCCTTGGTCATGCCGACGAGCCCCGCCTTGGCGGCGGCGTAGTTGCCCTGGCCGGGATTGCCGGTGCTGCCGACCACCGAGCCGATGTTGACGATCCGCCCGGAGCGGCGGCGCATCATGCCCTTCACGGCGGCCCGCGACAGGCGGAAGGCGGCGGTGAGGTTGACGGCGATCACCTGCTCCCACTCCTCGTCCTTCATCCGCATGAAGAGGTTGTCGCGGGTGATGCCGGCATTGTTCACGAGGATGTCGAGCGGGCCGATCGCGGCCTCGGCGGCCGGGACGAGGCCCTCGACCGAGTCCCTGTCGGACAGGTCGGCCGCGACGGGGCTGGCGCGCTCGCCGAGCTCGGCGGCGAGCGCCTCCAGGGCCGCGGGCCGCGTGCCCGAGAGCGCCACGGTGGCGCCCTGCGCGTGCAGGGCCCGGGCGATCGCCTGGCCGAGGCCGCCGGTCGCGCCGGTGACGAGGGCCTTGCGGCCGGTTAGATCGAACATGCGGGACTCCGTCGGATCAGAGCGCGCGGGTCAGAGCGCGAAGGCGGCGACGTCGGCGGGGGTGCCGATTGCGGCGGCGCTCGCCTGGGGGGCGACGCGCTTGACGAGGCCGGTCAGCACCTTCCCGGCGCCGAGCTCGTAGAACCGGTCGACGCCGGAGGCCGCCATGGCGGCGACGCTCTCGCGCCAGCGCACGGTGCCGGTGACCTGCTCGACCAGGGCCGCGCGGATCGCCTCCGGATCGGTGACCGGGGCGGCCGCGACGTTGGCGTAGAGGGTGACGCGCGGGGCCGCCAGCGCGACCTCGGCGAGCGCCCGGGCCATGGCCTCGGCGGCCGGGGCCATCAGGCGGCAGTGGAACGGCGCCGAGACGTTGAGCATCACGGCGCGCTTGATCCCGCGGCCGGTGGCGATGCCGACAGCGCGCTCCACGGCCGCGCGGTCGCCAGAGAGCACCACCTGGCCGCCGCCGTTGTCGTTGGCGACGTCGCAGACCGCGCCGTCGCCGGCCTCATCGGCGGCCGCCTCGGCGACGGACCGGGCAGCCTCGAGATCGGTGCCGATCAGCGCCGCCATGGCGCCGGCGCCCGGCGCGACGGCCGCCTGCATGGCCTCGCCGCGCAGGCGCAGCAGCCTGGCGGCGTCCGCGACGGTGAGGCTGCCCGCGGCCGCGAGCGCGGCGTACTCGCCGAGCGAGTGGCCGGCCACGCAGGCGACGTCGCGCCCGAGGTCGAGGCCGCGCTCGGCCTCCAGCACGCGCAGCACCGCGAGGCTCGCCGCCATCAGAGCCGGCTGGGCGTTGGTCGTGAGGGTCAGCGCCTCGACCGGCCCCTCGAACATCAGCCGCGACAGGTTCTCGCCTAGGGCGGCGTCGACCTCGTCGAGCACGGCCCGGGCCTGCGGGAAGGCCTCGGCGAGGTCCCGCGCCATGCCGACCGCCTGGCTGCCCTGGCCCGGAAAGATGAGTGCGCGCATGTTGCGTCCTGGTCGCCGGCGCCGCGCGGCGCGCGAACGCCGCCCGTGTCGGCCGAAACTCTGGAATGGCGCGCGCACTCGCACCCGCGGCGCTGGGTGTCAACAATGCGCCGCACCATGATGCCGCAGCGACGCGATCCTCCGGCCCCTCGGCGTCTGGCCCCTCGGCGTCCGGCCCGACCGGACCGGCACGCTCGCCGGACGCGCGCCGGGTTCGCGCCGGACGCGCGCCCCGCGCAACCCGCTGTGCTTGTTGCACAACGGCATCCGGTGTAGAGTGGCGCCATACCCGACATCACCCGTCGCTCAAGCCCAAGGAGCCGCCCCGCATGGCGCGCGTCACCGTCGAAGACTGCATCGAGAAGGTCGAGAACCGCTTCGAGCTGGTGCTGCTGGCGAGCCACCGGGCCCGCCTCCTGGCCGCCGGCGCCCCGCTGACCATCGACCGCGACCGCGACAAGAACCCGGTCGTGGCCCTGCGCGAGATCGGCGACGAGACCATCACGGCCGACGACCTCAAGGAGCAGCTGATCCACTCGATGCAGAAGTACGTCGAGGTGGACGAGCCCGAGGCCGAGACCGTGCCGCTGCTGTCGAGCTCGCCGGCCGCCGCCGCGGTGGCGCCGCAATCCTCCAGCGACGACGCGGCGGTCCAGTTCGACCGCATGAGCGAGGAGGACCTGCTGCGCGGCCTCGAGAACCTCGCCCCGCCGGTCGAGACCGACGACGAGGGCGAGTGAGCCTGGACACGTGGGCCTGGATGGGCGCGACCTGACAGAGACCGGACCCGGCGGAGACGCCGGGTTCTCTCGTTCCGTGGCCGGCCCGCCGGCATCCGGCGCGGCCCCGCCGCCGGGGGCTGGCGCCGTCCCGGCGGTTGCGGAACAATCGCGCGTGATCCAGACCCCGCGCACGCCCCCGGACGCGCCGGCCCCGTCCCGGCGGATGATGCGCCAGTACGAGCTCGTCGAGCGGGTCAAGCGCTACAACCCGGCCGCCGACGAGGCGCTGCTCAACCGCGCCTACGTGTACGCCATGCAGGCGCACGGCACGCAGAAGCGCGCCTCGGGCGATCCGTTCTTCGCCCACCCCCTCGAGGTGGCGGCGATCCTCACGGACCTCCACCTCGACGACGCCACCATCGTGGCCGCGGTGCTGCACGACACCGTCGAGGACACCGAGGCGACGCTCGAGGAGATCCGCCGGCTGTTCGGGCCGGAGATCGGCGCCCTGGTCGACGGCCTGACCAAGCTCAAGCGCCTCGACCTCGTCTCCAAGCAGGCCGCGCAGGGCGAGAACTTCCGCAAGCTGCTGCTCGCGGTCGCGGCGGATGTCCGGGTGCTGCTGGTCAAGCTCGCCGACCGCCTGCACAACATGCGGACTCTCCAGCACATGCGCGACGACAAGCGTCGCCGCATCGCGCAGGAGACCCTGGACATCTACGCGCCGCTCGCCGGCCGCATGGGCATGCAGGAGCTGCGCGAGGAGCTGGAGGATCTGGCCTTCCGCAACCTGGAGCCGGAGGTCTACGCCACCATCACCCAGCGCCTGACGCGGCTCTCCGCCAAGTCCGAGACCGTCGTCGAGACCATCGCGCAGGTGCTCACCGAGAAGCTCGGCGCGCAGGGGATCACCGCCGAGGTCAGCGGCCGGCAGAAGCGCCCGTTCTCGATCTGGTCGAAGATGGAGCGCAAGTCCGTCGCCTTCGAGCAGCTCTCCGACATCTTCGGCTTCCGCGTGGTCGTCGACACCGTGCAGGATTGCTACGCGGCGCTCGGCATCGTCCACACCAGCTGGCCGATGGTTCCAGGCCGGTACAAGGACTACGTCTCGACCCCGAAGCAGAACGATTACCGCTCGATCCACACCACGGTGATCGGGCCGAAGAGCCAGCGCGTCGAGCTGCAGATCCGCACCCGCGCCATGGACGACATCGCCGAGTACGGCATCGCCGCGCATGCCCACTACAAGGAGATCGGCACCGAGCTGGTGAAGGACCCGGCCCGCGCCGAGGGCAGCGTGCATCCGCGGCTCGCCGCGGAGAGCGGCGCCTACCAGTGGCTGCGCCGGACCATCGAGCTCCTCGCCGAGGGCGACAGCCCCGAGGAGTTCCTGGAGCACACCAAGCTGGAGCTGTTCCAGGACCAGGTGTTCTGCTTCACCCCGAAGGGCCGGCTGATCGCCCTGCCGCGCGGCGCGACGCCGATCGACTTCGCCTACGCGGTCCACACCGACGTCGGCAACACCGCGGTGGGCGCCAAGATCAACGGCCGGATGGCGCCGCTGCTGCACGAACTCGCCAACGGCGACGAGGTCGAGATCAGCCGCTCCGACGGGGCCTCGCCCCCGGCGGCCTGGGAATCCCTCGTGGTGACCGGCAAGGCCCGCGCGGCGATCCGGCGGGCGACCCGCACCGCCGTGCGGCGGCAATATGCCGGCCTCGGACGGCAGATCCTGGACCGGGCCTTCGAGCGCGCCGCCAAGACCTTCTCGGAGGACAAGCTCCGGGGCGCCCTGCCGCGGCTCGCCCGCGCGACGACCGAGGACGTGTTCGCCGCCGTGGGGCGGGGCGAGATGTTCTCGGGCGACGTCGTCCGCGCCGTCTATCCCGACCATCGCGACGAGCGCCGGCCCTCCGCCGCGCAGGGCGCCGCCAGCGGCGCCGGCCGGCTCGTGCGCTCCTCCGACCAGACCATGCGGCTGACCTTCCCGGGCGCCGAGGGCGGCAAGGAAGGCGGCAAGGAGGGGGAGGACGCGGATCGCAGCGATGCCATCCCGATCCGCGGCCTCGCGGGCGACCTGCCGGTCACCTTCGCGCCGAACGGCGGCGCGGTCCCGGGCGACCGGATCGTCGGCATCCTGACCCCCGGCGTCGGCGTGACGGTCTACCCGATCCAGTCGGCGGCACTCGCGGCCTTCGACAACGAGCCGGAGCGCTGGCTCGACGTCCGCTGGGACACGGAGGCGCTCGGCGGCGAGCGCTTCCCCGCCCGGCTGGCGCTCAAGTCGATCAACGAGCCCGGGGTGTTCGCCCAGATCGCCCAGGTGATCGCCGACCACGACGGCAACATCGACAACATCTCGATGAAGCGGCGAACCCAGGACTTCACCGACATCACCATCGACCTGTCGGTCTGGGATCTCCAGCATCTCAACGCGATCATCGCCGAACTGCGCGGCAAGCGCCCGGTCAACAGCGTCGAGCGCGTGAACGGCTGAGGTCGAGGGGCGGGGCGCGCGGCGCATCTGAGGTTTACAGGATCAACTTACGTAAACCACCGTTTTCACGACGAAGCCCTGTCGTGGTCAATTAATCCGCCCCGAGAGTTCAGTTTTTCACGACCGCACAATCCCGTGCTCTGCTTGACACGGACCCGTTTGAAACGAATGGTCCGGCGGACGGGGCGTCGGTGGCGCGGGTCATCGACCGCGCCGGTCCACCCCGGTTTGCAGAGCGCGGCGGCCGCGATCGCGGCGCACCGTCCCGGCCACGCGCCCCGGCCTTTCGCCCCGGGCGAACCCTGACCGATTGTTCAGACGATTTCCTGTCACCCACGATTTTTCGGGACCTGACCTGTTCATGCCAGTCACCCAGCGCAGCGCCATCTTCATCGACGGCGCCAACCTCTACGCCACCACCAAGGCCCTCGGTTTCGACATCGACTACAAGAAGCTGCTCAAAGAATTTCAGTCGCGGGAGAACCTCCTCCGGGCATTCTACTACACGGCTATGATCGAGGATCAGGAATACTCCTCGATCCGGCCGCTGATCGACTGGCTCGACTACAACGGCTACCGCGTCGTGACCAAGCCCGTGAAGGAGTTCACGGACTCGATGGGGCGCCGGAAGTACAAGGGCAACATGGACATCGAGCTGGCGATCGACGCCCTCGAGCTCAGCCCGCACATCGACCACATGATCCTGTTCTCCGGCGACGGCGATTTCCGTTCCCTCGTCGAGGCGATGCAGCGGCGCGGCGTGAAGGTGACGGTGATCTCCACGATCCAGACCCAGCCGGCGATGATCTCCGACGAGCTGCGGCGGCAGGCCGACGAGTTCGTCGACCTCGCGAGCCTCGCGGGCCGGATCGGGCGCGAGCCCGGCGAGCGCCCAGCGCGGGCCTCCGGCGAGGCGCCGACCCGCTACCGCGGGGAGGGAAGGGCCAATCCGGGCCTGGAGAACCGCTACGGCATCCGCCAGCCGGAGGTCGAGGAGGAGTAGCGCCTCAGGCGCTGCCCCCGTCGAGCCAGTCGAGGACCTGCCGGGCGCTCCGGTCCGGCGGGAAGACCGGGTAGAACAGCTCGCTCACGACGCCGTCGTCGATCACCAGGGTGAGGCGGCGCAGCAGCACCTGGCCGCCGGCCTCGAAGGTGGGCAGGCGCGCCGCCATCGCGAAGGCCCGGTGCGGATCGGCCAGCAGCGGGAAGGGCAGGCGCAGGCGCTCGGCCGCCTCCCGCTGGTAGGCGCTCGTCTGGGTCGAGAGGCCGAAGACCTGGGCGACGCCTCGGGCCGTCAGCGCGGCGTGGTGATCGCGGAAATCGCAGGCCTGCGGCGTGCAGCCCCGGGCGCCGGGGATCGCGTCCCAGTCGGGCGTCAGGCCCGGCTGGCCCGGCTCGCCGGTGCGCGGGTAGGCGTAGGCCACGGTGCGGCCCGGCAGCCGCGCCAGCGAGACCGTGCGGCCGTCCGTGGCGGTGAGCGCCACGTCGGGCAGGCGCATCCCGCGCAGGTGATCGGCCGCGCCGTCGTCGACGGGGACCGGCAGGTCGTCGGGCAGGGTATCGTGGGTGGAGGGCATGGGTCGCTCCGCAGGATCGCAGGCTCGGGACGCCGCACCGGCTAATCCGGGATCTTGTGACATCGCGCGGTCAGCGCAAGGCGAGCGCATCACGGCCTGCACGCGCCCCCTGTCGGAACGATCGTCTTTGCGAGCGGAGCGAAGCAATCCAGCGGCACCACGCCCGCGGACGTCGCGCTGCCCTGGGTCGCTTCGCTGCGCTCGCGATGACGGCCCGGCCTCAGCCCCGGTCGCGCAGCAGCCGCGCCCGGTCGCGCTGCCAGTCGCGCTCCTTGACCGCCTCGCGCTTGTCGTGGGCCTGCTTGCCCTTGCCGAGGCCGAGCTCGACCTTCGCCCGCCCCTTGTCGTTGAAGTAGATCTTCAGCGGCACCACCGTGTAGCCCTGGCGCTGGGTCGCGCCGATCAGCTTGTTGATCTGGCGGCGGTGCAGCAGCAGGCGGCGCGGGCGCTTGGTGTCGTGGTTGAAGCGGTTCGCCTCCAGGTATTCCGGGATGTAGGCGTTGAACAGCATCAGGTCGTTGCCGGAGGGTCCGGCATAGGCCTCGCCGATCGTCGCCTTGCCGCCGCGCAGGGATTTCACCTCGGTGCCGGTCAGCGCGATGCCGGCCTCGAGCGTGTCCTCGATCGTGTAGTGATAGCGCGCGGCGCGGTTGTCGGCGACGATGCGCCGACTGGGCTCCGGTTTCGGGGCCATGATGCGTGACTTCCCTCAGTCGACCAGAAGGCCGGCGTGACGCAGGGCGTCGTCGACGATGCGCTTGGTGGGCTCGGTCACCGGCACCAGCGGCAGGCGCAGCTCGTCGGTCATGTAGCCGAGCCGCGACAGCGCGTACTTCACCGGCGCCGGGTTGGCCTCGGCGAACAGGCCCGTCTGCAGGGGGAACAGCTTGTCCTGAAGGGTCAGCGCCTTGGCGTAGTCGCCGGCGAGCGTCGCCTCCTGCAGGTCGGCGCAGAGGCGCGGGGCGACGTTCGCCACCACCGAGATGCAGCCGTGGCCGCCGTGGGCGTTGTAGCCGAGCGCCGTCGCATCTTCGCCCGAAAGCTGGACGAAGCTCGCGCCCATGGCCTGACGCTGCTGGCTGACGCGGTCGATCTTGGCGGTCGCGTCCTTCACGCCGGCGATGTTCTTCAACTCGAAGAGCCGGGCCATCGTCTCGACACTCATGTCGACGACGGAGCGCGGCGGGATGTTGTAGATGATGATCGGGATGCCGACCGCGTCGTTGACGGCCTTGAAGTGGGCGTAGAGGCCCGCCTGCGTCGGCTTGTTGTAGTACGGCGTCACAACCAAGACGGCGTCGGCGCCCGCGCGCTCGGCGTGCTGCGCCCGCTCGACCGCCTCGGCGGTGGAGTTGGAGCCCGCGCCCGCCACGACCGGCACGCGCCCGCCCGCCTCGTCGATGCAGGCCTCGACCACCCGGTCGTGCTCGGAATGGGTCAGGGTCGGGCTCTCGCCGGTGGTGCCGGTTGGCACGAGGCCGTGGCTGCCCTGCTCGATCTGCCAGCGCACGAACTTCCGGAAGGCGGCCTCGTCGAAGGCCCCGTCGCGGAAGGGCGTCACAAGCGCGGTGAGCGAGCCCCGCAGGCGGCTCCCGGTCATCTCGGTCATCTCAGGCGTCCCAAAGGGTCCCAGCTGGGATTTCGGCGGTCTCGGCGCCGCGCGTGGTCCGCATCGTACGGGCACGGACCGGCAGACATAGGCGGTCGCGTCACGGCGCGCAAACAGATCGTGGGGACGGTTAACGCGATCTTAATGGTCACGGCCCGATCCTCGACCTTTCCCGCTCCGGTGATCAGTAGGGGGGAATCGTGATCCGACCCGCGGCCTCGCATCCGGCCCCGAAGCGCACGTCCCTCACCGCCGCCGCGCTCGTCGCCACCGTCGGCGTGGCGCTCGCCGGCCCGGCCGGCCAAGCCGGCCAAGCCGGCCAAGCCGGCATCGACGCGCCCACGACGCCGCCGGCCACGCAGCCAGCGACACAGCCCGCGCCGCCGGCGAGCGACGCTGCCCTCTCGACCGCCCAGGTCCGGGGCGCGCAGGCCGTGAAGGCGAGCGACCCTGTCGCGGCCGACGCCCTGAAGCTCGACCCGGTCCACGCCTCGAGCGGCGACGACAAGGGCGAGGAGCCCGCCCGGACGCTGCCGGCCGCGGCCTCGGCCTACGCCTCCGCTGACCCCGACGCCCCGGTGGCCTTCCCGCTGCCGGACGCCGCGGTCACCCCGGCGGCCCCGGTGCCCGAGGTGCCGGATCCCGCGCGCCCGAAGGTCTCCGGCGACACCGACCCGACGCTGCTGCGCGGCGCCATCGACCTCTACCGCAAGGGCCGGGTCGCCGACGGCGACCGGATGCGCGACGGCTTCACCGACCCGGCCGCGAAGGCGCTTCTCGAGTGGGTGGCGATCCGCGCGGGCGCCGGGATCGGCTTCAACCGCACCGTGGCCTTCGTCCGGGCCAATCCGGACTGGCCGGCCGGTCCGCTGCTGCGCCGCCGGGCCGAGGAGGCGCTGCTCTCCGAGAAGAAGGCGCCCGCGACGGTCCGGGCCTACTTCGCCACGGCGAAGCCGGTGAGCGCGCCGGGCAAGTTCGCCCTGGCGCTGGCCCTGCGCGCCGACGGCTGCGACGCCGACGCCGCCGAGATGGTCCGCGACCTCTGGCGCACCGAGAGCTTCGGGCGGAGCCTGGAAGCGAAGGTGCTCGACGCCTTCCCGGACGCGCTGACCCGGGTCGACCACCGCTACCGGATGGAGCGGGCGCTCCTGAAGGACGACTGGGAGAGCGCCGGCCGGGCCGCCGGCTACGCGGGCGGCGCCTATGCCAGCCTCGTGCGCGCCCGCCGGGCCGTGGAGGACAAGTCCTCCGGCGCCGCTTCCGCGCTCGCCGCGGTGCCGCCGTCGCTGCGCAGCGACGCGTCCTACATCTTCTCCCGGGCGCAGTATTTCCGCCGGGCCGACAAGCCCGAGGCGGCCGCCGCCGTGCTCGCGACGGCGCCGAGCAACCCGGACGTGCTGGTCGACGGCGACGAGTGGTGGATCGAGCGCCGGATCGTGGCGCGCAAGCTCCTCGACCTCGGCGATGCCAAGACCGCCTACGTGGTGGCGAGCCAGCCGGCGGCGCGCTCGCCCGAGAAGCGCATCGAGGCCGAGTTCCACGCCGGCTGGATCGCGCTCCGCTTCGCCGGCGATCCCGCCGCCGCCGCGCAGCATTTCGCCCGGGTGGCGGCGATCGCCGAGAGCCCGATCTCGGTGGCGCGGGCCGCCTACTGGCAGGGACGGGCGGCCGAGGCGCTCGGCCAGTCGGAGGAGGCGAAGCGCTTCTACGAGCGCGCCGCCCTGCAGCCGATCGCCTATTACGGCCAGGTGGCCCGGGCCCGGCTCGGCCAGACCAGCCTGCCCCTGCGGGCGCCGGCCGACCTCGAGGGCGCGGAGCGCCAGGCCTTCGACGGGCGGCTCTCCATCCGCGCCCTGCGCCTGCTCGGCGAGGCCGGGATCAAGGAGCTGGCCCTGCCGCTCTACATCGACGCCGCCCGGGACCTCTCGGACCCGCGCGAGCTCCAGGCGCTCGGCGACCTCGCCACCGACATGAAGGACGCCCGCGCCCTGGTGGCGATCGGCAAGCTCGCGGTCCAGCGCGGCCTGCCGCTCGACGCCCACGCCTACCCGACGATCGGCATTCCCACCTACGAGACCTTCACGGCGGTCCCGCAGGTCGAGCGGGCCATGGTCTACGCCATCGCCCGCCAGGAGAGCCAGTTCGACCCGCGCGCCCAGTCGGGCGTCGGCGCAAGGGGGCTGATGCAGATGATGCCGGCCACCGCCCAGCGCACCGCCCGCCGGGTCTCGACCGCCTTCGACGTCGACCGCCTGACCAGCGACCCCGCCTACTGCGCGAGGCTCGGCCAGGCCCATCTCGGCGAGCTGATGGAGGATTGGCGCGGCTCCTACGTGCTCGCCTTCGCCTCCTACAACGCGGGCGGCGGCAACGTGAAGAAGTGGATCGACGCCTACGGCGACCCGCGCAAGGGCGACGTCGACGTGATCGACTGGGTGGAGCGCATCCCCTTCACGGAGACGCGCAACTACGTGCAGCGGGTCATGGAGAACCTGCAGGTCTACCGCTCGCGGCTCGACAGCCGCAGCGCCCTGCTGATCGAGGGCGACCTCCACCGCGGCGCGCGGTAGCGGGCTCCGCACCGTCTTTGCGAGCGGAGCGAAGCGGAGACGAAGTTCTCGATCTGCGGCCTGCCGCCGCGACGTAACCCACACCCCAGCTCCGCCGCGGCATAGCTTTTGGTTGTGCCCTCGCTGCCTCGCTCCCTAGAAGATGGGCCGGTCCGCATTGACCGGCTCCCGAGAGCCCGCGCTGCCGAGAGGTTCCCATGCTGCGTTCGAGATCGGGTTTCGCCCTCCTGCTGAGCACCGCGCTCGCGGCCGCCGCCCCGGCCCTGGCCCAGGAGGCCTCCACCGCCGAGCAGACGATCGACGTGATGAACACGCTGTTCGGCAAGCATCCGGGCGCCCGGGCCAACCACGCCAAGGGCGTGGTCGCCGAGGGCAGCTTCACCCCGTCGCCAGAGGCGGCGAAGATCAGCAAGGCC
The DNA here is from genome assembly GCF_053345595.1 of Methylobacterium sp. D54C. Classification (NCBI taxonomy): domain Bacteria; kingdom Pseudomonadati; phylum Pseudomonadota; class Alphaproteobacteria; order Hyphomicrobiales; family Methylobacteriaceae; genus Methylobacterium; species Methylobacterium sp. D54C. Next base: position 20,573 of record NZ_JBKFAK010000024.1, read on the forward strand.
TCCCTGTTCCAGGGGCCGGCGGTGCCGGTGACGATCCGGTTCTCGGACGCCACCGGCGTCCCGACCATCCCGGACGGCGCGGCCGACGCCAACCCGCACGGCCTCGCTCTCAAGTTCAAGCTGAGCGACGGCTCCGAGATGGACGTCGTCACGAACTCGCTGAAGTACTTCCCGGTCGCCACGGGCGAGGAGTTCCGCGACCTCCTGAAGGCCGCCGCCGAGAGCGGCCCGAAGGCCGCGCATCCGACCGCGCTGGAGCGCTTCGCCGCCGCCCACCCGGCCGCCGCCACCGCGGGCGGGACCGCCAGGACCCCGTCGAGCCTCGCCCGGCAGACCTACAACGGCGTCAACGCCTTCATCCTGGTGGACGCGGCCGGCAAGCGGCAGCCGTTCCGGTTCCGCTTCGTGCCGGTGGAGGGCGAGGAGATCCTCCCACCCGAGGAGGCGGCCAAGCGCGACCCGAACTTCCTGATGGCCGAGATCGGCCCGCGGGTCGCCAAGACTCCGGCGAGGTTCCGGATGCTGGCCCAACTCGCCGAGCCGGGTGACCCGACCAACGACGCCACCAAGCCCTGGCCAGACGACCGGAAGACGGTCGATCTCGGCACCGTGACGGTGAGCAAGGTCGTGCCCGACAGCGCCGAGGCCGAGAAGGCGCTGCTGTTCATGCCCAACAACCTGACCGACGGGATCGAGGTCTCGGACGACCCGCTGATCGACGCCCGCGTCCAGGCCTACGCGGTCTCGTTCAGCCGCCGCTCGCAGTAGCGCGGCCCGGCCGGACGGAGTCTCCGACCCGTCGCCTCATCCCGCGGTGCCGGAGCGGATCAGCGGCCCGTCCCGGCCTTCGGGGCGGAGGTCGGCTTCGCGCCGCCCGGCTGCCCCTTGCTCTCGACCGAGCCCGTGCGGGCGCCGTCCCGGGTGGCGCCGGTGCCGCTGAGGCCGCCCGCGCCCATGCTGGTCGTGGGCGCGCCGGCATCCTTGCGTCCCTCGGCCTTGCCCCGGCCCTCGGCGGCACCCGCGGCCCCCGCCGCGCAGGTGAGCAGGGCGGCGAGCAGCATCGTACGGTTCAGGAACCTCATGGGGCCTCCGCGAGTCCTCGTGCGCCCCGGACGGGCTTGCCGGTCCAACCGGGTGTGCCCGGCAGCGTTCCCGCTGACGACCGGCCTGTCACCCGGCGGCGCCGAGCGCGGCGGCGGCGCGGCGGCCCCGCCGCTCGGCGGGATCCTGGAACACCCCCGACCACAGGCCTAGGCGGCGCCCCCAGGCCCGGTCGCCGCGGGCGCGTAGTCCGGCGCGAGGTCCCGGTCGGGCAGGGCGAGGCCCTGCGCCACCATCCAGGCCCCGAGATCCGCCTCGCCGACTCGGCAGAGCGCCGCGCCCGCCTCGCCCCGCGGCTCGCAGGCGACGGCCGCCCCGCCGATCCGGTCGGCGAGCGCCCGGGCGGCGTCGCGGCCGCACGGGTAGGGCCGGTCCCGGGCGTCCGCGCAGGTCGCGTCGGCCTCCGGCGCGGCGATCCCGAACAGGCTCACCGGCCGTCCGCCGACGCGCAGCGTCCCGCCGTCGATCACCTGGGCGGGGCCGCGCAGGATCTCGCCGGCCCGGGCGGGGGCGTGCCAGGACAGGCCGCCGATCAGGAGCGCAGCGAGGAGCGGCAGGCGCGAGCGGCCGCCCCTGTCGTCCGGGCAGAGGAGGGTGCCGGCGAGGCCGGCCGCGCAGGCGAGGAGGATACCGACGTAGAGCGACATGGTCTCAGGTCTCCGGAAGGGCTATGGCGGCCCTTGTGCCGAAGCCCCGCCCCGCGATCCTGACGCCGGCTGTCAGCGTCCCGTCAGGCGGCGCGGCCTAGCCTGCGCCCGCATGAGCCCGTTCCCGCCCCGCCGCGCCCTCGTTCTCGCCCTCGGCCTGCTGGCCACCCTCGCGGGCGGGCCCCTGCACGCCTCCGAGGATGCCGACCGGGCCCGCCGGGCGCTGGAGAGCGGCGAGATCCGCCCCCTCGACGCGGTGCTGGCGGCGGCCCGGGCGGCGGTGCCGGGGGACGTCGTGTCGGTCGACCTCAAGCGCGACGACGGGCACTGGCTGTACAAGCTGCGCATCCTCGGGCCCGACGGGAAGCGCCGGACCGTGAAGGTCGATGCCGGCACGCTGAAGATCCTGGACGAGGACGACGATGATTGAGGAGGCCGGCCCGTGCGCGTCCTGATCGTCGAGGACGAGCCGCGCATCGCGGCGGACATCCGGCAGGGGCTGGAGAGGGCCGGCTACGTCGCCGACGTGGTGGCGGACGGCGAGGCGGCGTGGTTCCGCGCCGAGACCGAGCCTTACGACGCCATGGTGCTGGATCTCGGCCTGCCGCGCCTCGACGGGCTCGGCGTGCTGCGCCGCCTGCGCGCCGCCGACATCGCCCTGCCGGTCCTGATCCTGACCGCCCGGGACGGCTGGCGCGAGCGCGTCGAGGGCATCGACGCCGGCGCCGACGACTACCTCGCCAAGCCGTTCCGCATGGAGGAGCTGGTCGCGCGGCTCCGGGCGATCCTGCGGCGCACCGCCGGCCACGCCGCGCCGGTGCTGCGCGCCGGCGCGGTGGAGCTCGACACCCGCACCCGCGCGGTCAGCGTCGACGGACGGCCCGCCGAGCTGACCGCCCTGGAATACCGGCTGCTGGCCTTCCTGCTGCACCGGCCGGGGCAGGTCGTGCCGGCGGGCGAGCTGCTCGACCACCTCCACGGCGTCGGGACCGAGCGCGAGGCCAACGCCCTGGAGGCGCTCCTGACGCGCCTGCGCCGCAAGATCGGGCCCGGGGTGATCGAGACCCGCCGCGGCCAGGGCTACCTGATCGCCGGACCGGACGGGCCGTGAGGCGCGACTCCCTCCGCCTGCGGCTCGGCCTCGCGGCGGCCGCGCTGATCGCGCTGGCGCTGGTGCTCGCCGGGATCGGCCTCACGGTGATCCTCGACCGGGTGCTCGACGCCCGCACCGTCGCGGATCTGGACCGGACCGCCAAGCTCATCGCCGGCCGGGTGGGCCTCGCGCCGGACGGGACGCCGACCCTGTCCCGGGACCTGCCGGACCCGCGCTTCGCCACGCCCTACGGCGGCCTGTACTGGCAGGTCGAGGCGGGATCGCGCGCGCTGCGCTCGCGCTCCCTCTGGGACAGGAGCCTCGATCTGGGACCGGCCGGGGCGGGCGCGCAGGTCCCCGCGACCCTCGACACGACCGGGCCCGACGGCGGCCGGCTCATCGCGGTGGTGCGGCCGCTGCAGATCGGCGCGCCGGGCGCCGAGACCGCGCTGCGGGTCGCGGTGGCGGAGGACCGGCGCGGCCTCGCGGCGAGCCGGACCACGTTCCTGCGCCTGCTCGTCCCGGCGCTCGTCGCCCTGTTCGTCGTCCTGACCCTGGCGATGGGCCTGTTCGTGCACCGGGCGCTCGGCCCGTTCCGGGTGCTGCAGGCGGAGCTCCTGGCGGTCCATGCCGGGCGGCGGGCGCGGCTGCCGGAGCAGTTCCCCGACGAGGTCCGGCCGCTGGTCACCGATCTCAACCGGCTGCTCGACGCGCAGGAGCGCGCCCTGGTCCGCGCCCGCGACGCCGCCGCCGACATGGCCCACGGCCTCAAGACGCCGCTGGCGGTGCTGGACGCGCTGGCGCGCCGGACCGGGCCGGCCGACCCGGCGCTGGCGGCCGAGATCGCCGAGCAGGCGCGGGCCATGGGCGGGCAGGTGGAGCGGGCGCTGGCCCGGGCGCGGGTCGCGGCCGCGGGCGACCTGCGGCGGCGGTCCTGCCCGGTCGCCCCGGTGGCGGAGCGCCTCGTCGCGACCCTGCGGCGGCTGCCGGAGGGCGGGTCCCTCGACTGGGCCGTGGCGGTGCCCGGGACCCTCGCCTATCCGGGCGAGGAGGGCGAGCTGATGGAGGTGCTGGGCAACCTCCTCGACAATGCCCGGAAGTGGGCGCACCGGCGGGTCCGGATCACCGGGACGGAAGCCGGGACGGACGCCGGCCAGCCGGGTCTCTCCGTCGAGGATGACGGCCCCGGCATGAGCGCCGCGGCCATCGCGGGAATCGGGCGCGGCCAGCGCTGGGACGAGAGCCGGCCGGGCACCGGCTTCGGCATCGCCATCGCCCGCGACGTCGCCGAGGCCGCCGGCGCCCGGCTCGATTTCGGCCGCTCGGAGCTGGGCGGCCTGCGGGCGGAGCTGCGCTGGCCGGGCGGGTAGGGCGAGCCGGGCGCCTCCCAATTCGCGCCCTCATCCTGAGGTGCCGGCTGAGGTGCCGGAGCGAAGCGCAGGCCTCGAAGGCGGGCTCCAGGGATCGCGCGGCCGGCTGGAACCCTCCTTCGAGCCCCGCTTCGCGGTCACCTCAGGATGAGGGGATGGCTGGGAGGACCCGGTGTGCGCGTCGGGAACCACACGCTCACCGCCCCGGCTTCGCACCCGCGCCCGCCCGGCTCAGCCGCATCAGCCGCGCGCTCAGGGCGCGGGCGCAGGCCGCGGTGCCGCGGCCCTCGGTGGCGATCGTCAGGTCCGGCCGCTCCGGCGCCTCGTAGGGCGCCGAGATGCCGGTGAAGCCCGGGATGCGGCCGGCGCGGGCCAGCCGGTAGAGGCCCTTCGGGTCCCGGGCCTCGCACAGGCCCAGCGGCGTGTCGACGAACACCTCCAGGAACGGGATGTCGCCGGCGATCCGGCGCGCCAGCGCCCGGTCGGCCCGGTAGGGCGAGATCAGCGAGACGATCACCACCGTCCCCGCCTCGGCCATCAGCCGCGCCACCTCGGCGGTGCGCCGGACGTTCTCGGCGCGGTCCTCCGGCGAGAAGGCGAGGTCGGCGTTGAGCCCGTGGCGCAGGTTGTCGCCGTCGAGGACCGCGCTGTGCCGGCCGCCCGCGACCAGGGTCCGGTCGGCCTCCGCCGCCAGCGTCGACTTCCCGGCTCCCGACAGGCCGGTCAGCCACGCGATCACCGGCACCTGGCCGAGGCGCGCCCAGCGCGCCTCCCGCGCCTGGAGGGGGTGCCAGGTCACGGGGCCCGGAGGGAGGCCGGCCGGAACCGTCTGCGGGATCTTCTGCACGACGCACATGTCCACCGCCTGGTCCACCGCCTGGTCACACGCCTGGGGCGGCGTCCGCGGGGGCGGCCGCCGGTTCTCGGACATCGACACGCGCGGGCCCCTACGGCACGCGCCAGACCGGGTAGCCGACGGCCTCGCCGAGGCGCTCCCGGCACTCCTCCAGGATGTGGGCCGTCCGCCGCCGCCACGCGGGCGGGGACCGGAAGGCGGCCCGCGCCGCCGCCGCCCGCACCAGCGCCTCGACCGCGGCCTCCGTCTCGGGCGCGACCGGCCCGGCGGCGAGCTCGTTCGGCGGGGCGGCGGGCGCGGCCGCGATCACCGCGTCCCAGCTCTGCCCCCAGCAGGCGGCGGCGAAGCGCGCGTTCCCGGCCGCGTAGCGCGCCGCGACGCGGGCCAGCCCCTCCGGCGCGTCGCCGCGGAACCGCTCCGCGTCGAGCCCCCGCGCCCAGGCCCAGTCGTCGAGGACGTGGCCGAGCAGCCGGCGATGCCCGGTCACCTGCCGGTGCACGCCGAGCCGGTACAGGCGGCGCGACGCCTCGACCGCGACCGGCCCGGAACTCCGGTTGGTGCGGTAGGCGAGGTCGGCCGGGCCGAGGAGCGATGAGAGGCGCTCGCCCAGCCCGAGCCCGTCGACCAGCCGCGCCAGCAGCGGCGCGTCGGACCGCCGGTCGCGGTACGGCAGGGCGGTGACGCGCCCCGCGGCGGCGCGGCGCCAGGGCTCGAGCCGGTCCGCGTAGTCGTAGCGCCGGGACCCGCCCTCGGAGCGCAGGAAGCCGCGGAACGTGCGGCCCTCAGCGACGACCTGCGCCCGCAGGGCGTAGGCCGAGGCCAGCTGCTCGGCCTGCGGCTTGACCACGAGCGCCGCCTCCAGGGCGAAGCCGCGGCGCGCGAACAGGTCGGACAGGATCTCGGGAACGCGCCAGAACGGGCGCTGAACGGAGAAGTCCTCGTAGGAGAGCAGGACCGTGTCGGCCGGCGTGGCGGCCAGGATCGCGTCGAGCCGCGCGAGGGCCTCCCGGCGCTCCGCGGCGCCGCGGCGCCGGTCCAGCGCCTGGCCGAGCCGGTGGTGGTTGACGTCGTCGCTGCCGGGGGCGCCCGGCGGGGCGAGGTTCGGGTAGCAGATCCCGGCCGCGGCGAGGCGGGGGCGCAGGCGGGCCAGCACCTCCTGGAACGCGGTGGAGCCGGTTCGGGGCATCCCGATGTGAACGATCGCGCGGCGCACGTGTCCTGTCGACCCTGCTGGAATTCGCGGTTGCGGCAAGTCTTCCGCGCAGCCGGGCACAGTCCACGACCCCTCGTGGACGCGCACGTCTCGGGATGAACGCCGGACGAATCCGTAATCACGGTCCGATCACGGGAACGCGACCAGAAATAGCCAAGCTCCGTTTCTGCTCTATTTCAGACGGATTGCGGAATCGCCGGGCCGGGGCGCCGCGGGTGCGCCCGGGAGAGACAGCGCCGCGCGGCGACCCTCGAGCGCCGGACAACAGCGGCGCGATGCTGGGGCCGCTTCCGATCGTGTTGCAACGGTTGGGTAGGACGACGACCCCGGTCGAGACATCCGCGCCACGCCCCCTCTCCCGTGCGGGAGAGGGTTGGGGTGAGGGACAAGACGCTTCGAGGTCGAGCGAGCCATCACGGCGCGACGGGGGTGTGCCTCGTCCGGACGGAGCTGATCCCTCACCCTGCCCCTCTCCCGCACGGGAGAGGGGACCCGCGCCTCGTCCGGCACGGGCTCGACGCGCCACCGCCTCGCCTTGCTCGGGAGCGGCGCTAGGGCCCGGCATCCTCGCGCCGCAGCAGGAACACGCCCTGCGCGCCGAACAGGTTCCAGACCCACCAGGGCATGGAGAACCGCATCGGCCGGCCGCGGGCGTCCAGCGCCGTGGCGTGCTCGATCCGCGCGCCGATCAGGCGGCAGAGACCGACGAAGTCGCGGATCGTGCAGTGGTGGATGTTGGGCGTCTCCCACCACGCGTCCGGCATGATCTCGGTGACCGGCATCCGCCCGCGGAAGGCCAGCTCGGAGCGCACCCGCCAGTGCCCGAAATTCGGGAACGAGATGATCACCTGCCGGCCGATGCGCAGCAGGTGCTCCAGCACCACCCGGGGATTGCGGGTCGCCTGGATGGTCTGGGACAGGACCACGACGTCGAAGGCGCCGTCCGGGTAGTTGGCGAGGTCGGTGTCGGCGTCGCCCTGGATCACCGACAGGCCCCGGGCGAGGCAGGCGTTCACGCCCTCGCGGGACAACTCGATCCCGCGCCCGTCGATGCCGCGGCGGTCGCGCAGGAGCGCCAGCAGCGAGCCGTCGCCGCAGCCGATGTCGAGCACCCGGGCGCCGGCCGGGACGAGGCCGAGCACGACGAGGTGGTCGACGCGGGCGCCGCCGCCCTCGGCCGCGTGGGGGAGGGCGTCCGCGCCCTCCCAGGGGGCGCCGTGGCGGACCTTGCCCAAGGAGATCTTGCCCAGGGGCAGCTTGCCGAAGGTCATCTTGCCGGGCCCGCCGCTCGCCATCCGCGTCACAGCCCGCGCGCCCGGGCGGCGGCGTCGATGAAGCCGCGGGCCGCGGAGAACATCGCCGGCTCGTCGAGCAGGAAGGCGTCGTGGCCCTTGTCGCTCTCGACCTCCACGAAGGCCACCGGCGCCGCAGCGGCGTTGAGCGCGTGGACGATCGCCCGGGAGTCGCGGGTCGGGAACAGCCAGTCCGAGGTGAACGAGATCACGCAGAAGCGGGTCTTGGTGCCCCGGAAGGCGTTGGCGAGCACGCCGCCGTGGTCCTCGGCGAGGTCGAAATAGTCCATCGCCCGGGTCAGGTAGAGGTAAGCGTTGGCGTCGAACCGCTCGACGAAGCTCAGGCCCTGGTGGCGCAGGTAGCTCTCGATCTGGAAATCGGCGTTGAACGAGAAGGTCGGCGCCGTGCCGCCCTGGAAGCGCCGGCCGAACTTCCGGTGGAGCGCCGGCTCGGACAGGTAGGTGATGTGCGCGCCCATCCGGGCGACGCCGAGCCCCTTGGCGGGCCGGGTGCCCGCCTCGAGGTAGCGCCCGTCCGCCCAGGCGGGGTCGGCCATGATCGCCTGCCGGCCGACCTCGTGGAAGGCGATGTTCTGCGCCGAGTGGCGGGCGCCGGTGGCGATCGGCATCGCGGCGAAGACGCGCTCGGGATAGAGCGCCGCCCATTGCAGCACCTGCATCCCGCCCATCGAGCCGCCGATGCACAGGAACAGGTCCCGGATGCCGAGATGCTCCAGCAGCATTGCCTGGGCCCGGACCATGTCGCGGATCGTCACCAGCGGGAAGTTCAGCCCGTAGGGCCGCCCCGTCGCCGGGTCGATCGAGGCCGGGCCGGTGGAGCCCATGCACGAGCCGATGACGTTCGAGCAGACGACGAAGTAGCGGTCCGTGTCGATCGGCTTGCCGGGGCCGACCAGCGTCTCCCACCAGCCGGGCTTGCCGGTCACCGGGTGGGTGTGGGCGAAGTACTGGTCGCCGGTCAGCGCGTGGCAGATCAGAACCGCGTTCGAGCGCGCGGCGTTGAGCGTGCCGGCGGTCTGGTAGGCGATCTGGAAGGGCGTGAGCTCGACGCCCGCGTCGGTGAGCAGGGGCGTGTCGGCGGCGAAGCGCGCCACCGGGCTCCGCGGGTCGAGCGCCTGCGAGCGCTCGGACGCGCGCCGCGCCGGCTCGTCGATCGGGTCCGGCCTCAGGGCCGTGTCCGTTTGGGTATCCATGGCGGGTCTTGACGACCGTGTATCGGTTCGGATCCGAACCGGGAGAGCACGGGATCGCCTGACGCGCCGCACTCGCCCGACGCGGCCAGCCCCGCCGAGGTAATGCGCGGGGGGCCGAGCGTCAACGCGGGCGGGCCAGTCGGTCAGGCCCGGTCGGGTCGCTCACGCGATCGGGGCGGCCATCACGGCGAGCCCCAGGGCGGGCAGGCCGAGCGCGAGGGCGGCCCGGGCATCCAGACGGTCCGCGCGGACGCCCGCCCGCCAGTGCCGGCTCGCCGCGCTCTCGATCAGCATGCCGGCGAGCACGAGACCGCAGCCGATCAGGGCCTGCATCGAAACCATGGGAACCTCGCCCGGACAGCCGCGCGACCGCGGGCGTCGCGCGTCTCGGCGCGCCCCCGGTTGCCGCTGGGAAAGTCCGTCCGGTGTCTGACGGTTCCTCGCCGACGCCTCAGCCGGCGCCTCAGCGCATGGCGGCCGCGCAGGCCGCGAAGACCAGGGCGGCGCCCGCGGCCGTGATGCAGCCGTTGGCCCAGGGCGCCGCCTCGGCGCGGCGCAGGCGGCAATCCGCGGCGACCGAAACGAGGATCCCGATCAGGAAGAGGCTGCAGGGGATCAGGTCACCGGGCATCGTCGATCCATCCAGGGGTTGCGGGTCGGGGCACGCCCGACGCGCCCCTGTTCTCCCGGTTCAACAGGCCGAAACGTGGCGAGTGCCCCGCGGCATTTGCGCGTCGCCGATTTGCCGCGGCGCCCCGGATGGATCGCGCTGGTTGAAGTCCGCCGATGAAGTCCCGCCGATCAGGTCCTGGCCGAGGCCGGCCGGGTGTCGAAATCCTCCGGGCCCAGATCGAGGAGGTCGTTGGGGGTCTCGGTGCGGTCGTAGGCCTGGCTCGCCGCGGCCTCGATCACCGCCTGATTGCGGGCGAACAGCTCCAGGGGGGCGAGATCGGCGCCGCCGAACTGCTGGCGCAGCACGGGAACCGGGACCTCGACCGCGATCACCCGCTGGCCGTTCGTCATGGCGAAGCGGATCAGCGAGTCGTCGGCGGGGAGGATGTGGGCGCCGCCGTCCAGGTAGCGTTCGAGGGGCATGCGGGAATCCTTCGTGTTGGGCGCCTGTCGGCGGAGCGCCGGCATACAGGCACGACTCCGTGGGGCCGGACAAGTCGCCCCGGCCGGGTCGGGCCGCCACCTCCGGAGTCGGCCCCGGGTTCACCGGCCGAGGAAATGCTGTAGACGGGCGCGGAACCGACCGAACCCCGCGCATCCCGAGTCGCACCGCAATGTCCGCCCCCCGACCCGCCCGTCCGGAACCGCGTCCCGGCGTCCTGGCGATCGACACCTACGTGCCCGGCAAGAGCGGGCGGCCCGGGGGCGGCAAGGTCTACAAGCTGTCCTCCAACGAGACGCCCCTCGGCCCGAGCCCGGCGGCGCTGGCCGCCCTCCACGCGGCGACCGCCAAGCTCGAGACCTACCCGGACGGGCGCGCCACGGTGCTGCGCACCGCCATCGCCCGGCGCTACGGGCTCGATCCCGAGCGGATCGTCTGCGGCGCGGGCTCGGACGAGCTCCTGTCGCTGCTGGCCTACGCGTATGGCGGGCCGGGCACCGAGGGGATCTACTCGGAGCACGGATTCCTCGTCTACCGGATCGCCATCCTGGCCTCGGGCGGCGAGCCCGTGGTCGCGCCCGAGCGCGACCTCACCGTCGACGTCGACGCGATCCTGGCCCGGGTCACCGACCGGACCCGGATCGTCTACGTCACGAACCCCAACAACCCGACCGGCACCTACCTGCCCTTCGACGAGATCCGCCGCCTCCACGCCGGCCTGCCGCCGCACGTGCTGCTGGTGATCGATGGCGCCTACGCCGAGTACGTCCGCGCGAACGACTACTCGGCCGGGCTCGAGCTGGCCCTCGAGGCCGAGAACGTCGTGATGACCCGCACCTTCTCGAAGATCCACGGCCTCGCCTCCGTGCGGATCGGCTGGATGGTCGCGCCGGCGCACGTGGCGGACGCGGTCAACCGGATCCGGGGCCCGTTCAACGTCTCGGGCCCGGCGATCGCCGCGGGCTCGGCCGCCATCGCCGACGAGGCGCACATGGCCGCCGCCGCCGCCCACAATGCCGAGTGGCTGCCGAAGCTCACCGAGGGCGCCCGCGCGCTCGGCCTGGAGGTCACGCCGAGCGTCGCGAACTTCCTGCTGATCCACTTCCCCGACGCGCCGGGCCGCTCGGCGGAGGACGCGGACGCGTTCCTGACCGAGCGCGGCCTCATCACCCGGCGGGTCACCGCCTACGGCCTGCCCAACGCCCTGCGGGTGACGGTGGCGGGCGCCGAGGCGAACGAAGCCTTCCTGGCCGCGCTCGGCGACTTCGTGCGGGGCCGGCATGGCTGAGACGTCCGTGGCCGGGACGCCCGGGACCGAGGCGCCCGCCGTCGGCCGCCTCGCCATCGTCGGCCTCGGGCTGATCGGCTCCTCGATCGCCCGGGCGGCGCGCCGCTACGGCCTCGCCCGGACCATCGTGGCGGTGGACCGCGACGCGGCCGTGCGCGCCCGGGTGCGCGAGCTCGGCATCGCCGACGTCGTCACGGGCGACCCGGCGGAGGGCGCCGCCGGCACCGACCTCGTCATCCTGTGCGTGCCGGTGGGCGCGATCGGGGCGGCGGCGGCCGAGATGGCGCCGCATCTCAAGCCCGGCGCGATCGTGTCGGATGTCGGCTCGGTGAAGGGCGCCGTGGTGGCGGCGGTCCGGCCGCACCTGCCCGAGGGCGTCGCGCTGGTCCCCGGGCACCCGATCGCCGGGACCGAGTTCTCGGGGCCGGACGCGGGCTTCGCGACCCTGTTCCAGGGCCGCTGGTGCATCCTGACCCCGCCCGAGGGCACCGATCCGGCGGCGATCGAGACCGTCCGCGCCCTGTGGGCGGGGATGGGCGCCGACGTCGAGACGATGAGCGCCGAGCACCACGACCACGTGCTCGCCATCACCAGCCACCTGCCGCACCTGATCGCCTACAACATCGTGGGCACCGCGGCCGACCTCGAGGCGGCGACGCAGTCCGAGGTGATCAAGTTCTCGGCGAGCGGGTTCCGCGACTTCACCCGCATCGCGGCGTCCGACCCGACCATGTGGCGCGACATCTTCCTCAACAACCGCGAGGCGGTGCTGGAGATGCTCGGCCGGTTCAACGAGGACCTGTCGGCGCTCGCCAAGGCGGTGCGCTGGGGCGACGGCGACGCGCTCCACGCGATGTTCACCCGCACCCGGGCGATCCGGCGCAGCATCGTGGCGCAGGGCCAGGAGACCGCGGCCCCGGATTTCGGCCGGCCGCGTCCGCCGGAGGAATAGGGAAGGCGGCGGACCGACCCTCACACGGACTGGGTCCCTCAGCGCCGTCTTTGCGAGCGCAGCGAAGCAATCCAGGGTGGCTCTACGCTGTGGGGGATGTCGCGCTGCCCTGGGTCGCTTCGCTGCGCTCGCGATGACGGGGGGCGCTCAAGCCGGCGGGCGGTTGACCAGCACCGGCTGCGGCGCCGTCCGCTCCGGGAACAGGGTCCGCAGCGCCTCGAGCTTCGGCGCGTCGTTGGCGGCGATGTACGGGTGGCCGGGGTGCAGGGCCATGAAGTCCTGGTGGTAGCCTTCCGCCGGGTAGAACGCGGCGCCCGGCTCGATCCGGGTGGCGACCGGCCGCGCGTAGGCCTGGGCCGCGTCGAGCTGGGCGATGTAGGCCCCGGCCACCCGCGCCTGGTCGGCGTCCTGCGGGAACAGGGCCGAGCGGTACTGGCGCCCGGCATCGGGTCCCTGGCGATCCACCTGGGTCGGGTCGAGGGCCACCGAGAAGAAGATCCGCAGCAGCTCGTCGTAGCGGATGACCGACGGGTCGTAGGTGACCGACACGGCCTCGGCGTGGCCGGTCCCGCCGCCGCTCACGGTGCGGTAATCGGCCTCCGCGCGGGTGCCGCCGGCGTAGCCCGACACCGCGCCGCTCACCCCGCGCACGTGCTGGAACACCCCCTGCACGCCCCAGAAGCAGCCGCCGGCGAAGACGGCCACGCGCGGCCCCGGCGGCTCGGCGGAGCGGGTCACGGCCTCTGGCAGGCGCCGGGGCGCCTCCTCGGCGAAGGCCGGGAGCCGGGGGAGCAGGACGGCGCCCGCGAGCCCGAGCCCGAGCCCCGCCCCGAGGATCGGGCGGGAGAGGGTGCGGAACGTGTCGCGAAGGGCCATGGTCAACCTCCTGCCGGATGCTGACAGCCCGTTCGCGCCGGCGCCTGATCCGGTTACGCGCGCGGCTGGCCGCATTGCGGTGACGGCGACATGGGTCTAGGCACCCGGCAACAGATCGACACGCGCGCGCAGGATCCGTCCCGTGACCATCGCCCCCGAGCCCAACTCCTTCCGCACCGGCCCCGACGAGCGCGGCCGCTTCGGCATCTTCGGCGGCCGCTTCGTCGCCGAGACCCTGATGCCGCTGATCCTCGAGCTGGAGGCGGCCTACGACGCGGCCAAGCAGGACCCGACCTTCCAGGCCGAGATGGAGAGCTACGGCACCCACTATATCGGCCGGCCGAGCCCGCTCTACTACGCCGAGCGCCTCACCGAGCACCTGCGCGCCAAGGCGCCGGCGGGGCAGGGCGCCAAGGTCTATTTCAAGCGCGAGGAGCTGAACCATACCGGCTCCCACAAGGTGAACAACGTCCTGGGCCAGATCCTGCTGGCCCGCCGCATGGGCAAGCCGCGGATCATCGCCGAGACCGGCGCCGGCCAGCACGGCGTCGCCACCGCGACGCTGTGCGCGCGCTTCGGCCTCAAGTGCGTCGTCTACATGGGCGCGGTCGACGTCGCCCGGCAGGCGCCCAACGTCTTCCGCATGAAGATGCTCGGCGCCGAGGTGATCCCGGTGGAATCCGGCACCAAGACCCTCAAGGACGCCATGAACGAGGCGCTGCGCGACTGGGTCACCAACGTCGCCGACACGTTCTACTGCATCGGCACGGTGGCGGGCCCGCACCCGTACCCGGCCATGGTCCGCGACTTCCAGTCGGTGATCGGCCGCGAGACCCGCGAGCAGATGATCGCCCAGGAGGGCCGGATCCCGGATTCCCTCGTCGCCTGCATCGGCGGCGGCTCGAACGCCATGGGGCTGTTCCACCCGTTCCTGGACGACCGCGAGGTCGAGATCTTCGGCGTCGAGGCCGCGGGACACGGCGTCCAGTCGGGCCTGCACGCGGCCTCGCTGACCGGCGGCAAGCCGGGCGTGCTGCACGGCAACCGCACCTACCTGCTGATGGACGGCGACGGCCAGATCGCCGACGCCCACTCGATCTCGGCGGGCCTCGACTATCCGGGCATCGGCCCCGAGCACGCGTGGCTGCACGAGATGGGCCGGGTCACGTACCTGTCGGCGACCGATTCCGAGACGCTGGAGGCGTTCAAGCTCTGCTCGATGCTGGAGGGGATCATCCCGGCCCTGGAGCCGGCCCACGCCCTGTCCAAGATCCTGGAGCTCGCGCCGCAGCGCCCGGCCGAGCACCTCATGGTGCTCAACATGTCGGGCCGCGGCGACAAGGACATCCCGCAGGTGGCCGAGATCTTCGGCACGAAGCTCTGAGGACGCGGCTCAACCTTCGGCCTGGATCTTGTCCCGCGCGGCCGAGACGAGGAAGGCCGACCGGGTGAGGCCCCGCGCCCGCGCCGCGGAATCGATCTCAGCGAGGGCCGCGGCATCCAGCGAGACGTTGACCCGCACCGGCCGGCCGGAGTCGAGGAGAAGGGGAACGAGGCCGAGCGTCGCCTCTTCCAGAGCCTCGGCCAGCGCCGGGTCAGCCCGGACCGCGTCGGGCGCGCGCGGAGCCGGTGGCGCGAGGCCCGCCGCGATGCGATCCCCCATCCACTCGCTGAGGGCGGCGGTGGCGTTCGCCATCGCCTCATCGATGGTCGCACCCATCGCGGTGCAACCGGGGCAATCAGGCACCGCGACGCCGTAAGCGCCGGCCGCCCCATCGATCAACACCGTATAGCGGGACATCCGCATCCTCCTCAGATCCAGCCCGCCGCTGCGCCGATGTTGCGTGCGACACCCGGCGAGAGCACGCGGTGACGCGGCACCATGATCTTGATTCCCGGTCGGTCAGGGTGCGCGAACTTCTCGTGCTTGGCGCCGCCTTCGCCGATCCACCCCTCCTGACGGAGGCGGTTCACGATAGTCTTGCGATCGGTTTGGACCCGCGGCATCGCAGCCTCCGGCGGAGTGTGTATTTATTGGCACACTCCCTGGAAAGCCAGCGGTCCATCGACCGGAGCTAGCCTCACCGCACAGTCACCTGATCCTTGATCTTCTCGTAGACCGGCCGGCTGAGCACGCGCTTCGACAGCAGTTGCTCCACCGACGTGTAGGGCCGCTTGGCGACGATCGCCCGGCCGATGGCGCCGCCGCCGCGCAGGTGATTGAGATCCGCCACCGAGGCGGTGTTGAGATCGAGGATGGCCAGGGCCCGGGGACCGGCGCTGTCCTCCGCCCGGTCCACCTCGGCCTGACCGGCCGCCTCCTGCGCCGACGGATCGGGCTGCGCCTCCCGCGGGAGCGGCTCGGCGGGGAAGGCCGTCGCGTCGGAGGGCATCCGCGTCGGCGCCGGAGCGCCACCGGGCGGGGCGGGGGCGGGCTCGACCGCCGCCGCGGGCGGGGCGGCCGGGGCGGGCGGCGCCGCGGGAGCCACTGGAGCCGCAGGAGGCGGCTCGACGCGCCGGACCGTCGCCGAGGGCTGGGGGGCCGCCGGTGTTTCCGGAGCGGACGCGGGCGGAATCGCCGGTCCGGGCGCGGGGCTCGGCAGCAGGGCCTGCACCACCGCCGCGAGGATGCCGGCAATGATGAGGAGAACCGAAACTCTGAGGATTGCAGGACCGCTGAGCACGCACCACTCGACGAGGATTAAAACTATATGCATCTACAGTTAATGATGTCCTTGCGCCTCGTCCAATCCATGCCCGAAACCCGGCGGGTCATCCCCAGGGGATGAGCGGGCCCGCGCCGCGGCCGGGGGCGGGCCCGCGTCGGCGACTCGGCGAGCGACTCGGCGAGCGCCTGGGCGATCGCATGGGCGAGCGTGTCGGCGCCCTGCGCTACCTGCCGACCCTGTTCCGGGAGATCGCCGCCGCGAGCCCGCGCCTGCTGGCGGCGAGCCTGTCGCTGCGCCTCGTGGCGGCCTGCCTGCCGGTCCTGACCCTCTACCTCGCCAAGCTGATCCTCGACGGGATCGTGGCCGAGCACGCCCGGCCGGCGCCGGAGGCGGGGCTCGCTTCGTGGCTCGCCGATCCCGGCCGGGCGCGGCTCGCCGGCCTCGTCGCCGCCGAGTTCGGCCTCGCCCTGCTCTCGGACCTGACCGGCCGGCTCTCGAGCCTCGTCGAGACCCTGATCGGCGACCTCTACGCCAACGCGGCCTCCCTGCGGCTGATGGCGCACGCCGCCGAGCTCGACCTCGCCCAGTTCGAGGACAGCGCCCAGCAGGACCGGCTGGAGCGGGCCCGCCGGCAGGTCAGCGGCCGCACCGGCCTTATCGGCACGGTGTTCGGCCAGCTGCAGGGCCTCCTGACCCTCGCGACCCTGGCGGTCGGGGTCGCGGCCTTCACGCCCTGGCTCGTGGTGCTGATCGCCGCCGCCCTGGTCCCGGCGGTGCTCAACGAGTGGCACTTCACCAAGGCCGGCTACCGCCTCGCCTGGATCCGCAGCCCCGAGCGGCGGCGGATCGACTACCTGCGCTACCTCGGCGCCAGCGTCGAGACCGCCAAGGAGATCAAGCTCTTCGGCCTCGCGGGCTACGTCACCGGGCTCTACGCCGCGGTGGCGGGGCGGCTGCTCGCCGAGAACCGCGGCCTCGCGGTCGCCCGGGCCGGCTGGGGCTTCGCCTTCGCGAGCCTCGGAACGCTCGCCTACTACGCCGCCTACGCGGTGATCGTCTGGCGCACGGTGGCGGGCGCCTTCTCGGTGGGCGACCTCGCCTTCCTGGCCGGCGCGTTCCAGCGGCTGCGCGGCGGCCTGGAGGGGCTGCTCCTCGGGCTGACCCAGATCACCGGCCAGGCGCAGTACCTCGAGGACTTCTACGCCTTCTTCGCGATCCGGCCGCAGATCCGCTCGCCCGCGCGGCCCGCGCCGGTGCCGAGCCCGATCCGCGCGGGGCTGGTCTTCGAGGGGGTCGGCTACCGCTACCCGGGCACGCAGGTCTGGGCGCTGCGCGACCTCTCCTTCGCCGTCCGGGCCGGGGAGACGGTGGCGCTGGTCGGCGGCAACGGCGCCGGCAAGACCACGATCGTCAAGCTGATGACCCGGCTGTACGACCCGCACGAGGGCCGCGTGCTCCTCGACGGCGTGCCGCTGGCCGCCTACGACCTCGACGACCTGCGGGCGCGGATCGGGGCGATCTTCCAGGACTTCGTCCGCTTCGACCTCACCGCCGGGGAGAACGTCGCGGTCGGCCGGATCGCGGCCGCCGACGACGCGGACCGCATCGCGGCCGCGGCGGCAAGGGGGCTCGCGGCCCCGGTGATCGAGCGCCTGCCCGGGGGCTACGCTCAGCCGCTGGGCAAGCGCTTCGCCGGCGGCCTCGACCTCTCCGGGGGCGAGTGGCAGAAGGTCGCGCTGTCCCGGGCCTACATGCGCGAGGCCGAGATCCTGATCCTGGACGAGCCGACCGCCGCCCTCGACGCCCGGGCCGAGCACGACGTCTTCGCCCGGTTCCGGGAATTGTCGGTCGGGCGGACGACGGTGCTGATCTCGCACCGCTTCTGCACCGTGCGCATGGCCGACCGCATCCTCGTCCTGGAGGGCGGCCGGGTCCTGGAGGAGGGCAGCCACGCCGCCCTCATGGCGCGGGGCGGCCGCTACGCCGAGCTGTTCGCCCTCCAGGCCGAGGGCTACCGGTAGGCCGGCCGGCGCGTCGCCGGGGCGGTCCAAGCATTGCCCGATTCCCTGAGCCTGCTATCTGCGGCGGACCGAACCGGGGTTGTCCATGCGCCTGCGCCTCTTCCCACTGCTGACGGCCGGTCTTCTCGTCTGCGCCGGGCCCGCCCGCGCGGCCCCGCCCGCCGCGCCCGAACCGGAGGCCAAGCCGCCGGCGCCCGAGATCGTGCTCGCCAACCACCGCGCGGTCTACGACCTGTCGCTGGCCGAGGGCGGCGGCACCCGCTCGGTGGAGAGCGCCCGCGGGCGCATCGTCATCGACTTCCGGGGCGACGCCTGCCGCGGCTACACGATGCAGACCCGGCAAGTGACGGAGCTGTCCTCCGGCGAGACCGGCGCGCGCCTGTCCGACATGCGCAGCACCACCTTCGAGGGCGGGCAGGGGCGCGAGTTCCGGTTCAAGACGACGACGCTCACCAACAACAAGCCCGCCGCCCCCGTGGACGGGACCGCCTCCGAGCAGGGCGACGCCCTGACGGTGAAGCTGAAGGGCGGCCCTAAGCCGTTCACCGTGGAGGGGCCGGTCCTGTTCCCGAGCGAGCATATGCGCCGCCTGATCGAGGCGGCGCGGGCCGGCCAGTCGACCCTCGCGGTCAAGGTCTTCGACGGCTCGGACGACGGCCGGAAGGTCTACGACACCTTCGCGGTGATCGGCCACGCCGCGACCGGCCCGGCCCCGGCCTCCGGCTCGACCCGCGACAAGCCCCTGCGCGACGGGTCGCTGGCCACCATGCCGCGCTGGCCGGTCCGCCTCAGCTACTACACCGAGGGCGCCGGGGAGCGGACGCCGATCTACACCCTCGGCTTCGACCTCTACGAGAACGGCGTCAGCGGCGCGCTCAAGCTCGATTACGGCGACTTCGCCATCCTGGGCGACATGACCGCCCTCGACATCGACGCCAAGGCGGGGCGGGCCGACAGGGAGGCGGGGAAGGGCTGCACGCCCTGAGGCCCCGCCTCACGCCCATGCGTCGTCCGGCCGCGGCGAGAGCGCCTGCCAGGCCGCGGCGATCCGCTCCGGCTTGATCCCGAGGCCGTTCGCGCAGGCGACCAGCACGTTCTCGTCGCCCATCACGTGGTCGAGGACGCCGACCAGGAAGGCCGGCTCCCGGGCGCTCGCGCGGAGCGTGTCGGGGCTCAGGCCGCTCGCCGCCAGGAAGGGCAGGAGACGGTCGTCGTCCCCAGCGATCCACAACAGAACGTCCAGGGCGAGCCGTTCGGCCGACTCATGCCCTTGAAGAGGTTTGCCATTCATCAACATGTGAACGCTACAAAGGTGACGGAGGGGCTTCACGGCCCGCTAATCATGATCGGCGCGCACCGGGACAACGGATCATGAAGAAGACGGTGCTGATCGTCGAGGACAACGAGTTGAACATGAAGCTGTTCAACGATCTCCTGGAGGCGAACGGCTACGCGACGCTCAAGACCGCCCACGGCATCGAGGCGATCGAGCTGGCGCGCGCCCATCACCCCGACCTGATCCTCATGGACATCCAGCTCCCCGAGGTCTCCGGCCTCGAGGTGACGAAGTGGCTCAAGGAGGACGACGACCTCAAGAGCATCCCGGTGATCGCCATCACGGCCTTCGCCATGAAGGGCGACGAGGAGCGGATCCGCGAGGGCGGCTGCGAGGCCTACCTGTCGAAGCCGATCTCGGTCGCGAAGTTTTTGGCAACGGTTCGGGCCTATCTTGAACCGCGTTGACGCCGGCGAGGCGTGCCGTTGAACCGGACCCCCGGCCGCGCCGGGCCGGGTGACCGGTTCAACCGTCCGTCCCGTCGTGTCCGCCCCGGCCCCGGCGGCCGACCGGCGGCGCGCCCCCACGGCACACGGCGCCCGGTCCGGGCCGCTCACCCGCGCCCGCACGAGGAACCATGTCGGCCCGTGTCCTGATCGTCGACGATCTGTTCCCGAACGTCAGGCTTCTGGAGACGAAGCTCGGCCTGGAATATTTCGACACGCTCGCGGCCATGAACGGCCGGGACGCGATCGCGATCTGCGAGAAGGGCCTCTGCGACCTCGTCCTGCTCGACGTGATGATGCCCGGCATGGACGGGTTCGAGGTCTGCCGGCACCTCAAGAACAACCCGCTCACGGCCCACATCCCGGTGGTGATGGTCACGGCCCTCGACCAACCCGCGGACCGCCTGCGCGGCCTCGACGCCGGGGCCGACGACTTCCTGACCAAGCCGGTGGACGACACCGCCCTGTTCACCCGGGTGCGCAGCCTCGTGCGGCTCAAGGCCGTGACGGACGAGCTGCGCCAGCGCGCGCTCGCCTCCCGGGAGTTCGGGATCGGCGATCCCCTGGCGCTCGCCACCGCCGAGACCGGCCTCGACGCCCGGATCCTGCTGATCGAGGACCGGCCCGGCTCGGCCGAGCGCCTCGCCGGGGCCCTGCGCCAGCACCACGTGGTCACGGTCGAGCCCGACCCGCAGGAGGCCCTCCGCCTCGCCGCCGAGGAGTCCTTCGACCTCGCCCTCGTGAGCCTCGACCTCACCGGCTTCGACGGCCTGCGCCTGTGCAGCCAGCTCCGGTCCCTCGACCGGACCCGGGCGATGCCGCTGATCATGCTCGCCGAGGAGTACGACCGCGCCCGGGTGGTCCGCGGGCTCGATTTCGGCGTGCACGACTTCCTGATGCGGCCGGTCGACCGCAACGAGCTGATGGCCCGGGTCCGCACCCAGGTGAAGCGCAAGCGCTTCACCGACGCGCTCCGGGGGGCGATGCAGGCCTCCCTGCAGATGGCCGTGACCGACGCGCTCACCGGCCTGCACAACCGGCGCTACCTCGACAGCCACCTCGGCACCCTGTTCGGCGACGAGGCCGCCCGCCGGGCGAGCCTCGCCGCGCTGATCCTCGACATCGACCACTTCAAGGGGATCAACGACAGCTTCGGCCACGAGGCCGGCGACGAGGTGCTGCGCGGCTTCGCCGAGCGGGTCCGCCAGCACACGCGGCCGATCGACATCGTGGCGCGCTACGGCGGCGAGGAGGTGGTGGTGATCCTGCCGGAGGCGGGCCTCGTCGAGGCGCAGGGCATCGCCGAGCGCATCCGCGAGCGCGTCGAGGCGGTGCCGTTCACCGTGCAGGGGGCGACCCGGACCGTGTCGGTGACGGTCTCGATCGGCGTCGCCGTGCGCCGCGGCGAGGATCTCGGCCCCGCCGACATGCTCCGCCGGGCCGACCTCGCCCTCTACCGGGCCAAGGCGGCGGGCCGGAACCGGGTCGAGTCGCAAGCGGCCTGACCGGCGGCCTGACAGGCGTCCCCGCGTCAATACGCGCGCCCGCGCGCGCGGATGAAAAGGCCGGCCTCGCCGTGTTATCGGATTCGGCCGGCCCGTCGAGGCCGGCGGAGCGGCGCGCGGGACCGAACCCATGGACATGCAGGTACCGGCACGATCCGGCCGCGACGCGAGCGTGCTGAACCACCGCCGCCTGTGCAAGATCGCGTCCTCGCCGCACGCCTACGTCCGCGGCAGCACGGCGCGGTTCTACGAGCTGCTCGCCGGGATGCCGGCCGGCACCCTGCCCGAGGGGCCGCCCGTCTGGATCTGCGGCGACGCGCATCTCGGCAATCTCGGCGCGCTCGCCGGCCCGGACGGCGGGATCGACATCCAGATCCGCGACCTCGACCAGACCGTGGTGGCGAACCCGGCCTTCGACCTCGTCCGGCTCGCGCTCTCCCTGGTCACCGCGGCGCTCAACGCGACCCTGCCGGGCATCGTCACCGCCCGGATGATGGACGCCATGGCGGACGGCTACGCCGAAGGGATCGCCGATCCCGAGGGGGCCGAGCGGGGCGTCGACCCGTCCGAGATCGTCGTCACGACGAAGCGGCGGGCGCTCGGCCGGCGCTGGCGCCACCTCTCGCGCGAGCGCCTGAAGGGCAAGGCCGCCCGGCTCCCGCGGGGCAGCCGGTTCTTCGACCTCGACGCCGACGAGCAGGACTCGCTGACGGCGCTGATCCGCGATCCGGAGATCCGCCGCCTCGTCCTGGCGCTCGGCAGCGCGGCCGACGACGCCGAGATCCGGCTGCTCGACGCCGCCTACTGGATCAAGGGCTGCAGCTCCCTCGGGCGCCTGCGCTACGCCGCCCTGGTGGAGGTGCTGGGCGGCGACCGCCCGAACCTCGCCCTCCTCGACGTCAAGGAGGCGGTGCCGCACCTCGCGCCGGCCGCCGCCGGGATCGCGGTGCCGCCCGACCACGCCGCGCGGGTCGTCGCGGGGGCGCGGGCGCTGTCGCCCAACCTCGGCGACCGGATGGTCGCCGGCCACATCGGCGGCACGCCCGTCACGGTCCGCGAGCTGCTGCCGCAGGATCTCAAGATCGACGCCGAGCAGTTCTCCCGCGGCGAGGCGGTCCGCGTCTCCCGGCACCTCGCCGCCATCCTGGGCCGGGCCCACGGCCGCCAGATGGGCGCGGCCGACCGCCGGGCCTGGATCGACGCCGTGCGGGCGCCGGGCCCGGGCCCCGACGCCCCCGGCTGGCTCTGGTCGGTGGTCACCGACCTGATGGGCGCGCACCAGCGCGGCTACCTGGAGCATTGCCGCCGGATCGCCCGGGAGGCGCTGGACGCGGCCTGACGCGGCCCTCACCGGCCCGGACCCGGGGCGCTTCCGCCACGCCGCCGGTTGACACCATCCCCGCCATCGCCAACACCTCGCGCCCGCCGCCTCTCGCGCGGCGGACCCCGGGAAGACCTGTGATACGATGGCGGTGACGCGCACCTACCTCGACTTCGAGAAGCCGGTGGCCGAGCTGGAGGCCAAGCTCGAGGAGCTGCGCGCCGTGAGCGCGCGCGACGGCGCGGTCTCCATCGCCGAGGAGGTCGGCCGGCTCGAGGCCAAGGCCGGCCAGGCGCTCGCCGAGATCTACGCGAATCTGACCCCCTGGCAGAAGACCCAGGTGGCCCGCCACCCGCAGCGGCCGCACTTCGTGGACTATCGCGACGGGCTCATCACCGAGTTCACCCCGCTGGCCGGCGACCGCAGCTTCGGCGAGGACGAGGCGATCCTGGGCGGGTTCGGCCGGTTCCGCGGCCGGCCGGTCCTGGTGCTCGGCCAGGAGAAGGGCGCCACGACCGAGGCGCGGCTGCGCCACAATTTCGGGATGGCCCGGCCCGAGGGCTACCGCAAGGCGGTCCGGCTCATGGAGACCGCCGACCGGTTCGGTCTGCCGGTCCTCGCCTTCGTGGACACCGCCGGCGCCTATCCGGGCATCGAGGCGGAGGAGCGCGGCCAGGCCGAGGCCATCGCCCGCTCGACCGAGGCCTGCCTCGCGCTCGGCGTGCCCAACGTCGCCGTGGTGATCGGGGAGGGCGGCTCGGGCGGCGCGATCGCGCTCGCCACCGCCAACCGGGTGCTGATGCTGGAGCACGCGATCTACGGGGTGATCTCGCCGGAGGGCGCCGCCTCGATCCTGTGGCGCGACCAGGGCCGCGCGTCGGACGCCGCGACCGCCATGAAGATCACCGCCCAGGACCTGCTGCGGCTCGGCGTCATCGACACGATCATCCCGGAGGCCACCGGCGGGGCGCACCGCGACCGCGAGGCGGCGATCCGGGCCGCGGGCGACGCCATCGCCGACGCCCTCGCGCAGTTCGACGGCCTCTCGCCCGTCGAGATCCGCGACCGGCGCGCCGAGAAGTTCCTGGCGATCGGCCGGACCCTGTGAGCGAGCCCGGGGCGACGGGGGGCCTGTTCGGCGCGATCGGCCGGCTGCTCGGCCGGCGCGACGCGCGGGAGCCGGGCCGGCACAACCACGTCTCCCTGGGCTGCAATTGCCAGATGGCGCACGTCCTCAAGACGCTCGACCTGCGCCAGTGGTCGGGGCCCCTCGACTGGATCTTCTCCATGCCCGGCATGGCCCGGGACTGCCTCGCCGACGACTTCGCCGCGCTCGTCGACCGGGGCCAGCTGGAGAGCATCCCGGAGGCCGAGCGGCGCGGCCCCGGCATCTGGCGGGGGCGCCACCGCCTCTACCGGGAGCGGCACGGCCTCGAGTGCGTGTTCAACCACCACGACCCGGCGACGAGCGAGGCGGACTACGCCTTCCTCACCGAGGGCGTGCGCCGGCTGCGCCGGGCCCTCGACACGCCGGGCACCGACAACCGCCTCTGGATGATGACCCATCTGCACACGCCCCGCGACGTGGTCGAGGCGATCGACGACCTGCTCGGGCAGCGCGCCAGCCGCAACCACCTGACCTTCGTGCAGCTCGAGACCGGGCACCCGCGCATGGCGGTGGTCGAGGCGCTCGACCTGCGGCCCACCCTGCGCTGGCTCACCGTGCAGACGCCCTCGGAGCCGGTCGGCCTGCGGCTCGCCGAGCCGGCCGACGACGCGGCGCTGGTGGCGATCATCCGCGCCGAGGCGGCGCGGCGGCCGGACCTGTTCGCCTGAGCGGGCGCCCGGGGGCGACGTTGCGGGGCGGCGGCCGGTCGGCTCCCGGGGCGGCCGTCAATGCGCGGCGCGCGACAGGGCAACGATCGCGCCGACGATGACGATCGTCTGGAAGCCGATCGAGCCGATCACCCATTTCATGATGTCGAACTTCGCTTCGGCCAGATCGGTCTTGGTGACGAGGTTCGTCAGATCGGAATCCCGACTCTCGCGGATCGCCGCGGTGATCGCCTCGGCCTGATCCTCGGACAGGCCGGTCGCCCGCAGGCGACGGACGAGGGCGTGCGTGTCGAGCGAGAGGGCCGCCATGGGCGACGTTCGCGTGTTCGAGCCGTCCGGGTCGATCGGCCGAATCCGGATGGCAGCCTCCGCGAACGTGGCGCCTTCATCCCGCCGAGGCAAGCAGCGCAAAGTTGGGCGCCCGGCGCGGTCGCACGCGTCCGCGCCGCCAGGGAGTCCACCGGTCCGCGCACCGGGCCGGCAGGCCGGACCGCGGGCGGGACCGCGCACGAGCACAGCATGGATCGCCGCGCGGCCCTGCGGCTCGAACGGCGCCGTCCCGCGACCCCGCCGCGGCGCGCTGTGGATAGCGCGCATGCGCGGGCTCTCCACACCCGAGAACAATCCAGTGTTGCAGCCGGGTCCTTGCGGTAAGGAAGGCGCAAGCTTAACGAGCCTATTGGGTTGGGGAGTGGCACCCGACGCGGCCAGCAAGGCCCGCGGGCGCGCGTAAGACGATCGAGGTTCCCCATGACGGCGCGTCTCGCGACCGCGCGACTGCTGGCGGCGGCGTCCCTGCTGGCCCTGTCGCTCGCCGCCTGCCAGGACGGTTCCGGG
This sequence comes from Methylobacterium sp. D54C, assembly GCF_053345595.1. Taxonomy (NCBI): domain Bacteria; kingdom Pseudomonadati; phylum Pseudomonadota; class Alphaproteobacteria; order Hyphomicrobiales; family Methylobacteriaceae; genus Methylobacterium; species Methylobacterium sp. D54C. The sequence continues at coordinate 45,560 of NZ_JBKFAK010000024.1, forward strand.
ATCAACGGCCCGAGCGCGCGCAGCCTCGCGCCGATCGCCCCCCAGACCGTCGCGTTGATGCAGTCCAAGGGGATGCAGCCCTCCGACCCGATCCTGATCCGCACCTTCAAGAAGGAGGCGGAGATGGAGATCTGGAAGCGGGGGAGCGACGGCCGCTACGCCCTCATGAAGACCTACCCGATCTGCCGCTGGTCCGGCCAGCTCGGGCCGAAGACCCGGGAAGGGGACCGGCAGGCGCCCGAGGGCTTCTACACGATCACCCCGGGCCTGATGAACCCGAACTCGTCGTACTATCTCTCGTTCGACACGGGCTTCCCGAACGCCGTCGACCGGGCCAACGGGCGCACCGGCAAGTACCTGATGGTGCACGGCACCTGCTCGTCGGCGGGCTGCTTCGCCATGACCGACGCCACCATCGCGGAGATCTACGCCGTCGCCCGCGACGCGTTCATTGGCGGCCAGCGCAGCTTCCAGTTCCAGTCCTACCCGTTCCGGATGACGGCCGAGAACATGGCCAAGTTCCGCAACGACCCGAACATCGCCTTCTGGCAGAACCTCAAGGAGGGGTCCGACTATTTCGAGGCCCTGCACGAGGAGCCGAAGATCGGCCAGTGCGGGACCAAGTACGTGTTCGGCGGGGCCGACGCGGCCGCCGGCTCGTGCAAGCCGCGGGTCGACCCGCTGGTCGCCGAGAAGAGCGCGCGCGACACGCACGCGGTCGCCGACCTCGTCGCCAAGGGCACGCCGGCGGTGCGGGTCGTGTACCAGGACGGCGGCCAGAACCCGGTCTTCCGCCCGCAGAACGCCAGCGCCTTCGCGAGCCTCGGCGGCACCGAGACGGTCCTGCCCTACGACGCCAAGGAGTACGGCCGGCACAATCTCGGCGACGTGAGCCGGCCCGAGACCCTGGCGGCCGGCCCGCAGGAGATCGAGCTCGCGCCGAAGGGCCAGCCCACGATGCTGGCCGGCGCCGAGCCGGCGGCCGCGACCCGCGCGGCGAAGGCCGGCGGCAAGGGGCACGGGCGGGAGCCAGCGGCGCCCACGACGCCCACGACGCCCACGACGCTCATGGCGAACCGCGCCGATCCCGGCGCGCAGGTCGAGACCACGGCGGCCCTGCCCGACAAGCCCGCCCGCATCGCGGTGGCGGACGCGGACGGCGACGCGAGCAGCTACCAGAAGCTGTTCGGCCAGCTCTTCGCCAAGGACAAGCCGGCCCCGGCGGCGCCCGCGGCCCCGGCGGCCGACGCCGCGGTCGTGCCCGCGGCGGCGCCGGAGCCGGCGAAGGTCGCCCACGCCGCCGAGACGGTCGCGCCGAAGGCCGCCAGGGCCCACGCGGTGAAGACCGCGAAGGTCGAGGGCAAGGGTGAGTCGAAGGCCGACGCGAAGGCGGAGAAGCCCGCCCTCCGGAAGGGCGAGCCCGAGGGCCGGAAGCCCTGACGGCTCAGACCAGCGGCCGGTCGCGGTTCATCAGCCACAGGGCGTGGACCGTGCCGGGCAGCCAGCCCAGGATCCACAGCAGGATGTTCAGCAGGAACTGAAGGCCGAAGCCCGTGGTGACGAGCACGGCGATCGGCGGGAAGAAGATCGCGAGCAGGATTCGGACGAGGCTGGACACGGGGACTCCGGGCGTGAGGTCGGCACGTCCCGGCTCCAACGAAACACGGTTTTATCCGTTCCGCCCGATCTGACCCCGAACCGGCCCCGAAGACCCCGGCAGGCCGGGGCCGCGGGGGCGGCGCCTCAGTTCTTCGCCGGCGGCGTGGTGGCGGAGGGGACGTTGGCGGCCTGCTTCTCCGGGTGCTTCACCTGGCTGTAGGCGACGTTCGCGAAGGTGCCGATCACCGCGGGCCAGCTCGGGTTGCCGTATTGCGGGTCGTCGCGGCCGACCTTGCAGAAGGCCGTGGTCAGGCCGTTGACGATGTCGTCGTCGGTGACCCCGGTCGGCTCCGCCTTCACCTGCTGCACCAGCCGGGCGAGGGTCGGGACGAAGTCCTGCTGCTTCAGGCCCTTCAGGCTCGCCTGCAGCCCGATCTTGTCGAAGGCGGCCTTGAGCTTGTCCTGCTCGATCTCCGCGCAGGGCGCCGTGCCGGCCAGCATGGTCTTGGTGGCGGCGCGCGCCTCCGAGGCCTTCTCGCCGGTCACGACCGGCGCCTTGTTGCCCCAGGAATTGCGGATGTAGTCGGTGACGTTCTTCACCTCGACGTCGGTCATCTGCTGACCGATCGCCACCATCGGGGCGAGCCCACTCTGGGCGCCGAGCCCGCCGTAGATCACCCGCAGCACCGTCTCGGGGCCCTCGGACTGGACCGAGGTGTTGCCGGCGAGCGCCGGGACCGCGCCCTCGATGCCCTTGCCGTCGGGCTGGTGGCAGGAGGAGCAGTAGGTCAGGTAGGTGGAGGCGCCGGGCGCGTCGGGCGTGTCGAAGGCCGCGAGGTCCTTCGGCTTGTAGGTCTGCTTGGCCGGCACGGTGCGCAGGTACGCCACCATGGCCTTCAGGTCCTCCTCCTTCACCTTGGAGAGGGATTCCATGATGGTCTGGCGCATCGGCCCGGCGGCGACGCCCGGCCGGTCGCCCGGGGCGGTGCCGGTCTTGAGGTAGGTCACCACCTGCTCGTCGGTCCAGGCGCCGATGCCCTGGTGGCCGTCCGGGGTGATGTTGGGGGCGTACCAGCCGTCGATCACGCCGCCGCCGAACCGGCCCGCGAAGCTCGAGTTGCCGACGAGCTTGTTCTCGTTGTGGCACATGGCGCAGTGGCCGAGCCCCTCCACGAGGTAGCCGCCGCGGTTCACCTCGGCGCTGGCCTTCGGGTCGGGCTTGAAGCGCTCCTCGGTGAAGAAGGCCGTCCGCCACGTCACCAGCGCCGTGCGGACGCTGAACGGGAACGGGATCTGGCTCTCCTTCCGCTTCTCGTTCACGGCCGGGACCGACTGGAGGTAGGCCCAGATCGCCTTGGTGTCCTCGTCGGTGACCTTGGTGAACCACGCGAACGGGAAGGCCGGGTACAGGTAGCCGACGTTCTTGCTGTAGCCGTGCCGGAACGCCTGGTCGAAGTCGGCGTAGCTCCAGTTGCCGAGGCCCGTCTCCTTGTCGGGAGTGAGGTTGGGGGTCATGATCACGCCGAAGGGCATGTTCAGCGCGTAGTTGCCGGCGAGGTACTTGCCGCCCGGCGCCGTGTGGCAGGCCGCGCAGTCGCCCATCGTCACGAGGTACTTGCCGCGCTCGATCTGGTCGGCCGAGCCGTCCTGCGCCAGCGCCGGCGCGGCCAGGAGCAGGCCCGCGAGGAAGGGGGCGGCCCGCATCGGGGCCAGCCGCGTCGGGGCCGCGCGGCCGGAGGAGAGGGCTCTCGTGCGCTGCATGCCGCGTCTCCCATCCCGATTTTAGAGCTGTTTGAAACTTGTGACGCGCGTGAACGCGGCCGTCGCGGGCGTTGTTCCGGCCGGCGCCGCGCTGCGGCGTTGTGCCGTGGCCGCCCGGACCCGCAGGCCGAGGTCGGCGAGATGGGCGACGAGCCCGGCGAGCATCCACCCGGCGACCGCGACCCAGCCGGCCCCCACGAGCGCCGCCCGCAGGGCCAGCATCAGCGCGGCGCCGGAGGCGAGGTTGGCCAGCAGGGACGGCAGCGGCGGGCCGCCCCGGCGGGCGAGCCACGCGAGGGCGAGCGCCTCCAGGGCGACGAGCAGCAGGATCCCGTCGACGATCCGGCCCGACGCGAAGGCGGGGCCGAGGACCGGGTCGAGGAGCGCCCCCATCAGGCGGGCTCCGCGAACGGCCCGTTGAGGCGGACGATCCGCAGGTTCAGGCAGGCGGCGACGCTGACCCAGGCGAGGTAGGGCAGGTTCATGAGCCCCGCCGCGCCCGAGACCCGGCCGGTCACCAGCACCAGCACGGCGATGGACAGCCACAGGACCGCGACCTCGGCCAGCGCCCAGTCGGGCCGGCGGAACCGGAAGAACAGCACGCTCCAGGCGATGTTGAGCACCCCGTTCACCGCGTAGGCGGCCAGCAGGACGCCCCGGGCGACGGGGTCGGCGTCGCCGTTCCAGGCCAGCACGCCGGCCGTGGTGGTGAGCGCGAAGATCACCGCCCAGACCGGGCCGAAGGCCCAGTCCGGCGGCTTCCAGGCCGGGACCCGCAGGCGCCGGTACCACGTGTCCGTCGTGGTCGCGAGGCCGCCGGCCACGGCCACCAGCACGGCGGCGACCGCCGCCACCACGGGCGGTCCCAGATCGGCGGCGGCGAGGCTCACGGCGAGACCCAGCGGAACAGGTGCGCGAGGTCCTTGAAGAAGATCCGCGCGTGGGCGGCCGGCTTCGCGCGGACCAGCTCCTTGTTCATGTAGCTGTCCCAGGTGAGCTGCTGGACGTCCTTGTCCCGGCAGATCGAGACGAAGCGCTCGCGCAGGCCGTCGCTGCGGTACCAGACCCACTGCATCATCCCGAGGATCCAGAACACGCGCCCGTGCAGCTTCATGAACTGCTTCCGCGCGCCCGCGAGGGCGCGCGCGTCCCCGGTCCGCAGGAAGGCGGCGGCGGCCTCGGCCGACAGCCGGCCGCCGAGCATCGCGTAGTAGATCCCCTCGCCGGAGGCCGGCGCGACGACGCCCGCGGCGTCGCCCGCGAGCAGCACGTCCCGGCCGTTGTCCCAGCGCTTCAGGGGCTTCAGCGGCAGCGGCGCCCCCTCGCGGCGGACGGTCTCGGCGTGGTCGAGGCCGGTGGCGGCGCGCAGGGCCCGGATCGAGGAGCGCAGCGAGAACCCCTTCCGCGCGCTGCCGGTGCCGATGCTCAGCGTGTCCCCGTGGGGGAAGATCCAGCTGTAGAAGTCCGGCGAGTGGCGGCCCTGGTAGTAGACGTCGCAGCGGGTGGCGTCGACCGACCCGGCCCCGGGGGCGCCGGCCTCCGGGACCCGCAGGATCTCGTGATAGGCGAAGACCTGCCGCATCCTGGCGTGGCCCGGCACCTCCGCGCGGCCGACCGGCGAGCAGGCGCCGTCGGCGCCGAGGACGAGGCGGGCCCGGACGGCGTGGCGGGCGAGGCCGGCCCCCGCGCCGGTGGTGAAGTGGACCAGCGGCGGCCCGTCGTCGGGCCGGGTGATCCGGTCGTAGGCCGCCGCGCGCAGGTCGGCGCCGGCCGCCGCGGCCCGCTCGCGCAGCCACGGGTCGAAGTGCTCGCGGTCGACCATGCCGACGAAGCCCTCGCCCACCGGCATGTCGACGGCCTTGCCGCTCGGCGCCACCATCCGGGCGGACCGGATCTTCGCCACCAGGAGCGCGTCCGGGATCGCGAAGTCCCGGATCAGCCGGGGCGGGATCGCGCCGCCGCAGGGCTTGATCCGGCCGGGCTTGTCGAGGAGCAGCACCGCGTGGCCGGCCCGGGCGAGGTCGGTCGCCGCCGTGGCGCCGGCCGGCCCGCCGCCGACCACGACGACGTCGTAGCTGTCGCGGCCGGGGCCGCCATCGTCCAACCGGGCCATGGCCTCACCTCGCGCTGAAGGCAGGATCGAGCGGCACCGTGTCCGGTGCCGGAGCGGGTTCGAGCCGCGCCGCCAGGACGACCGCGACGAGGAACAGCAGCCCTTCCGCGGCGAAGACCGCCGCGTAGGCCTGGACGGGTTCGGCGGTGACCAGCCGGACGGCGTCGACCGCCACGGCCCCGAGGAAGCCGCCGGCCCCGAAGGCGACGCCCTGCGCGGCGCCCCAGACGCCCATGCGGGTTCCGCGCTCCCGCGCGTCGCCGCGGCCGGCGAGCGCCATCATCGAGCCGATGGCGGCGACCGCGTAGGCGCCGTTGGCCACCCCGAGGGCGAAGACCGTCGCGCGCAGGGGGAAGTCCGATCCCGCCGCCGCGCCGCTCGCCAGGGCGAAGAGGGCGGCGGCCGAGCCGGCGCAGCCGATCCCGATCCAGAGCCGCAGGGAGGCGAGGACGGTGCCGCGGGCGAGGAGCGTCACCGCCGCCACCAGCAGCATGCCGGCGAGCACGCCGCCGTGCTGGAGGCCGGCGAGCTTGGTGGTGGCGCCGGGGCTCATCGCGAAGACGAGGCCGGCATAGGGCTCCAGGATCAGCTCCTGGGCGCTGTAGGCCAGCATCGACACGAAGACGAAGATCGTGAAGGTCCGGCTCACGGGGTCGGCCAGCACGTGGGCCAGCACGGTGAAGAACGGGCGGCGCGCCTCCGCGGGCTCGGGCGCCCGGACCGGCAGGCGGCGCTCGACGCCGGCGACCGCGAGCGCCGCCACGCAGAAGGCGACGAGCGAGACCGTGCCCGACACCGCCGCGAGGCGCGGGCCGGAGAACGGGTCGAGGAAGTGCCCGGCGAGCGGCGCCGTGACGGCGAAGCCGACGATCATCATCACCCAGACGACGGTGGCGGCCGCGCCCCGCCGGGCCGGCGCGACGCCGCCCGAGAGCAGGACGAGGAGGGAGGTCCCGGCCGCGCCGACGCCCATGCCGACGCACAGGAACGAGAGGGCGGCGAGCGCCAGCCCCAGGGCGAGGCTCTCGGCCGCCAGCGCGGTGCCGCAGGCGGCGCCGAACCCGCCGAGGCAGAGGGCCGCCATGCCGCCGACGATCCAGGGGGTGCGCCGGCCGCTGCGGTCGGAGCCGTAGCCCCAGCGCGGGCGCAGGACCTGCACGGCGTAGTGCAGGGCGACCAGCAGGCCCGGCACGAGGGCGGGCAGCGCCAATTCCACCACCATGACCCGGTTGAGGGTGGCGGTCATCAGCACGACGACGCTGCCCAGCGCGGTCTGGACGAGGCCGAGGCGGACGATCTGGGGCCAGCCGAGGCCCGTGCCGGGGTCCGGTGCCATCACGCCCCTCCCACCAGCGGGCGCAGCGCGAAGGCCGAGACCAGCATGCCGAGGACGTAGAGGGTGGTGCCGGTGCCGTTGTACCAGATCGCCCGCTCCCGGGGATTCTCCAGGAACCGGGCCATCAGGGCGAACTGCCCGGCGAGCAGCGCGGCGACGAGGCCGGCGTGCCAGTAGCGCTCCCAGCCGACGAGGAGCGCGATCACCGCCACCTGCGGCAGGGCCATGACCAGGCAGGCGAAGCGCGCGGCGCGCTCGGAGCCCATCTGCACCGGCAGCGACAGCAGCCCCATCCGGCGGTCGCCCTCCACGGACTTGAAGTCGTTGAGGGTCATGATGCCGTGGGCCCCGGCCGCGTAGAGCAGCGCCACCAGGAGCACCCGCCGGTCGGGCAGGGCGGCGGCCATGACGGCGGCGCCGGTGAACCAGGGCAGCCCCTCGTAGCAGAGCGCCACCGCGGCGTTGCCCCACCAGCCGTTCCGCTTCAGCCGCACCGGCGGCGCCGAGTAGATCCAGGCCAGGACCAGCCCGAACAGCGCGGCCCCGAGGATCCAGGGCCCGAGCGCGGCGGCCACCGCCAGCGACAGCGCCGTCCAGGCGAGCGCGAGGTAGAGCCCCCAGCGGCCCGGGATCCGCCCGGAGGGGATCGGCCGGTTCGGCTCGTTGATCGCGTCGACGTGGCGGTCGAACCAGTCGTTGGCGGCCTGGCTGGTGGCGCAGACCAGCGGGCCGGCCAGCAGGATGCCGGCGGCGATCACCGGCCACTGGCCGCTGGCCGGCTGGCCCGAGGAGATCACCCCGCAGGCGAAGGCCCACATCGGCGCGAACCACGTGAGCGGCTTCAGCAGCTCGATGACTGCGCTCGGGGCGGGCGTAGCGGTCATGACGGGAGGCTACCGGCGCCCGGCGGGGTGTCAAGCCAGATTTACACCGCGCGCCAGCATGTGCGCGACGTTTGTCGAATAAATGCAGCGGCGGACCAGAAATACATTATCCGGAACACCGAAAAACCGTGCCGGCGGGACCGCCCGCGCGGGCGCTTTCCGGCGCTCCGGCGGCGCCCCGGGCGCTCCCGGCGACCCCCGTCCGCGAGGACGATTCCGGGATCTTCGAGGCCTTCGGTGCCGGGATCCGAGGGGGTCCGGCGGGCCCCGCCGCGCGCACCTTCGGGGGATGGGAAAGGATGGGATGGGATGGGATTGGATGGGACGGGTCCCGCCGCGTCCGGATCCTCAGATGTCCTCGACCGGGCCGTCCAGGTCGCCGACGCCGTAGCGCCGCATCTTGGCGTAGAGGCCCTGCCGGCTCAGGCCGAGCATCTCGGCCGCCGAGGCCCGGTTGTCCCGGGTGATCCGCAGGGCCGCCTCGATGCAGAGCTTCTCGATCAGGTCGGTCGTCTCGCGCACCAGGGTCTTCATCGAGACCCGGCCGACCAGCTCGGTCATCTGCTCCACCGAGCGGGGCACCTCCCGCCCGACCCCGGGGCGCCCTTCGGCGATCCGCCGCGGGCCCGACCGGATGGCGAAGCCCAGGCAGGGGCGGGCGCCGGCCACCGACACGGCGGCGACCTCCACGTCCTCCATGCCGCCGTAGGCGCCGCGGACGACGGTGGCGAAGCGGCGCACGGCGCCGTGGTCGACGAGGGTCGCGAACAGCGCCTGCGCCTCGGTCTCGTCGCGGCCGAGCCAGTGGTCGAGGGTGCGCCCGCGGGCCTGGCCCACCGTGGCGAGCTGCGCCAGCTCCAGGAAGGCGGCGTTGGCCATGAGGATCCGCCGCGCCGAATCGGTGACCACGAAGCCCTCCGGCATCGCCTCGATCACCGCGGCGGTGGGCGCCTCCTGGTCGGGCCCGGGCGCCGCCGTCGCCGGGTCGGCGACCAGCTGCAGCAGCGCGCTCGCGCCGCCCTCGCCCCGGAACAGCGAGGCCGAGACCGTGACCTCCCCGCGCCCGTGCTGCAGCGCCGCCCGGATCTCGCCCGCCTGCCCGGTCGCCCGCAGGGCGGCGAACTGCGCCTCCAGGGCCCGGGTGCTGGCGGGGTCGAACAGCTCGACGGCGTCCTGCCCGGCGATGCGCTTGGCCGGGCGCCCGAGGAGGCGCGCCGCGGCCGGGTTGGCCTCGGCCACCCGGCGCGTGCCGGCATCGACCACCAGCACCGGCTCGCCGGAGATCTGGAACAGGAGCCGGTAGCGGGTCTCGGCGGCGCGGAGCCGGTCGTAGTCCCGCTCCAGGGCCTGCTGGGTCTCCACCAGCCGGCGCTGCAGGGCGGCCACCGCCCGCATGTCGCGCCCGAGCACGAGGATCGGGCCGCCCTCCGAGGGCCGGATCGACGCGTAGCGGATCGGCAGGTCGGCGCCGTCGGGCGAGGGGTGGTTCACCTGGCGCCAGCGGGTGATGCCGTCGGCCCCGGCGTCCCGCAGCAGTGCGTCGACCTTCGGGCGGCTCTCCACCGTGACGGTGTCGATCCAGCGCCGGCCCAGCCAGCCCGCCACGGTCTCGGCCGCGAGGTCGGCGCCGACCGTGGCGTCCCGAATCACCCCGTCCGCGTCGATCACCAGGGAGAGGTCCGCGGACGCCGCGACGATGCGCCCGACCGCCTCGCCCTGGAGGAGGCCGGCCACCTGCTGCAGGGCCGCGGGCGGCGACTGCGGGGAGGGGCGGGGCTGAGGGGTCACGGTCACCGCAATGTGATAGTCGGTTGGAGGCCCTTTCAGCAGGCCAAGGCCTGTCTGTCCAGCAAAGCTTCGGCCGCGGCGGGCGCGAGGCACGCGTCCGACGCGCAGGCATCCGCCCCGACGATCCCCGCCTCGCCGCCGTGGCGCGCGAAGAAGGGGCCGCCGACCAGCACCCGGACGTGCCGGTTGCGCGAATCGCGGCGCACCTCCGCCACCGTCGCCGTCAGGACCGGCAGCAGGACGTCGCAGGAGAGCGACAGGCCGACCACGTCGAACCAGTCGGACCGGAGCAGGTCCAGGGGGTCGACCCCCGGCCCGGGCACCGCGGTGGTCACGTCCCAGCCGGCCTCCCGGAAGAAGCTCGCGACCAGCGACAGGCCGAAGACGTGGGTCTCGCCCGGGCAGGGCAGCAGCAGGACGCTGCGCCCGTTGGCCGGGACCGATTCGCTCTCCAGCTCGGCGCAGAGGCGGCGGCTCACGGTGTGGAGCCGCCCGAGGGCCTCGGTCACCGCCAGGAAGTCGCAGGCATCCTCCTCCCAGAGGGCGCCGAGGTGCCGGGCGGCCGGGGCGAGCAGGTCGAGGAGCAGGCGCGGGAGCGGCAAGCCGCCGTCGCGCAGGGCGTCCACGCGGGCGTCGAGGTCGACCGGGCCGGAGGCCAGGAGCAGGGCGCTGAAGTCGGCGATCTCCCGCGCGCTCGGCGCCCGGTCCGCCGGGACGGCGCGGCCGGCGGGCCGGTGGGCGAGCATCAGGCGGGGCAGGATCTCCGCCTCGACGACCTTGGCGAGCGCGTCGGGCACGGGCCTGTGCAGGTCGGGCCAGCCGAGGGCCGCGTCGCGGAACACGGGGAGCCCGTCGCTCACGGGGCTGCAGCCGGCCGCGGACGGACCGTGATCCAGACGGCCACCGAAATGCCTCCAGTTTCCCATCGGCATCCTCCCTGAGACGGCCCCGTCCCGGAAGGGCCGGCGGATCCGCTCGCGCGCTCGGTGTGGCGTTGCTCGCCCGTCTATTCTTCGTGTCCGTCAGTTCCTGAGTCTGACAAGCCGAACGGCAGCAATCTCTGCCGCCACGGCCGACGATACGCTTCCTGACGATCTTGGCAATGATCTTATTCGAAGAAAAAATATCCCTGCCACTGTCATGTCGTGAAAGCGTCAAGCGCACTTGACACTTCCCGGACCCCCGCCCTAGCCTCTGTCAACGACGGAGCCTGAGGCGCCGCCGACGACTAGGGAGCGGATGCATGGGTCCCGAGGACCGGCCGGCACGACCGCTCTACACGCCCGCCGAACGGCGCCGGCGCGATTCGTCGCTCTGGACCGTGGTCCAGGGAGTGCTGGCGCCCCTCCAGTTCGCGATCTTCCTGGTGAGCCTCGTCCTGGTGGTGCGCGCCCTGGCCACCGACGACGGCCTGCGCGCGGCCGAGATCTCGGTCGTCGTGAAGACCCTGGCCCTCTACGCGATCATGGTCACCGGCTCGATCTGGGAGAAGGTCGTATTCGGGCGGTGGCTCTTCGCGCCTGCCTTCTTCTGGGAGGACGCGGTCAGCATGCTGGTGCTGGCTCTCCACACCGCCTACCTCGCGGCCCTCGCCACGGGCGCGCTCAGGAGTCAGGCGCTGCTGCTCCTCGCGCTGGCGGCCTACGCGACCTACGTGATCAACGCGGCCCAGTTCCTCCTGAAGCTCCGGGCCGCGCGCATGGAGAGTGCCGGAAGTCGTGCGCCGCGTCTCGCGGAGGCGCTGCCGTGAACGCTCCCCTGGTCCATCAGCCACCCTGCGGCGGCATCGAGCTCCGCCAGGAGCAGGGTCAGCGGGCCGTGTTCTGCGGGCTGACCGGCATCGTCTGGCTGCACCGGAAGATCCAGGATGCCTTCTTCCTGGTGGTCGGCTCGCGCACCTGCGCGCACCTGATCCAGTCCGCCGCCGGCGTGATGATCTTCGCCGAGCCGCGCTTCGCCACGGCGATCATCGACGAGCGCGACCTCGCCGGCCTCGCCGACGCCAACGAGGAGCTCGACCGGGTGGTGACCCGGCTGATCGAGCGCCGGCCGGACATCAAGCTCCTGTTCCTCGTGGGCTCATGCCCGTCGGAAGTGATCAAGCTCGACCTGTCCCGGGCGGCCCAGCGCCTGTCGGGACGGCTCGCCCCCGTACGGGTGCTGAACTACTCGGGTTCCGGCATCGAGACGACCTTCACGCAAGGGGAGGATGCCTGCCTCGCCGCCCTCGTGCCCGACCTGCCCCGCGAGGCCGAGACGGCGGTCCCTTCGCTCCTCGTGGTCGGGGCGCTGGCCGACGTGGTGGAGGATCAGTTTCTCCGGCTCTTCGCCGCGATGGGGATCGCGGATGTCCGGTTCCTGCCCGCCCGCCGGGCGAACGCGATGCCGGCTGTTGGGCGCAACACCCGCTATCTGCTGGCCCAGCCCTTCCTGACCGACACGGCCCGGGCCCTCGACGAGCGTGGCGCCCGCCGGCTGCCCGCGCCGTTCCCTCTGGGCGCCGAAGGCACCACCGGCTGGCTTCGGGCAGCCGCCGAGGCGTTCGGCGTCTCCGAGGCCGCCTTCGAACAGGCCACGGAAGCGGGCCGCGCCCGCGCCGAGACCGCGCTCGCCCCCCACCGCGAGAGGCTCGGCGGCAAGCGCGTGTTCTTCTTCCCCGATTCGCAGCTGGAGGTTCCGCTCGCCCGCTTCCTCGCCCGGGAGCTCGGCGCGGACCTCGTGGAGGTCGGGACGCCGTACCTGCACCGGGGGCATCTCGCCGCCGAGATCGAGCTGCTGCCCGCGGGCACGCGGGTGACGGAGGGCCAGAGCCTCGACGACCAGATGGACCGCTGCCGGGCGGAACGGCCGGATCTCACGGTCTGCGGCCTCGGCCTCGCCAATCCGCTGGAGGCGGAGGGGCTGTCGACCAAGTGGTCGATCGAGCTGCTGTTCACGCCCGTGCAGGGCTACGAGCAGGCCGGCGACCTCGCGGAGCTGTTCGTGCGCCCGCTCCGCCGCCGCGCCCTGCTGGAGGTGTAGAGCCATGCAGCTCACGCTCTGGACCTACGAGGGACCTCCTCACATCGGCGCGATGCGCGTCGCCACGGCGATGTCCGGGCTGCACTACGTGCTGCACGCGCCGCAGGGCGACACCTACGCCGACCTGCTGTTCACGATGATCGAGCGGCGGGACGCCCGCCCGCCCGTCACCTACACGACCTTCCGCGCCCAGGATCTCGGCCGCGACACCGCCGAGCTGTTCAAGCAGGCGGCTTCGGCCGCCCACGCGCGGTTTCAGCCCCAGGCGATGATCGTCGGCGCCTCCTGCACCGCCGAGCTGATTCAGGACGATCCGGGCGGCCTCGCCAAGGCCCTCGACCTGCCGATCCCGGTGATCCCGCTGGAATTGCCCGCCTACCAGAAGAAGGAGAACTGGGGCGCGTCGGAGACTTTCTACCGCCTCGTCCGGGCGCTCGCCGGTCCGCCCGCCCCGCATCCGGCGCGGGAGCCCGGGCAGCGTCCGCTCTGCAACATCCTGGGACCGACGGCGCTGGGCTTCCGCCACCGGGACGACCTGATCGAGATCCGCCGGCTGCTCGATTCGCTCGGCATCGCCGTGAATGTCGTGGCACCGCTGGGGGCCACGCCCGCCGATCTCGGCCGGCTCCGGGAGGCCGATTTCAACGTCGTGCTCTACCCCGAGACCGCCCGGTCGGCCGCGGACTACCTGAAGAAGAGTTTCGGGCAGCCGTTCACGCAGACCGTCCCGATCGGCGTCGGCGGCACCCGCCGGTTCGTCGAGGAGGTTGCGAGCCTCGCCGGGATCGACCCGGCACCGGTGCTCGACGGCCCCGGCTCGCGGCTGCCCTGGTACTCCCGCTCGGTCGATTCGACGTATCTCACGGCCAAGCGCGTCTTCGTGTTCGGCGACGCGACCCACGCCATCGGCATCGCCCGGGTCGCCGCCAAGGAACTCGGCTTCACCGTCGTGGGACTGGGCACCTACGGCCGCGAACTCGCCCGCGAGGTCCGCGCCGAGGCGGCCGAGCACGGCATCGAGGCGCTGATCACCGACGATTACCTCGACGTCGAGGCGGCGATCCGCGCGGCCGCGCCGGAACTGGTGCTCGGTACCCAGATGGAGCGCCACGTCGCGAAGCGGCTCGGCATCCCCTGCGCGGTGATCTCCGCGCCGGTGCACGTCCAGGACTTCCCGGCCCGCTACGCCCCGCAGATGGGGTTCGAGGGCGCCAACGTCCTGTTCGACACCCTGGTCCATCCGCTGATGATGGGCCTCGAAGAGCACCTCCTCGGCATGTTCCGGGAGGATCCCGAATTCCACGACGGCGTCGGCCCCTCGCATCTCGGCGGCAAGTCCTACGGGACTCCGGCGGACGGGGCGTTCGAGGCCGCGGAACGGGCGCCGGCCGACACCCCTCCGACGCCGGCGCCCGTTCCGATTCTGCTGGACCGGGCCGCAGCGTGGTCGCCCGAGGCCGAGAAGGAACTCAAGAAGATCCCGTTCTTCGTGCGGGGCAAGGCGCGCACCAACACCGAGACCTTCGCCCGGGAGCGGCACCTGCCGCTCATCACCGTCGAGACCCTCTACGATGCCAAAGCGCATTTCGGCCGATAGGCCGCCGATCCGCGTCGTCATCGTCACGCTCGACAATCACTTGGCGAGCGCGGTGGAACGGGCGCGCCTGCGCCTCCGGACCGAGATGCCCGGGCTGGTTCTGGGCTTCCACGCGGCGGCCGAATGGGACAACGACCCCGCGACCCTGGAGGCCTGCCGGGCCGACATCGCGCAGGCCGACATCGTGCTCTCGGCCATGCTGTTCATGGACGAGCACGTGCGGGCGATCCTGCCGGCGCTGGCGGCGCGGCGCGACGCCTGCGACGCGATGGTCGGCTGCCTCTCGGCCGGCGAGGTGGTGAAGACCACGAAGCTCGGCCGCTTCGACATGAGCGGCACCAAGCGCGGCGCCCTCGACTTCCTCAAGAAGCTGCGCGGCAAGCCGGGCCAGCAGGGCAATGCCGGACGGCAGATGGCCCTGGTGCGCAAGCTGCCGAAGATCCTGCGCTTCATCCCGGGCTCGGCCCAGGACGTGCGCGCCTATTTCCTCACCCTGCAATACTGGCTCGCGGGCTCGGACGAGAACGTCGCCGCGCTGGTGCGCTTCCTCGTGCACCGCTACGCGGCCGGCGAGCGGGCCGCCTGGCGTGACGGCCCGGCGGCGCCCGCACCCCTCGACTACCCCGAGACCGGCCTCTACCACCCGCGGCTGCCCGGCCGGATCGGCGCCGACCCGTCACGGCTGCCCCGCCTCGCGGGCGCGAAGGGCCGCGTCGGCCTCTTGGTGATGCGCAGCTACGTGCTCGCCGGCAACACCGCCCATTACGACGGGGTGATCGCCGCCCTTGAGGCGCAGGGCCTCGACGTCGTGCCGGCCTTCGCCAGCGGCCTCGACAACCGCCCAGCGGTGGATTCCTTCTTCATGAGGGACGGTCGCGCCTGCATCGATGCGCTGGTCTCGCTCACCGGCTTCTCGCTGGTCGGCGGACCCGCCTACAACGACGCCGCCGCCGCCGAGTCGATGCTGGCCAGGCTCGACGTGCCCTACCTCGCCGCCCAGGCGCTGGAATTCCAGACCCTGGAGCAGTGGGAGGCGGGCGACCGCGGCCTGTCGCCGGTCGAGGCGACCATGATGGTCGCGATCCCCGAACTCGACGGCGCCACCGCCCCGATGGTGTTCGGCGGACGGTCCTCCGCTTCCGGCAGCGACAACGCCCGGGACATGCGGGTCCATCCCGAGCGGGCGGCCCGCCTCGCCGAGCGGGTCGCGCGGCTGGTCTCCCTCCGCCGGACCGCGAGGGCCGAGCGGAAGCTCGCCGTGGTGCTGTTCAACTTCCCGCCCAATGCCGGCGCCACCGGCACGGCCGCGTTCCTGTCGGTCTACGCCTCGCTGCTCAACACCCTGAAGGGCTTGGCGGCGGACGGCTACACGGTCGAGATCCCGGAAGACGTCGATGCCCTGCGCGCGGCGATCTTGGAGGGCAATACCAAACGCTACGGCACCCAGGCCAACGTCCACGCCCGCATCCCGGCCGAGGATCACCTGCGCCGCGAGCCCTACCTCGCCGAGATCGAGGCCCAGTGGGGCCCGGCGCCCGGCCGCCACCAGACTAACGGCGCCGAGATCTTTGTCCTCGGCGCGCAGTTCGGCAACGTCTTCGTCGGGGTCCAGCCCGCCTTCGGCTACGAGGGCGATCCGATGCGGCTGCTGTTCGAGCGCGGCTTCGCGCCGACCCACGCGTTCTCGGCCTTCTACCGCTACCTGCGCGAGGATCTTTCCGCCGACGCCGTGCTGCATTTCGGCACCCACGGCGCCCTCGAATTCATGCCCGGCAAGCAGACCGGCCTGTCCGAATCCTGCTGGCCGGAGCGGCTGATCGGGGCGCTGCCCAACGTCTACCTCTACGCGGCCAACAACCCCTCGGAAGGGACGCTCGCCAAGCGCCGGTCGGCCGCGACGCTGGTGAGCTACCTCACCCCGAGCCTCGCGGCTGCCGGGCTCTACCGTGGGCTGATCGACCTGAAGAGCTCGATCGAGCGCTGGCGCGGCCTCGGCCCCGAGGCGGCGGGCGAGCGCGAGACCCTGGCCCGCCTGATCCAGGACCAGGGCGCGGCGGTCGACCTCGCGGCGGCCGATCCGGGCTGGAGCGGCGATCTGGAGGCGCGGGTCTCCGGCCTCTGGACCGCGCTGCAGGAACTGGAGCAGACCCTGATCCCGCACGGGTTGCACGTGGTCGGGCAGGGGACGCCGGAAGAGGAGCGGGTCGATCTGCTCCTGGCGCTCGCCGAGTCTGCGCACGGCGTGAAGCCGGAGCGGGCCGGCATCGAAGCGCTCGTCGCCGGCCGGGGCATCGAGGCGGTGCTGAAGGCCTCCGGCTTCTCCGCCGACGAGACCAACCGCGAGATACTCAAGAACCTCGCCGAGACCGACCGGCTGCTGTCCCGGGACCACGAGGTGCCGGCGCTGCTGCGGGCGCTCGACGGCCGCTTCGTGCCGCCGGTGGCGGGTGGCGACATCCTGCGCAACCCGGCCGTGCTGCCGACCGGCCGCAACCTCCACGGCTTCGACCCCTACCGCCTGCCCTCCGCCTTCGCGGTGACGGACGGCGCCCGGCAGGTCGCCCGGATCCTCGAGCGCTTCGCCGCCGACGGAAAGCCCTGCCCGGAGAGCGTCGCGCTGGTCCTGTGGGGCACCGACAACCTCAAGAGCGAGGGCGGCCCGATCGCCCAGGCGCTCGCGCTGATCGGCGCCGCGCCCCGCTTCGACGGCTACGGCCGCCTGAGCGGCGCCGAGTTGATCCCGCTGGAGACCCTCGGCCGCCCGCGCATCGACGCGGTGGTCACCCTCTCCGGCATCTTCCGCGATCTCCTGCCCCTGCAGACGAAGCTCCTGGCAGAAGCCTCGTACCTCGCCGCCACTGCCGACGAGCCCCTGGAGCAGAACTACGTCCGCAAGCACGCCCTCGCCATCCAGGCCGAGCAGGGCTGCGACCTGGAGACGGCGGCGCTCCGGGTCTTCTCCAACGCCGAGGGCGCCTACGGGGCCAACGTCAACCACCTCGTCGATTCGGGGAACTGGGACGACGACGCGGAACTCTGCGAGACCTTCTCGCGCCGCAAGAGTTTTGCGTATGGCCGCACCGGCCGCCCGGCGCCGCAGCGCGCCCTGATGCAGGCGGTGCTGGCCTCCGTCGACATGGCCTACCAGAACCTCGACTCGGTCGAGGTCGGCGTCACCTCCGTCGACCACTACTTCGACGGGCTCGGCGGCATGGGCCGGGCGGTCGCCCGTGCCAAGGGCGAGTCGGTGCCGATCTATATCAGCGACCAGACCCGCGGGGAGGGGCGCGTCCGCTCCCTGGAGGAGCAGGTGGCGCTGGAGACGCGCACCCGGATGCTCAACCCGAAATGGTACGAGGGCCTGCTCGGCCACGGCTACGAGGGCGTCCGCCAGATCGAGACGCATCTCACCAACACGGTCGGCTGGTCGGCCACCGCCAACGCGGTCCAGCCCTGGATCTACGAGCGGATCACCGAGACCTACGTCCTCGACCCCGCCATGCGCGAGCGCATGGCCGCCTTGAACCCCACCGCCTCCGCCAAGGTCGCCCAGAGGCTGATCGAGGCGCACCGCCGCGGCTTCTGGACCCCCGACGCAGAGATGCGCGACGCCCTCGACCGGGCCGAGGAGGAGCTGGAGGACCGCCTGGAAGGCGTCACCGCAGGAGTGGCCGCATGAACATCGCGATCCGCAATCCCGTCGTCGCCCGGAAGGAGGAGGGGAGCCTTCAGGTCGCCCTCGACCCCGACCTGAAGATCGAGACCGCCAAGGTCTTCGCGGTCTACGGCAAGGGCGGGATCGGCAAGTCGACCACCTCGTCGAACCTGTCGGTGGCCTTCTCGAAGCTCGGCAAGCGGGTGCTGCAGATCGGCTGCGACCCGAAGCACGACTCGACCTTCACGCTGACCAAGCGCCTCGCTCCCACGGTGATCGACGCTCTGGAGGCGGTGAACTTCCACTCGGAGGAGCTGCGCGTCGAGGATTTCGTGGTCGAGGGCTACAACGGCGTGATGTGCGTCGAGGCCGGCGGCCCGCCCGCCGGCACCGGCTGCGGCGGCTACGTGGTCGGCCAGACCGTGAAGCTCCTCAAGGAGCACCACCTCCTGGAGGACACCGACGTCGTCGTCTTCGACGTGCTGGGCGACGTGGTCTGCGGCGGCTTCGCCTCGCCGCTCCAGCACGCCGACCGGGCACTGATCGTCACCGCCAACGACTTCGACTCGATCTTCGCGATGAACCGGATCGTCGCGGCGATCCACGCCAAGTCGAAGAACTACGGCGTGCGGCTCGGCGGCGTCATCGCCAACCGCTCGGCCAAGACCGACGAGATCGACCGGTTCAACGACGCGGTCGGCCTGAAGCGCCTCGCCCACTTCCCCGACCTCGACGTGGTCCGCCGCTCGCGGCTCAAGAAGTCGACCCTGTTCGAGATGGATTCGTCGCCCGAGCTCGACGCCGTGACCGCCGAGTACATGCGGCTCGCCGAGACGCTCTGGGCCGGGGGCGAGCCCTGCGAGGCGATCCCCATGAAGGACCGCGACCTGTTCGAGTTCCTCGGTTTCGATTGAGTTTGGGGTTCGACCGATGGCCAGCGCCAGCTACGACGCCCGCCGGGGCGAGCTGACCACCTACTTCGACCGCACCGCGGTCGAGGCGTGGTCGCGCCTGACCTCGGACGCCCCGGTGAGCCGGATCCGCGCCACCGTGCGGGCCGGGCGCGACGCCATGCGGGCGACGCTGCTCTCCTGGCTGCCGGCCGACATGACGGGCTCACGCCTGCTCGATGCCGGCTGCGGCACCGGCGCGCTCAGCGTCGAGGCGGCGCGGCGCGGCGCCGAGGTGGTGGCGATCGATGTCTCGCCGACGCTGATCGGGCTGGCGCAGGAGCGGCTGCCGGCGATCGCGGGCGCGGGGCGCATCGACTTCCGGGTGGGCGACATGCTCGATCCGGCCCTCGGCCGGTTCGACCACGTCGTGGCGATGGATTCGCTGATCCACTACCGCGCCGCCGACATCGCCCGGGCGCTGGCGGTGCTGGGCGCGCGCACGGACGGCTCGGTGCTGTTCACCGTAGCGCCGCGCACGGCGCTCCTGACGGTGATGCACGCGGCCGGGAAGTTCTTCCCGCGCGGCGATCGCTCGCCCGCCATCGTGCCGGTGACCGAGGGCGGGCTGCGGCGGCGGATCGCCTCGGAGAGGGCCCTCGACGGCTTCGCCTGGGCGCGGTCGCACCGGATCAACAGCGGATTCTACCTGTCGAACGCGGTGGCGCTGACGCGCACCCTGCCTCACCGCGCGGATGGTCGGCCAATGACACCCGGGGCGCGACCATGACCCCCGCTCGCAAGCTCACCGAGGCCCTGATGCGCCTCGGCCCGGCGCTGCTTCCCTTCGCGGACGCCGCCACCGCCGAGCTGCCGCTGGGGCGGCTGCTCCGCCTCGCCCTGTTCCAAGTCACCGTCGGCATGGCCGCGGTGCTGCTGATCGGCACCCTCAACCGGGTGATGATCGTCGAGCTCGGCGTTCCGGCCTGGATCGTCGCGATGATGCTGGCGCTGCCGCTGGTCTTCGCGCCCCTGCGGGCGCTGGTCGGCTTCCGCTCGGACACCCACCGCTCGGTGCTGGGCTGGCGGCGCGTCCCCTACATCTGGTTCGGCACGCTGCTCCAGTTCGGCGGCCTCGCGATCATGCCGTTCGCCCTGCTGATCCTGTCGGGCGACACGACCGGGCCGCTCTGGGTCGGCAACCTCGCGGCGGCGCTCGCCTTCCTGCTGGTCGGCGCCGGCCTGCACACGACCCAGACCGTCGGGCTGGCGCTCGCCACCGACCTCGCCCCGGCGCACGCGCGCCCGAAGGTGGTGGCGCTGCTCTGCGCGGCGCTCCTGTTCGGCATGATGGCGAGCGCGGTGCTGTTCGGCCTGTTCCTCGCCCATTTCTCACCCGTCCGGCTGATCCAGGTGATCCAGGGCGCGGCGCTGGTCACGATCATCCTCAACGGGTTCGCCCTCTGGAAGCAGGAGCCCCGCGATCCGAACCGGACGCGGACGGCACCGCAGCGCGACTTCCGGTCCTCCTGGCAGGCCTATGCGGGGCAGGGCACCGCCCGGCGACGCCTCGTGGCGATCGGCCTCGGCACGGCGGGCTTCTCCATGCAGGACATCCTGCTCGAACCCTACGGCGGTCAGATCCTGCACCTCTCGGTGGCGGCCACCACGGCGCTGACCGCGCTGCTGGCCGCCGGAGGCGGGCTCGGCCTGCTGGTCGCGGCGCGCTGGCTCGGGCGCGGGGGCGACCCGTTCCGCGTCTCCGCGGTGGGCGTCGGGATCGGGATCCTGGCCTTCTCGGCGGTGGTCTTCGCCGCCCCGCTCGCCTCGGCCGACCTGTTCGCCGCGGGCGTGAGCCTGATCGGCCTCGGCGGCGGCCTGTTCGCCCACGGCACGCTCACCGCCTCGATGAACCGCGCCGGCCCCGAGGATACCGGGCTCGCCCTCGGTGCCTGGGGCGCCGTGCAGGCGACCGCGGCCGGCCTCTCGATCGCGGCGAGCGGCCTCGTGCGCGACGTCGGCGGCGCCATCGCCCAGTCGGGGGTGCTCGGCGAGGGCATGAACGAGCCCGCCATCGGCTACCTCATCGTCTACCACATCGAGATCGCCCTGCTGTTCGCCGCGCTGCTCGCGCTCGGACCGCTGGTGCGTGAGGACGCCCGGATACGAGTTCGAGACAGCATCACCGACGGCCTCGCCGGCCGCACAGCCTGAGACTTGGGGAGGACAGCCATGCCAACCGGCGCACTTACGGGTTACGTCGACGTCGCCCAGGTCGTACTCTACGCGTTCTTCCTCTTCTTCGCGGGGCTGGTCTTCTGGCTGCGCCGGGAGGACCGGCGCGAGGGCTACCCGCTGGAGAACGAGACGGTCGGCCGCCGCAAGGCTGACGACCCGATCCTGATCCCCCGGTCCAAGGCGTTCCATCTGCCGGGCGGCGAGACGACCTACGCGCCGCAGGCGGTTCATGGCCGGGACGACATCGAGACCGGGATCCCGGCCCGCAAGGTCGAACCCTGGCCGGGCGCCCCCTACGAGCGCACGGAGACGTCGCTCCAGGCCGGCGTCGGCCCGGGCTCCTGGGTGCTGCGGCACGACGTGCACGACCGGACCTGGGACGACGAGATCCGCATCGTGCCCCTGCGGGTGGCGAAGAACTTCGTCATCCACGAGGACGGCCCGAACCCGATCGGCATGACGGTGTTCGGCACCGACAACGCGGTCGCGGGCGTGATCAGCGACGTCTGGGTCGACCGCGGCGAGTCGCTGATCCGCTACTACGAGGTCGAGCTCCCGACGGGCGGGCGCCGGCTGATGCCGACCACGTTCTGCCGGGCCGGCGGCTTCACCAAGACGGTGACGACGGAGGCTCTGCTCGCGAGCCAGTTCGCCGACATCCCCAGCACCCGCGATCCCGACAGCGTGACCTTCCTGGAGGAGGAGCGGATCATCTCGTATTTCGGCGCCGGCACGCTCTACGCGACGCCGGCCCGGGCGGAGCCCCTGATATGAGCGGCGACTTCCTCCCCGAGGGCACCCTGCGGGGTCTGCCCGGCCCGCTGCCGGCGGGCGAGCGCATCCTCTGGCAGGGTGCGCCGACGACCGCGGGCCTGCTGGTCCGGGTGTTCCACGCCCGCTTGGTGATCGCGTGGTTCTCGGTCTGCGCCGTGGCCTTCGGCCTCGCGGCGGGCTCGCCCGCGGCGGCG
The DNA here is from genome assembly GCF_053345595.1 of Methylobacterium sp. D54C. Taxonomy (NCBI): domain Bacteria; kingdom Pseudomonadati; phylum Pseudomonadota; class Alphaproteobacteria; order Hyphomicrobiales; family Methylobacteriaceae; genus Methylobacterium; species Methylobacterium sp. D54C. The sequence goes on from NZ_JBKFAK010000024.1 coordinate 67,410, forward strand.
ATCAAGGTGGTGGCGCCGACCCTGGTGATCGGCGCCGGCGCCGTCGCGCTGCTCTGGCTGCTCGCCTGGCTCACCCACCGGACGACGCTCTACACGGTGACCAACCGCCGCGTCGTGCTGCAGGCCGGCATCGCCCTGCCGGTGACCCACAACCTGCCCTTCGCGCAGATCGAGACGGCGGCCCTGCGGGCCTTCACGGATGGCAGCGGCGACCTGCCGCTGCGGTTGCGGCCGGGCCTCCGGATCGCCTACCTTCACATCTGGCCGCATGTCCGGCCCTGGCATCTCGCCCGGACCGAGCCCATGCTGCGCTCGGTGCCGGACGCGGACGCCGCGGCGGCGCTGCTGGCACGCGCCCTCGAGGCCCATGCCGACGGCACGGCGCCGCCGGTTCGGGTGGCGCGTCTCGGCCGAGCGGATGAGAATCCCGGTCGCCTCGTCGCGGCCGAATAGGGAGGGGCACGATGGGCGAGCGGGCGGAGGGCGCCGGCCGGGCCATGGCGGTCGCGGGACCGGCACCGGCGCTGCTGATGATCGGCGCCGGCGCGCTGATGGGCTTCACCATGCTGGCGGTCCTGATCGGCCGGAGCGAGAAGGTCGGCCTCGTCGCCCTGCCGCCCGCCAAGGTGGTGGAGCGCCTCGAGTTCCGCGCCGAGGATCAGGTCGACGGCTCGATCGCCCTGCGGGACGTCGCCGACCGGCACATCGTCGCCTGGATCCGCCCCGGCGAGGACGGATTCCTGCGCGGGACCCTCCGGGGCCTTGCCCAGGCCCGCCAGCGGGAGGGCCTCGGCCCCGAGAAGCCCTTCAGCCTGACCCGCTACGACGACGGCCGCCTCGCGCTGGCCGACGAGGCCACCGGCCGCCGGGTGCCCCTGGAGGCCTTCGGGCCGACCAATGCCGGGGCCTTCGCGCGGCTGATGCCCGCGCCGGGCGCCCCCGCCGCGGAGACGCGGTGATGGGCCTGTTCGGCAGCCGCACCGTCACCGTGCCCTGCACGGTGGAGATCGAGCAGACGCCCGAGAGCCTGCACGCGCACGTGACCCTCGATGCCGGCTTCGAGATCGAGCCCGGCGACGAGGTCCAAGTCCACGACGCGCCGACCTCGGTGCCCTACGGCGAGCGCCTCACCGTGCGGCGCACCGCCACCGTGACGCGGGCCGGCGCGCTGGAGCGGGCCTGGACCAAGCTCATCGCGCATCTCGAGCTGACCGAACTCTACGAGGTCAGCTTTTCCGAGAGGAGGAAGCTGTGAACGCACCCGTCCCGCCGCCCTCCGGCCAGCCCGTCCCGAAGACGCCGATCAATGAATCGACCCGCTCGGCGCAGGAGACGACCTTCCTCAGCCCGCGCTTCTACACGACCGATTTCGACGAGCTCGACCGCACGAACGTCGAGCCGGTGCGGCGCGACTGGGACATCCTGATCGCCGAGCTGCGCTCGGACCCGAACAAGCGCCACTTCACCCGCAACGAGGAATTCGACTGCGACCTGTCGAAGATGGAGCCGGAGCTGCGGAAGGAGTTTTTGGACTTCCTCGTGTCGTCCATCACGGCGGAGTTCTCCGGCTGCGTCCTCTACGCCGAGATGCGCAAGCGGGCGAAGAACAAGGACATCAAGGAGCTGTTCGGCTTCATGAGCCGGGATGAAGCCCGCCACGCCGGCTTCATCAACGACACGCTCAAGGATTTCGGCATCGGCGTGGACCTGGGGTTCCTCACCAAGTCCAAGAAGTACACGTTCTTCCGGCCGAAGTTCATCTTCTACGCCACCTACCTGTCCGAGAAGATCGGCTACGCCCGCTACATCACGATCTTCCGCGAGCTGGAGCGGCACCCGGAGCGGCGCATCCACCCGATCTTCAAGTGGTTCGAGCTGTGGTGCAACGACGAGTTCCGCCACGGCGAGGCCTTCGCGCTGCTGATGCGCGCCAACCCGAAGCTGACGAGCGGCGTGAACCGCTACTGGATCCGGTTCTTCCTGCTCGCCGTCTTCGCCACGATGTACGTGCGCGACCATCACCGACCGGCCTTCCACGCGGCGCTCGGCGTCGATCCCAGCGACTACGACTTCAAGGTCTTCCGGATCACCTCGGAGATCTCCCGCCAGACCTTCCCGCTGGAGCTCGATATCGACAACCCGAAGTTCAAGGCGGGCCTCGACCGGCTGCTCGCCTGTTCCCGGGCGATCGCCGACGCCAAGGCGCGGGGCGGCCTCGTCGGCAAGACCCTGCAGGGATTCCACGCCGCGCGCGCGGCCGTGACCTTCGCGCGGCTCTATCTCCTGCCCGTCAAGGCCAACGCCCTGCCGGCCGACATCCGCCTCCAGCCGGTCTGGTAGCATGGGGACCTACGCCGCCCCGGTCCTGTACGCGGTCCTGCTCTGGTGGTTCTCCACCGGGCTGATCCTGCTGCTCGATCACGCCCCGCGGCGGACGCATCCGTGGAGCATGGCCGGGGCGACCCTCCTGCTCGCCGGCGCCCTGGTGGCGATCCGGTCCAGCGCCGCCGACACGAGCGCCACGGGGGCCTACACGGCCTTCACGGCGGCGCTCGTCGTCTGGGGATGGCAGGAGATGAGCTACTACATGGGCTTCCTGTCGGGCCCGCGGCCCGTCGCCTGCGCGCCGAGCGTGCGCGGGCTCGACCGGTTCTTCGCCGCGCTCGCCACCAGCCTGTGGCACGAATTCGCCATCGTGGTCGGCGGCCTCGCGATCCTGGCGCTGGTCTGGGGCAGCCCCAACCGCTTCGCCCTGTGGACCTACGGCACGCTGGTGGTGATGAACCTGTCGGCGCGGCTCAACCTGTTCCTGGGGGTGCGCAACCTCCACGCCGAGTTCCTGCCGGACCATCTCGGCTACCTCGCCTGCTACCTGTCCCGGAAGCCGATGAACCTGCTGTTCCCGGTCTCGGTGAGCCTCGGGACCATCGCGGCGGCCCTGCTCGGGCGGGCGGCGCTCGGCGCCGACCTGCTGGAGCACGAGCTGATCGGCTTCACGGTCCTGGCGACGCTGACCGCGCTCGCCACCCTGGAGCACTGGTTCCTGATGCTGCCGCTGCCCTCGGCGGAGCTGTGGCGCTGGAGCCTGCCGGCCCGGGCGCCCGGGGAAGCGGCCGGGCCGCCGGACCACGTGTAGGCCGAGGGATCACGAGCGGGCGACGCACGTCCACCAATCTGGAACTGGTCTTGTGCGAAGTCCGGTGTCACAGGCGGGATCAACCCGCAGGATTTGTTCGGGGAGAGGCGACATGGATTACGAGACCTTCTTCGGGGCTGAGATCGCCGGGCTCCACCGCGAGGGCCGCTACCGGGTCTTCACCGACCTCGAGCGCCACGCGGGCAACTTCCCGCACGCCACCCACCACCACGCGGCCGGCACCCGGCCCGTGACGGTATGGTGCTCCAACGACTATCTCGGCATGGGCCAGCACCCGACCGTCACCGGGGCGATGCACGAGGCGATCGACCGCTGCGGCGCCGGCGCCGGCGGCACCCGGAACATCTCGGGCACCAACCACTACCACGTGCTGCTGGAGCGCGAGCTCGCCGACCTCCACGGCAAGGAGGCGGCCCTGCTGTTCACCTCCGGCTACGTGTCGAACTGGGCGGCGCTGGGGACCCTCGCGTCGCGCCTGCCGAACTGCGCGGTCTTCTCCGATTCCGAGAACCACGCCTCGATGATCGAGGGGATCCGGTTCTCGCGGGCCGAGCGCCACATCTTCCGCCACAACGACCCGGAGGACCTGAACCGCAAGCTCGCGCTGGTCGACCCGGCCCGGCCGAAGCTGGTGGCCTTCGAGTCGGTCTACTCGATGGACGGCGACATCGCGCCGATCGCCGAGATCTGCGACGTGGCCGAGGCCCACGGGGCGCTGACCTACCTGGACGAGGTCCACGCGGTCGGCCTCTACGGCGCCCGCGGCGGCGGCATCTCGGAGCGGGACGGCGTCGCCCACCGGCTGGACGTGATCGAGGGCACGCTCGGCAAGGCCTTCGCGGTGCACGGCGGCTACATCACGGCGTCGGAAAAACTCTGCGACTTCGTGCGCAGCTTCGCGTCGGGCTTCATCTTCACCACCTCGCTGCCGCCGGCCGTCGCGGCGGGCGCGGCGGCGTCGATCCGCCACCTCAAGGAGAGCGGCGTCGAGCGGGCCCGGCATCAGGAGCGGGTGGCGAAGGTCCGGCAGGCGCTGGAGGCCGCCGACATCCCGACCATGCCGAACGACAGCCACATCGTGCCGGTGATGGTCTGCGATCCGGTGCTCTGCAAGGGGATCTCCGACACCCTGCTCGACGAGTTCGGCATCTACGTGCAGCCGATCAACTACCCGACGGTCGCCCGCGGCACCGAGCGCCTGCGGATCACCCCGTCGCCGCTGCACACCGACGCCGACATCGCCCATCTGGTCGAGGCGCTCACCACGATCTGGGGCCGGATCGGGCTCCGGCAGAAGGCGGCGGAGTAAGCGCGGGCGGGGGTTCCCTTCTCCCACCTTCGCCCTCATCCTGAGGTGCCCGCGTCAGCGGGCCTCGAAGGAGGCCTCCAGCCATCGCACGTCTTCTGGAGACCTCCTTCGAGGCCTCCGCTGCGCTGCGGCACCTCAGGATGAGGGGGTTGGGTTGGATGCCCCCGCAGCATCGAGTCATCGCGTGCCCACCTTCCCCTTCTCGGCCATCGTCGGCCAGGACGAGATGCGCCAGGCGCTGCTGATCGCGGCGGTGGACCCGGCGGTCGGCGGCGTGCTGGTCTTCGGCGACCGCGGCACAGGCAAGTCCACGGCGATCCGGGCGCTGGCCGCCCTGCTGCCGCCGATGCGGGCGGTGGTCGGCTGCCCGTACAATTGCGATCCCGAAAGTCCCGCAGAATCCTGTCCGCACTGCGCGAGCCTGCCGGGCGCGCGGAGAAAGTCCGAGAAAAAGCCGGTGCCGGTGGTGGACCTGCCGCTGGGCGCCACCGAGGACCGGGTGGTCGGCACCCTCGACCTGGAGCAAGCGCTCGGCGCCGGCGTGAAGGCCTTCGAGCCGGGGCTGCTGGCCCGCGCCAACCGCGGCTTCCTCTACATCGACGAGGTCAACCTCCTCGAGGACCACCTCGTGGACCTCCTGCTCGACGTGGCGGCCTCCGGCGTCAACACGGTCGAGCGCGAGGGCCTGTCGCTCCGCCACCCGGCGCGGTTCGTCCTCGTCGGCTCCGGCAACCCGGAGGAGGGGGAGCTGCGGCCGCAGCTCCTCGACCGGTTCGGGCTGGCCTGCGAGGTCGCGACGCCGAGGGACATCCCCACCCGCATCGCGGTGGTGCGCGCCCGCGACGCCTACGAGCGCGACCCGGAGGGGTTCTGTGCTGCCCGTGAAGGCGAAGAGCGAAAGATTCAAAAAAGAATCCTGCTGGCACGGGAGCGCCTGCCATCGGTCACCGTGCCGGATGCCGCCCTGGAGCGCGCCGCGCGCCTCTGCCTCGCCCTCGGGACGGATGGCTTGCGCGGGGAACTGACCCTGATGCGCACGGCCCGGGCGCTCGCGGCGCTCGACGGCGCCGCGATGGTCACCGACGATCACCTCCGGCGCATCGCCCCGGCCGCCCTGCGCCACCGGCTGCGGCGCAACCCGCTCGACGAATCCGGATCCACCGCCCGGGTGGAGCGGGCGCTGGCGGAGGTCTTCGCGTGACGGCGCCGCTGCGCGCGCCCCGACCGCGAGGGCGTTCATCGCGCGGCTCCGGCCGAATCGGCGCGGAGCGGAGCGCGGGGCTCCTCTCCCGTGCGGGCGCGGGACAGGGTGGGGGACGGGGACCGGCCGGACGAGGCGCGGCCCGAACGCGTCGCGCGGGCGCGCTCTGGACTGGACCTCCGCATCCCGCACCCCGACCCTCTCCCGCCCGGGAGAGGGGGCCGGTCGCGCTCCGTCGCCCGCGTCGCGGTCCGATGGACGTGTCTGACCCTCGGCACCCGCTCGGGAGCGGGGCCCTGTCGCGCCCCGCTCGAGCCGATGCCTGAACATCGCCGTCCCGCAGAGCAGGGCGGGACACCGGCCTGCGCCTGGGCCGATGCCCGCCTGGCCGCCCGGCTTCTCGCCGCGGACCCGCACGGGCTCGGCGGCGCGGTGCTGCGGGCCCCCGCCGGGCCCGTGCGCGAGCGCTGGCTCGACAGCGTGCGGGCGGCGCTGCCCCCGGGAACGCCCTGGCGGCGCCTGCCGCCCGGCATCGGCGACGACGGCCTGCTCGGCGGCCTGGATCTCGCCGCGACCCTGGCGGCGGGCCGCCCCGTCGCGCGGGCCGGCCTGCTGGCGGAGGCCGATGGCGGGATCGTCGTCGTCCCCATGGCCGAGCGTCTGCCGCCGGGCACCGCGTCGCGGCTCGCCGCCGCCCTCGACACCGGCACGGTCTCGGACCGCGGCGCCCGGTTCGGCCTGATCCTCCTCGACGAGGGCGTGGCGGACGAGACGGTCGCCGAGGCGCTGGCCGATCGCCTCGCCTTCCGGCTGGACCTGAGCGGGCTCGGCCTCGCGGACACCGCGGCGGCCGAGCCGGAACCCGCCCCGGGCGCGCCGGAGCCCGACCCGGTCGGGAGCCTCTGCGCCCTGGCCGAGGCCTTCGGGATCGCGTCGCTGCGCGGCCCGATCCTGGCGGCGCGCGTGGCGCGCGCCCTCGCGGGAGACGGGCCGATCGGCCAGGGGGCGATCGTGGCGGCCGGGCGCCTCGTCCTGGCGCCGCGGGCGACGCGCCTGCCCGCACCGGAGCAGCCCGTCCCCGAGACCGCGGAGGCGCCGGCGGAGCCGCCCGAGCCGAACGACGCGGAGGAGGCGTCGGGTCCGGCCGCAGAGGCGCCCGACGACGTCGTGCTGGAGGCGGTGCGCGCCGCGATCCCGCCGAACCTCCTCGACCAGCTTCTGGCGGGCGCGCAGCGTCTCCCGGCCGCGAAGGCCGGCCGGGTCGGGCAGGCGGCCTCGGCCCGCACCGGCCGCCCCGTGGGCAGCCGGCGGGGCGACCCGCGGCGGGGACGGCTCGACCTGCTCGCCACCCTGCGGGCGGCGGCGCCCTGGCAGGCCGTCCGCAGAGTAGAGGGGGAGACGCGCCGCATCGTGGTGCGGCGGGACGATCTGCGGATCCGGATCCTCAAGCAGCGGACCGAGACCACCACGGTGTTCTGCGTGGACGCCTCGGGCTCGGCCGCCCTGGAGCGGCTGGCGGAGGCCAAGGGCGCGGTCGAGCTGCTGCTGGCGGAGGCCTATGTCCGGCGGGACCGGGTGGCGCTGGTGGCGTTCCGCGGCACCGGCGCGGATCTCGTTCTGCCGCCGACCCGGTCGCTCACCCGCGCCAAGCGCGGGCTCTCGGGACTGCCGGGCGGGGGCGGGACGCCGCTCGCGGCGGGGATCGACGCCGCGGTCGCGGTGGCTCTGGGCGTGCGCCGCGGCGGCAGCCGGCCGGCGATCGTGCTGCTGACCGACGGGCGCGCCAACGTCGCGCGGTCGGGGGAGGGGGGACGGGCTCGGGCGGGCGCGGAGGCCCTGCAGGCGGCCCGAGCCCTGCGTGCGGCCGGGCTGCCGGCCCTCGTGGTCGATACCGGCACGCGGGGCGACGAGGCCCGTTCTGTGGCGGACGCGATGGGCGCCCGCTACCTGAAGCTGCCCCGGGCCGAGGCCGGTCAGCTCAGCGCGGCGGTGCGGGCGGCGCTCTGAGCGCCGCACCCGTCACCCCCGCGACAGGGTGTCAGAGGTCGCCGCCGATGCCGCTGTCGGCGAGGCGCTGGTGGTGGGCGAGCCAGGAGCTCAGCATCTCGCGGACGATGGCCTTGAGGCTCCAGCCGCCGGAGACCGGAGCGGCGATGTTCTGGGTCGAGGAGGTGAAGAGGATCATGACCTTCTCCGGAGTTGGTGGACGCGTCTTGTTCTTGCTCGCCCGAGATATGCCGTTGCTGTTGCAGCGCAGCAATCGGTCTCCGCTCACCGGTGGCATGCGGCCGCCGCATAGGATTGTTCAGTGTTACGAAATACTTCCGGCCATGAACGATAGCGCCGCCGTCGCCCCTGGATCGTCCGGCCATGCCGCAGTGCAGGATACGCGCGCATGCTGACCGGCTTCGACGCGGACCGGCCCGACTGGGCCGTGGAGGGCCGGGACTGGCCCCATCGGGAGGCCAGCCGCTTCGTGGAGGCGGCCGGCCTCCGCTGGCACGTCCAGGAATACGGGTCTCCGGACGCCCCGACGCTGCTGCTCCTGCACGGGACCGGGGCGGCCACGCATTCGTGGCGCGGGCTGGCGCCGCTCCTCGCGCGCGACTTCTCCGTGATCGCCCCGGACCTGCCGGGCCACGGCTTCACGGACCCGCTGCCCGACGCCGACCTGTCGCTGCCCGGCATGGCCCGGGCCGTGGCGGGCCTCGTTGCGGCACTCGGCCGGCCGCCGGTCCTGGCGGCCGGCCACTCGGCCGGCGCCGCCGTCCTCGCGCGGATGTGCCTCGACGGCGCCATCGCGCCCCGGCTGCTGGCGGCCTTCAACGGCGCTCTCGCGCCGCTGCCGGGGGCGGCGAACCTGCTGTTCCCCAGCATGGCACGCCTCCTGTTCCTCAACCCCTTCACCCCCCGGATCTTCGCCTGGACGGCGGACCGGTCCGCGGCCAAGCGCCTGATCGAGGGGACCGGCTCGCGCCTCGACCCGGAGGGGGTCGACCTCTACCGGCGGCTCTTCGCCCGGGCCGGCCATGTCCGCGGGGCGCTGGGCATGATGGCGAACTGGGATCTCGCCGGGCTGCACCGGGCGCTGCCCGGCCTCGCCACCCGGACCCTGCTGATCGTCGGCGGCGACGACAAGGCCATCCTGCCGGACACCGCCTTCGCCCTGCGCGACCGCATGCCCGACGCCCGCGTCCGCCTGATCCGGGGGCTGGGCCACCTCGCCCACGAGGAGGCGCCGGAGCGCGTGGCCGAGGTGCTCCGCGCCGAGGCTTCGGACGCGGGCGTTCTGTCGCCGCCGTGAGCCGGACGGGACTGGCGCCGGCCTTGCGTGGGTCGTAGAGCCTGCCGCGGCGGGCAGGGCAGGATCGAGGAGCGGCCGGAACGATGGCGAGACCCGTGATCGGCGTCATCGGCAACGCGCGCCTGATCGACAGCCGCTTCCCGGCGCAGATCGTCGGCGAGAACAACATGCGGGCGGTCGCCGCGGTGGCCGGCGCCCTGCCGCTGATGTTCGCCGCCGTCCCGGCGGTCACCGACCTCGGCGACCTCCTCGACACCGTGGACGGCGTCCTGCTCACGGGGGGCCGCGCCAACGTCCACCCGGCGCGCTTCAACACCGAGCCCTGCGCGGCGCACGAGCCCTACGACGAGGATCGCGACGCCGTGGCGCTGCCCCTGATCGAGGCCTGCGTGGCGGGGGGCGTGCCGCTGTTCGGCATCTGCCGCGGCTTCCAGGAGATGAACGTCGCCTTCGGGGGCAGCCTGCACCCGGAGATCCGCGATCTGCCGGGCCGGCTCAACCACCGCATGCCGCGCCTCGCGAACGGCGAGATCCACCCGGACCTGGAATTGATCTTCGCCGACCGTCACGAGGTCCGGCTGACGCCCGGGGGCGCCTTCGCCCGCCTCCTGGAGCGCGAGACGATCCGGGTGAACTCCCTGCACGGCCAGGGCATCCTGGAGCCGGGCGGCCGGATCGTGATCGAGGGCCTCGCCGAGGATGACACGGTCGAGGCGATCCGCGTCCGCGACGCGGCGGGCTTCGCGCTGGGCGTCCAGTGGCACGCCGAGCACGATCCGGCGACCAACCCGATCAACCGCACGCTGTTCGAGGCCTTCGGGGCCGCGGCGGCGGCGCGGCACCGGGCGCGGCGGGCCGGCCGGGGATGAGCCGCTCGCGCGCTGGGACGGCCCAGTGCAGAGGCCGCGCGCGGCAGCACAGCGCCGGCACACCGCCGGCACAGGGAGTCTTTTCAGCCTTAACCTATGTTTATTCGCTGGCGCTGATCCACGGAATATTGGCCGTCCACCCGCACAGATCTTGGCCACACGCGACCGGATTCACCTTATCCCCCGGACGACCTGTCGCAGGACGGAACAGTGGCCTCCCGGTGGTGTTCCCGGAGTCCCGAACAGCGGCCTCCTCGCGTGGAGGCCGACCGCGCAGAGACCGGGCAGGCCCTGCATGCATCTCCCCCGCGACGACCGAGAGCACCCCCGTGCCGAGGCCTTCCGCGACTTCATCCGGAACCCGCCCTTCCCCTGCGTGGGCGCCAAGTCGGCCCTGTCCCGCGGGCGGATGCGGATCGTGGTGGCCCGGGACATCACCTCGGGCTGGGACGACATGCGGATCTACCCGGCGCTGCTCGCCTTCGTGGCGCAGTACCGGGCGCAGCCCGACCTGTTCCAGAGCTTCGCGGTCGTGTTCGAGGGGCCGGGCGACCTCTCGGAGGAGGCGTTCGAGCACAACCTCTGGGCGCGCGCGCAATCCCTGACCGACAAGGACGCCTGGCTCGGCCAGCCCCACGACGCCCGCGTGGCCGAGGATCCCGACAACCCCCACTTCTCCCTGAGCTTCGGCTGCGAGGCGTTCTTCGTCGTCGGGCTGCACCCGCAGGCGAGCCGGCCGGCGCGGCGCTTCTCGTCGCCGGTCCTGGTCTTCAACCTGCACGCGCAGTTCGAGCGGTTGCGGGCGGAGGGACGCTACGAGAAGCTGCGCGCCGCGATCCTGGAGCGCGACGAGGCCCTCGCCGGCAGCGTGAACCCGATGCTGGCGCGCCACGGCGAGGCCTCGGAGGCGCGCCAGTACAGCGGCCGCGCGGTCGACGCGGACTGGCGCTGCCCGATGAAGGGCCGGCCGGCGCCGGTCCCGGAGGCCCGGGACTGGAGCCCGCCGGCCCTGCCCTTCGATTGCGGGCTGCCGGGCAGCGGCGCCTGAGCCGGTCGGATCCGGTCCCCAGTACGGAGCGAGCCACCCCCATGTGCCAACCCACCCTGTGCCAGGCCGACGTGCAGACGATCGCGCCGCGCTCCGGCGTCGCCTTCACCCTCGACCGGGGCCAGCGCCTCACGGTGATCGACCCGTGCGGGGAGCAGGTGGCCGACCTCCTCGCCTTCAACCGCCACGATACGGGAGAGGTGATCTCGTCGGGCCGGACCCTCGACTACGCCAGCCGGATCTACCTCACCACCGGCGACCCGCTCTACTCGAACCGCTCGAAGATCCTGCTGCGGATCCTCGAGGATACGGTCGGCCGGCACGATTTCCTGCTGACGCCGTGCTCGGCCGACACGTTCCGCATCATCTACGGCGACGCGAACCCGCATCGCGGCTGCTTCGGCAACCTCGCGGCGGCGCTCGCACCCTACGGCATCGCGCCGGACGCGATCCCGGTGGCGTTCAACTGCTTCATGAACGTGCCGGTCGACGGCGCGACCGGGGCGCTCACCGTGGCGCCGCCCCTCAGCCGGGCGGGGGACCGGATCGTGTTCGTGGCCGAGACCGACCTGATCATCGGGCTCACCGCCTGCTCGGCCCTGCAGTCGAACAACGGCAGCTTCAAGCCGATCCACTACAGCGTGAGCGCCTAGCTGCGGCCCCTCAAAGGCCCCGGCCCGATCCCGATATTAATCCATGTAAAGCTATAGACTGTATCGCATTCAATGACTTGACATCGATATTCGCCCACTGACTGCCGGCGAACGGCCGCAGGTCTTTGCGATTTACTAACCCGAATGCACGAGGTTGAGCCCGTACGGCGCCCACGGCGAGTCCCCGCCGGCCGCAGGCCCCCTGTTCCGGTGCTCGGATGACCCCCACGCAGACCAGCCGCCCGCCCGCCGACCGTGCCGCGCCGTGGCAGCGCCTCGCCGATCTCCGGCTTCGCCACAAGCTCGCGGCCGTGATGGCCCTGGTGCTCCTGGCCATCGGCGCCCTCAGCGCCCTGAGCTTCCTCGACATGCGCGGCTCGGCGCTCGAGGACCGCGCGCTGATGACCAAGCGCCTGACCGAGGTCGCGCAGAGCCTGCTCGTCCACTACGAGGCGCAGGCCCGGACAGGCCAGATGCCCGTCGCCGACGCGCAGAAGGCCGCGCTCGCGGCGATCACCGCCCTGCGCTTCGGCAGCGAGGACTACTTCTTCGTCCTCGACGACCGGGGCCACCTGATCGCCAACGCCTTCAACGCCAAGAACGTCGGCAAGCAGGTGGTGGACCAGACCGACGTCCCCGGCGGCAAGCGCTACTTCGCCGAGATGGTCGAGACCGCCAAGCGCGACGGCTCCGGCTTCGTCGACTACATGAAGCCGCGCCCCGGCGGGTCCGTGCCGGTGGAGAAGGTCGCGAGCGTGCAGATGTTCAAGCCGTGGGGCTGGATCGTCGCCACCGGCCTGTACCGGGACGACGTCCACGCGGCCGTGCGCGACCGCGCCGTCACCATCGGCCTCTGGTCCGCCGGCCTCGCCCTGCCGATCCTGGCGCTGCTCCTGCTCGTGGGCAACAGCCTGTCCCGCCCGATCACCCGGCTGACCGCGGCGATGCGCGGCCTCGCGGACGGCGACCTCGCGGTGACGGTCGCCGATCAGCGCCGCGGCGACGAGGTCGGCGCCATGGCGCGCGCCGTCCAGGTGTTCAAGGACGCCCTGATCGCCAAGCGCGCCGCCGACGCGGCCGCCGTCGCGGAGAACGACGCGAAGATGCGTCGCGCCCAGATGCTCGACACGGTCACCGCCCGGTTCGACGCGCAGGTCAGCGCGCTGACGCAGGGCCTGTCGGCGGCAGCGGTGGAGATGGAGGCCACGGCCCGGGAGATGACGCGCACCGCCGCGCGGACCACCGACCAGTCGGTGCGCGTCGCCGCGACCTCCGAGCAGACCTCCAGCAACGTGCAGACCGTGGCGGCGGCCAGCGAGGAGATGGCCGCCTCGATCAACGAGATCGCGTCCCGCGTCGCCCAGTCTTCCGCGATGGCCGACCGGGCCGGCACGGACGTGGCCCAGACCAACGCCCTGATGCAGGTGCTCGCCCGCGGCACGGACCAGATCAGCGAGGTGATGGGCCTGATCGCCGGGATCGCCGGGCAGACCAACCTGCTGGCCCTCAACGCCACCATCGAGGCCGCGCGCGCCGGCGAGGCCGGCAAGGGCTTCGCCGTGGTGGCGGGCGAGGTGAAGGCGCTGGCCTCGCAGACGGCCCGGGCGACCGAGACCATCGCGACGCAGATCGCCGCCATCCAGAACGAGACCCGCCAGGCGGTCGAGTCGATGCGGACGATCGGCGGCACGATCGACGAGATGCGCACGGTGGCGCTCAGCGTGGCCGCCGCCATGGAGGAGCAGGGCGCGGCGACGAGCGAGATCGTCCGCAACGTCACCCAGGCGGCGCAGGGCACCCAGGCGGTGAGCACCGACATCGCCGACGTCCGGCAAGCGGCCCGCGAGACCGGCGCGGCCTCCGACCAGGTGCTCAGCGCCGCGCAGGAGCTGGCCCGCTACTCGACGAGCCTCGGCCAGGAGGTCACGACCTTCCTGGCCGCCGTGAAGGCCGCCTGAGGGCGGGGTCGCCGGACCGCCCGGCGACCCCGCACCCTTACAGGCTGATCCGCTCGCGCACCGCGATGTCGGGGCTCGACGCGCCGCAGGTCGGCAGGCTCTCGACGGGGCCGTGCACCGCCGAAGTGGTCGCCGAGAGGTCGTGGTAGCAGATGCAGCCTTCCGCGAAGTAGTGGTGCACCAGGGCCTTGCGGGAGCGCTGCATGTCGGCCCGCGCGGAACCGCCGTGCAGCAGGTTCGCGTGCCAGAACAGCACGTCGCCCTTGCGCGCCGCGAAGTAGGCCGGCGTCGCCCCGTGCTCCCGGATCTCCTGCTTGATCGCCGGTTCGTAGCGCTCGGAATAGGCACCGTAGCCGCGCTCGCGGAACTCGTCCGTGGTGATGCCGACGTCGTGGCTGAACAGGTACGGCAGGCGGTGGGTGCCGGGATAGTAGACCAGCGGCCCCGCATCCGCGTGGATGTCCTCCATGGCGACCCAGCAGGCGGCCAGGTAGCCGAGCGGGTAGGTCGTCATGTGGATCGAGTCCGAGTGCTCGGATTGCTGGCTGCCCTTGTGGGACGCGATGGTCTGGAACGGGATCGCGGGGCGGCCCAGCACCATGCTGCTGAAGTTCATCAGCACGGGGTGCTTCAGCAGCCGGTCGATCGCCTCGACCTTCAGGTGCGGGTTGAGGTAGCGGCCCGGATGGGGATCGTCCGGCGCCGCCTTCTCGGGGGCGAGGGTCAGGTCGCCGCCGGCGATCGCGGCCTCGTAGGCGGCCCAGACCTCGTCGATCGTGTCGGGATCGATCGCGCCGCGCAGGACGTAGTAGCCGTGCTCCACCCAGGACCGGCAGATCTCGGCCTGCCGGGGCGTGATCTCCCGGCGCGCGACGCGGCGCGCGACGATGTCGAGGGCGTCGGGCTGATCGAGCCAGGGGCTCGGCCCGGATTCCGGGAAGCTCTCGGCCCGGAACACCTTGATGCAGCCGATATCGACCGGGATGTCGGCGTCGACCGTGTGGGACGGCGCGGGCGGCAGGTGGGGCGCGAGGGGCGGGACGTCGTCGCGCCCGAGGGCGAGGTTGCGCACCGTGGTCCCCACCGTGCGCGCCAGCGATGCAGCGCGCGCAAACCCCTGAGCCATCGTCTCAACCCGCCGGTTCCGTCTCCAGCGTAACCAGGCCGGACGATCGCGACTTAAGCGAGGCAAACAACTTTACGGCGACGGACTTTCGTCTTCGTCGCGTCGGCGGTCTCATCGATGCTCGGGTTGGCCGTCCGGTCCGCCCGCGGCTCAGGCGATCCCGTCGATCGCCACCCGCAGGTGCTCCGGGCCGCGCAGGGCGGCGCCCGGCCGGTAGGGTGGCGGGTCCTCGACCAGGCGCGGCGCCTTCAGCCGGCGGGCGAGGGCGGTGAGCGCCGCCTCGGCCTCGAACCGGGCCAGCGGCGCGCCCACGCAGTAGTGCAGGCCGCCGCCGAAGCCGAGATGGCGGATCCCGCTGCGGTCCGGGTCGAACCGATCGGGATCGGGGAAGACGGCCGCGTCGCGGTTGCCGGAGGCCAGCAGCAGCACGAGATCGGCCCCCTCGGGGATCGTGACCCCGGCGATGTCGATGGGCGACAGCGTCCGCCGCGTCCGGAACTGCACCGGCGGCTCGTAGCGGAGCAGTTCCTCGATCAGCCGCGGGGCCCGGAGCGGGTCCTGACGCAGGCGCTCCAGCTCGTCCGGATGCCGCAGCAGGGTCAGCAGGCCGTTGGTGATCAGGTTCACGGTGGTCTCGTGCCCGGCGACCAGCATCAGGATCGAGGTGGCGATCAGGTCGTAATCGCCCATCTTCACGCCGGCCGGGGTGGCGTGGTTGGCGAGGCCCGACAGCATGTCGTCCTGCGGGTGCCTGCGCTTCTGCCTGATCAGGTCGCCCATGTAGCCGCCGATCGCGTCGAAGGTCCGGCTGTTCGCGGCGCGGATCTCGGGGTCGGACAGGCTGTCGGGCTCCAGCGCGGTGGCGAGCTGCGTCGCCCAGCCGTGGAATTTCGGCTCATCCTCCCGGGGCACGCCGAACAGCTCGCAGATCACCGTCACGGGCAGCGGGTAGGCGAGGTCGTCGACCGCGTCGATCTCCCGGGCACCGCACTTCTCGTTGAGCAGGTCGGCCACCAGCCGGTCGGAGCGGGCGCGCATCGCCTGGACGCGCTCGCGGGAGAACTGGTGCATCACCGCCGAGCGCAGGGCGTCGTGGTCCGGCGGGTCGCGGAAGATGAAGACCCGGTGCCGGTCCATCATCCAGTCCTTGAGCGGCTTGACGATCAGGTCGGTGAGGGGGTTGCCGGTGCGCGGCCGGTCGGCCGGGGGCAAGGTCTCGGAGCTGACCCGCGGGTCCTGCAACAGGCGCGCGATGGTGCCGTGGGTCGCCGCCACCCAGGTGCCCGCCTCGGTGCCGTCGTCCTGGCGCGAGATGGGATTCTCCCGCAGCTTCGCGTAGACCGGGTAGGGGTTCGGCCGGTTGGCGAAGTCCTTGACCTGGTCGAGGAGGGTGGCGTCGGGCATGCGGTCTCCTTCACGCATCGACCCGGATGGCGGCCACCGGCCTTCGGGAAAGATGCTGCAACGACAAAGGCTTCGCCCGATGGGCCGGTTCCGTTTCCCGACGCGTTACGGAAAGCCCGGCTCGTGGACCGTGACGCGCTTCGGCCGGTCGGTCGCGGCGTCCCCGGGCGGGAACGGCGCGCGAGCCTCCACGAGCTCGGCATGGGCCGGCAGCCAGCGGGCGGAATCCACCGCGACCGCCGCGATGCAGCGCCCGTCGCGGCCGTAGGTGGCGACGAAGCGGCCGGCCGCCGGATCGCCCTGCGTGATCGCCACCGCGTCGGCGCCCTCGGTCAGGCCGACGGATTTCACCACGAGGTCGCCCTGCGTCGACCAGAAGGTCGGCAGGGCGCCGTAAGGGACTTCAGGCTCCGCGCCGGCGAGGAGCCGGCCGGCATGGACGCCCTGCGCCGCCGCGTGGCTCCAGTGCTCCAGGGCGACGCGCCGGCCGTCGTAGAGGGGGTGGGGAAAGCGCGCCACGTCGCCGGCGGCGGCGATGCGCGGGTCGGGCCGGCCCTCGGTATCGAGGACGTGGCCGCGCGCGTCGCAATCGACCCCGCCCGGATCCGCCGACAGGCCGGACCCGTCGAGCCACTCGGTGTTGCGCACGGCCCCCAGGGCAATGACGGCGACGTCGGCCGGGAGGCTGCTGCCGTCGACCAAGTGGGCGCGCACCAGCCGGCCGTCCCGACCCTCCAGCCACTCGACCTCGCGGCCGCAGCGCAGCGCGACCCCGTGGCCCTCGTGGATCGCGCCGATGAACGCCCCGACGGTGCTGCCGAGGATGCGGGCCAGCGGCGTCGGGCCGGGCTCGACCAGGGTGACCGGCAGGTCGAGCTGCCGGCACAGGCTCGCGACCTCGCAGCCGATGAAGCCGGCGCCGATCACCAGCACGTGGTTGGGGCCGGCGGCCAGCGCCCGCCGCAGGGCGGCGGCGTCCTCCCGCCCGCGCAGGGTGAAGACGCCGGCGAGGCGGCCCTCGTGCGGGTTCGCCCAGGGCCGGGCGCGGGTGCCGGTGGCGATGAGCAGGCGGTCGTAGGGGAGGATCCGCCCGTCCGCGAGGCCGACCGTGCGCGCCTGCCGGTCGAGGCGCCGCGCCGCGCTGCCGAGCTGCCACTCCGCCGCGAGGGCGCCGACCCCCGGCAGGGTCGTGGCCTCCGCGGGGATCGCGCCGGTGAGGACGTGCTTCGAGAGCGGCGGCCGGTCGTAGGGCCGGTGCGGCTCGTCGCCGACGATCGTCAGCGGGCCGGAGAAACCCGCTTCGCGCAGGGCCTCGGCCCCGCGCAGGGCCGCGAGGCCGGCGCCGACGATCAGGACGCGCTCGGAGTCGCGCGCCATCAGGCGCCCCGCTCCGGATCCTCGACCCGGATCGCCTGGACCGGGCAGGCGACGCGCGCGCGCTCGATGTCGTCCCGGTCCCGCGCGGCGGGGGCGGGATCGTAGAACAGGGCCTCGTGCCCCTCGATGCGGAAGTGCCGCGGCGCCGCGTAGCAGCACTGGGCGTAGGCCTGGCACAGGTTGAGATCGACGCTCACCCGCAGGCCGGGCGGGGGGCCGGAGGACGCATCGGCAGGGGCGGACATGGCGGGGCAACCGCGCGCGGCGCCGCGGGTTCCGCGGGCTCTCGTCGCGGGGCACGTCGCGGGGGACGGCGCGGGGCACGTCGCGCGCCGTCCCCCGCGACCGGTCGTCGGACGGCTCGGCCGCGTCCGGCGCCGAGCGTCATCCGTATTAAACGTGTTTCGGCGATCCTGGTGGAAATGCAGCGACGCGATTCCCCTGCGCAGCGGTTCGATCTATTGTCGCGCTGCTCCGCGGATCTGTCCGAAACCCCGCGATGACAGGAGGGCGCCATGCCGCACGGTGCGCGAACGAGCCTCGCCGCCCTCATGCTGGTCCTCGGGATCGGCGGCGCCTCCGCCGAATCCGTCGCCACGACATGGACGGACCCGCCGGCCCACAAGGCCGGGTCTCCGAAGGCGCCGGCCACGGACACGAAGGCCGCCGCACCGGCGCCGTCCGCGTCGGCCCCCACCGCGACCCCCGCCGCCGCGACCGAGACCCGGCCGGCCGCCGCCCGGCGGAAGGCCGTGGCGGTGCGGCGCGCGCCGGAGCGGAAGGCCGCCCGCGCGGCGGTGGCGCCCAAGCGGATC
>NZ_JBKFAK010000240.1:0-288 GCF_053345595.1 Methylobacterium sp. D54C
TGTCGCCGCGCTCGTTCCGGGCGACGATCGCGAAGCCGTCCGCCTCCAGCATCCGCGCCGCGCGAGCGAGCGTCTTCAGTGGCGGGAGAGGCCCGTCGGCGGTCACGGCCCGGCCGGCTCGATCGTGCCGAGGCGGCGCCGCCCGAGCGCGCGCGCCTTCAGCGACAGGGCCGGCCGCCCGACCCCGTACCAGGACAGCGCCGCGACCGGCAGCGTGAGGGCGAGGGCCGGCACCAGCAGCGCGGGCCCGGAGGCGGCCGGCCACAGGGCGTGCAGGGACTGTTGGAC
>NZ_JBKFAK010000241.1:0-287 GCF_053345595.1 Methylobacterium sp. D54C
CGCTCCTCCCCCGAGAGTTCGCCCCGCCACGGCGGCGGCGATGCGGCGGCTGAGCCGCACGTCCCCGTCCTCCTCCCGGAAGTCGTCGACACGCTCGGCACCGCGGGCGGGATCGCGGTCGACGGCACGTTCGGTGCCGGCGGCTACACCCGCGCGCTCCTCGCGGCGGATCCGGCCCTGCAGGTCGCCGCGATCGATCGTGACCCCACGGCCATCGCGGGCGGACAGGCGCTCGTCGCGGAGTCCGGCGGGCGCCTGCGCCTCCTCTCCGGCCGCTTCGGCGACCT
>NZ_JBKFAK010000242.1:0-287 GCF_053345595.1 Methylobacterium sp. D54C
CAACTCGCTGGGCGGGGAATGCGCGCTGGCCACCTGGGTCAGCATCGCGGTCAGCTCGCCCCGCTCGGACACCGTCAGCGCGTCGCGCAGCAGCGGCGCCAGGGCGTCGGCGACCTGCGAGAACGGGAGACGCGCCTGCGTGTAGCCCCAGGCTCGCCCGAAGGTGGCCGAGATCCGATCCACCTCGAGCGGACGCTCCATGTATTCGAGGATCCGCGTTTTCTCGCTGGCGGTGAGGGGGCTGCCGGTCCGGACCAGCTGGATCACCAGGATCCCCGCCGCCAGGC
>NZ_JBKFAK010000243.1:0-287 GCF_053345595.1 Methylobacterium sp. D54C
GGCGCGGCCCGACTTCGCGTCGCTGATCTACCCCGTGGTGAGCCTGGAGCCGCCCTACGACCGCACGACCACCCGGCGGTCCCTCGTCGGCGAGACCCCGAGCCCGGCGGCGAGCCGGGGCTGGTCGCTCCAGACCCATATCCGGTCCGGTTGCCCGACACTGTTCCTGGTGCAGGCGGACGACGACGCGGTCATCAGCCCGGAGCACAGCCGCATCCTGGACGCGGCCTGCCGCGAAGCGGGCGTACCGGTCGAGTACCACCGCTTCGCGGTCGGCGGCCACGGTT
>NZ_JBKFAK010000244.1:0-287 GCF_053345595.1 Methylobacterium sp. D54C
GAAGGAGCTAACCGCTTTTTTGCACAACATGGGGGATCATGTAACTCGCCTTGATCGTTGGGAACCGGAGCTGAATGAAGCCATACCAAACGACGAGCGTGACACCACGATGCCTGTAGCAATGCCAACAACGTTGCGCAAACTATTAACTGGCGAACTACTTACTCTAGCTTCCCGGCAACAATTAATAGACTGGATGGAGGCGGATAAAGTTGCAGGACCACTTCTGCGCTCGGCCCTTCCGGCTGGCTGGTTTATTGCTGATAAATCTGGAGCCGGTGAGCGTG
>NZ_JBKFAK010000245.1:0-287 GCF_053345595.1 Methylobacterium sp. D54C
GAGAAGCAGTTCGGCTTCGACAAGCCGGCGCCCGAGCGCTTCGCCAAGGTGCTCTGGGACTACGTCCGGTTCGATTTCGGCCGCAGCTACTTCCGCGACGTCACGGTCATCCAGCTGATCAAGGAGCGGCTGCCGGTCTCGATCTCGCTGGGCCTGTGGATGACGCTGATGTCCTACGCGATCTCGATCCCGCTCGGCATCCGCAAGGCCGTGGCGGACGGCACGCGCTTCGACCGCGCGACCTCCTTCGTGGTGATCATCGGCTACGCGTTCCCCGGCGTCATGTT
>NZ_JBKFAK010000246.1:0-287 GCF_053345595.1 Methylobacterium sp. D54C
CCGAGGCGCTGCGCGCGCTGGCGGCGGCCTATCGCGGTCCCGGCGGCCGCTGACCGGCCGCCGGCTCGTCCGGTCCTCAGGAGGCGGGCGGGCCCTGGGCGCCCTGCTGCTCCATCACCTTCTGCCGGTAGAGGCCGACGAAATCGATCGGGTCGATGTAAAGCGGCGGGAAGCCGCCGTTGCGCACCGCCACGGCCACGATCTGGCGGGCGAAGGGGAAGAGCAGGCGCGGGCACTCGATCATCACCGCCGGATGGATCTGGTCGGCCGGGATGTTGAGGAGCCGG
>NZ_JBKFAK010000247.1:0-287 GCF_053345595.1 Methylobacterium sp. D54C
CTGCGTCGTCTGCATCCCCGCCCGGATCGAGGCCGAGCGCCTGCCGCGCCTGCTCGCCTCCCTGGCCGCGCAGAACGGCGTCTCGGCGCGGGCGCCCCTGCGCGTCGTGGTGCTGGCCAACAACTGCACGGACGGGACCGTCCAGGCGGTGCGGGACGTCGAGGCCTCGGGCATCCTCGCGACCCTGACCCTCCGGCTGATCGCGGTCGAGCTCGGCGGCGCGGGCGCCCATGTCGGCACGGCGCGGCGCATGGCGCTCGATGCCGGGGCCGAGTGGCTGGAGGCGG
>NZ_JBKFAK010000248.1:0-286 GCF_053345595.1 Methylobacterium sp. D54C
CCAGTTCGCCGTGGGCCTGCTGCTCGGCGCGGCCTGGAGCCCCTGCGTGGGACCGACCCTGGGGGCGGCCTCGCTCATGGCGGCGCGGGGCGGGCATCTCGGGGGCGTCGCCCTGACCATGCTGGCCTTCGGGATCGGCGCCGCGGCCCCGCTGATGCTCCTGGGCCTCGTCTCCCGCGAGGCGCTGCGGCGCTGGCGCGGCGGCCTCGCCGCGGCCGGCCGGGCCGCGAAGGCCGCGCTCGGCGCCGTGATGGTCGTGCTCGGCCTGCTGGTGCTGACGGGCCTC
>NZ_JBKFAK010000249.1:0-286 GCF_053345595.1 Methylobacterium sp. D54C
CCGCGGCCTCCCATCCCCTAGGCCCCGGGGGCGATTGCCACGCGGCCGCGAACCGTCCAAGGAACCGCCGTATCGATCGCACGGGATCGCGATGGCGGACACCGTCGAGACCACCCTGACCTTCGATCCGTCGATGCCTCCGGCCGGCCGGCTGGACCGGGTCGCGCCGCTGATTCGCCGGCGGGGCGCGCCGAACGGAGGCCCGTTCACGGCGAGCGGCACCTGCACCTACGTGGTGGGCCAGGATCGCGTCGCGGTGATCGATCCGGGCCCGGACGATCCGGGC
>NZ_JBKFAK010000025.1:0-84389 GCF_053345595.1 Methylobacterium sp. D54C
CGACCGGCAGCGACAGCGCCGTGTTCCGGGCGAAGCGGTAGTCCCTGGGACAGCGGCGCTTCGCGTAGTCCAGCAGGTCCTGGACGACGTCGAGGCCCAGATACGCGACGCTCGCGGTGCGGGCGAGATGCACCGCCAGGCGCCCGGAGCCGCACCCGAAATCGACCACCGACTGGCCGTCCCGGAGCCCGAAATGCTGGAGGATCTCGCACTCGATCGCGCCGATGCGGTCGTAGTCGCCGCCCACCGCCACGCTCATCGCCTCGTCCAGGGGCAAGTCGCGCATCAGTTGGCGGACGTACGCCTCGTAATCCTCGACGAAATGAAATTTCGCCATCGCGGCCACCTCGAAGGTGTCGAGATCGGACTGGGATGATCAGTCCATCCGCCGTCGAGATTTGTTCTTCCCCACGACGCTCCGGCATCCGTTCTGCCGAACACCGTCGAGCCGCGAAAGCGGCTGCGCGGATACGGGGCGCGAATTGCCCCCGAGGCTGCCTTTTCGGTCACACCGCGTTCGGGAAGACCCGGATACTGCGCCGGGCGGCCGCGGCCGCGGGAGAATCCGCCCTCACGCCGCCCTCACGCCGCCCGGCGGCGCTCCGGGTAGAGCCCGTACAGGCCCTCGGCGCTGGCCTCGCAGATGCCGCGCTCGGTGATGATCCCGGTCACGAGGCGCGACGGCGTCACGTCGAAGGCGGGGTTGGCCACCGGGCTGCCGGGGGAGACGACCTCGATCGTGGCGAAGCCGCCGTCGGGCAGCCGGCCGGTCATGTGGGTGACCTCGCGCCCGTCGCGCTCCTCGATCGGGATCTCCTTCACCCCGTCGTCGAGGGTCCAGTCGATGGTCGAGAACGGCAGGGCGGCGTAGAACGGCACGCCGTTGTCGTGGGCTGCCAGCGCCTTCAGGTAGGTGCCGATCTTGTTGCAGACGTCGCCGCTCGCCGTGGTCCGGTCCGAGCCGACGATGCAGAGATCGACGCCGCCGTGCTGCATGAGGTGGCCGCCGGCATTGTCGGCGATGACCGTGTGCGGCACGCCGTGGCCGTTCAGCTCGAAGGCTGTGAGCGCGGCGCCCTGGCTGCGCGGCCGGGTCTCGTCGACCAGGACGTGGACCGGCACGCCCCGCTCGTGGGCGGCGTAGATCGGCGCGAGCGCCGTGCCCCAGTCCACCGTCGCCAGCCAGCCGGCATTGCAGTGGGTCAGGACCGTGACCGGCCGGTCGCCGCCCCTTGCCGCGTGGAGGTCGGCGATGATCTGGCCGCCGTGGGCGCCGATCGAGCGGCAGCTCGCCACGTCCTCCTCGGCGATGCGGCCGGCCTCCGCGAAGGCGCGGGCGAAGCGCTCGTCCGGCGCGACCTGGCGCAGGTTGGTGGAGACCCGGTCCAGTGCCCAGCGCAGGTTGATCGCGGTCGGCCGCGTCGCCGCGAGGGTCGCCACCGCCCGGTCGATCCCGTCGTGGGACGCGTCGGCGCGCATGGCGAGCGCCAGCCCGTAGGCGGCCGTGACGCCGATCAGCGGCGCGCCCCGCACGATCATCGTGCGGATCGCCACCGCGGCGTCCTCCAGCGTGGCGAGGCGCTTCAGCTCGAACGCGAAGGGCAGGCGGGTCTGGTCGATCACCTGGACGCTGAGGCCGTCCGGGTCCGGGAAGATCGTGCGGTAGGGCTGGCCGTCGATGTTCATGGCCGCTCCTGTGCCACAGCGGGGCGGATTTTGCACCCGTGGGCGCGGACGGCGGCAGCCTGGGGATGCGCGGCCGGGCGCCGGTGAGCCTTCCTCAACCTTAGCAGGTCGTTAAGGGGGTCGTGCCTAGCCTCGGGGGTAAGTCCCCGTCCTGCGTCCGGTCCCGCATGCGCTCGCTTCGCCGTCCCGCATCGCCCTACGAGACTTTCGTCGACAGCGTTCGCCCCTTCCTGGGCAAGCGCCTGACGGAGCTCGGCGGCTTCGTGCTGTTCACCGGCGCGGTCGCGCTGACCGTGGCCCTGGCCACGTGGTCGATCGACGACCCGAGCCTCAACCACGCCACCGACCACGCCGCCCACAACGTCCTCGGCCAGCCGGGCGCCGTCGTGGCCGACCTCGCCATGCAGATCCTGGGCCTGGGTTCCCTGGCCTTCGTGCTTCCGCCGGTGCTCTGGGGCATCCGGCTGATGCGGGAGCGCAACCTGCCCGAGGGCGGGCTGCGCATCGCCCTCTGGATCATCGGCTTCTGCGCCGCGAGCGCGGTGGCGAGCGCGCTCCCGCCGACGACCCGCTGGCCCCTGCCCACCGGCCTCGGCGGCGTGGCCGGCGACGGCCTGCTGTCGATGGCGCGGGTGATCGTCGGCGCGGTCTCGTCGGCGGCGGCCCACCTCGTCGGCTTCGGCTACGCCGCCGTGGCGATCCTCAGCCTGACCGGCGCCTGCCGGTTCGGCGCCGTCGAGGAGGACAGCCTGCACGACGATCCCTACCCCGTCCGGCGCGCGCCGGCGCGGGGCCGGGATTCCGGCCGCGACGAGCGCGAGGATTCCGACGAGCCGAGCCTCGGCCTCGTGGGTGTCGGCGCCCTGGCGCAGGGCCTGATGGGCCTGCGCGGCGCCGCGGCCGACCGGATCGCCGCGTGGCGCGCCGGCCGGGCCGAGCCGATCGACGGCGCGTCGCCCGCCCTCGCGGCCCGCCGCGCCTTCACGGACGCCGATCTCCCCTGGGCCGAGCACCTGCCCGAAGGCCGGCAGGCCGGCGCGAGCCGGCGCGAGCCCGTCTTCGACACGTCCGAGGACGCCCCCGCGGCGCCGGCCCGCCGCGCCGCGGGGGCGCGGGACGATGCGGAGGACGATCCGGAGGCTTTCGAGGCGCCGCAGCGCCCGGTCCCGCCGCGGGCGGAGCCGACCGCGTCCCGGGTGGCGCCGCCGCCCGCAGCGCCCGTGCCGGCACGGCGCGCGCCCGCGCCGCTCGTCCGTCCCGAGGATTACGCCCTGCCCGCCCTCGACCTGCTGGCGGCCCCCCGCGGCCCGTCCCAGGCGAGCCTGATCTCGGCGGACGCGCTGGAGCAGAACGCCACGCTGCTGGAGGCGACCCTCGGCGATTTCGGCGTGCGCGGCGACATCCTGGCGGTGCGGCCGGGCCCGGTTGTCACCCTCTACGAGCTCGAGCCCGCGCCCGGCACCAAGTCCAGCCGCGTGATCGCGCTCGCCGACGACATCGCCCGGTCGATGTCGGCGGTCTCGGCCCGCGTCGCGGTCGTCCCCGGCCGGAACGCCATCGGCATCGAGCTGCCGAACGCCAAGCGCGAGACGGTCTACCTGCGCGAGCTCCTGGCCTCGACGGACTTCGCCGAGAGCAAGCACAAGCTGGCGCTCTGCCTGGGCAAGAACATCGGCGGCGAGCCGATCATCGCCGACCTCGCGCGCATGCCGCACCTCCTGGTCGCCGGCACGACCGGCTCGGGCAAGTCGGTGGCGATCAACACCATGATCCTGTCGCTGCTCTACCGGCTGAAGCCGGAGGAGTGCCGCCTGATCATGGTCGACCCGAAGATGCTGGAGCTGTCGGTCTACGACGGCATCCCGCACCTGCTCTCCCCGGTCGTCACCGACCCCAAGAAGGCGGTCATCGCCCTCAAGTGGGCCGTGCGCGAGATGGAGGAGCGCTACAAGAAGATGGCCAAGATCGCGGTGCGCAACATCGACGGCTACAACGCCCGGGTCGCCGAGGCGGCGGCGCGCGGCGAGGTGCTGACCCGGACCGTGCAGACCGGCTTCGACCGCCACACCGGCGAGGCGGTGTACGAGGACGAGGCGATGGACCTGGCGCCTCTGCCGTACATCGTGATCGTGGTCGACGAGATGGCCGACCTGATGATGGTGGCCGGCAAGGACATCGAGGGGGCGATCCAGCGCCTGGCGCAGATGGCGCGCGCGGCGGGCATCCACCTGATCATGGCGACGCAGCGGCCGTCGGTGGACGTGATCACCGGGACGATCAAGGCGAACTTCCCGACCCGGATCAGCTTCCAGGTGACGAGCAAGATCGACAGCCGCACGATCCTGGGCGAGATGGGCGCCGAGCAGCTTCTGGGCCAGGGCGACATGCTGTTCATGGCCGGGGGCGGGCGCACGACGCGGGTGCACGGGCCGTTCTGCTCGGACAGCGAGGTCGAGAGCGTGGTCGCCCACCTCAAGCGCCAGGGCCGCCCCAGCTACCTCGACGCCGTCACCGCCGACGACGAGGAGGGCGCGACCGAGAAGGGCGGCGGCAAGGGCAAGGCCGGCGCCGCGGAACTCGAACTCGACGGCGCCGTGTTCGACCAGGGCTCCTTCGGCGAGGCCGGCGGCGACCTCTACGATCAGGCCGTGCAGGTCGTGCTGCGCGACCAGAAGGCGTCGACGAGCTACATCCAGCGCCGGCTGCAGATCGGCTACAACCGCGCCGCCTCCATCATGGAGCGGATGGAGATCGAGGGCATCGTCGGCCCGGCCAACCACGCCGGCAAGCGCGAGATCCTGGTCGAGGAGGCGGTCGGCTGAGAGCGCCGGCCTGCCGCGCTCGCGGCATCCCCTCCCCCGTGCGGCCGACACGTGTTCGCGGTGCGGCCTGCGGCGGAGCGCGACGCGCCCCCTTTCCCGTATGGGAGAGTGTTGGGGTGAGGGATGGGAAGTCTCCGGACAGGGCACGCGTTTGACGCGCGGACGGGGCGCGCCGTCTTCTGAACATTAGCTTTCCTCACCCTGTCCCTCTCCCGCACGGGAGAGGGAACCCGCGCTCTCATCCTGACGGATGGACCAACCGAGGCCGCGAGCGCGTGCAGCCGGCAGCTCAGCGGGAGAGGCAATGCGGATCGGATCACCGTATTCGGCCAGCCCCCGCCCAACCCGAAAAATTTCGCGCGGCGCGGAACCGGCCCTTCGCCCGCACGTTACGCGCGTGCGAGGCCTGGAAACGGGCTCGCTCTGAGGGCGCCGGGCACGGTGTCCGGCGCTGCTTGTAGTCACGTTGCTCGTCGGAGGATGTGGTTATGAGGACGTACGACGTTTCGCCCCTGTTCCGGTCGTCCATCGGGTTCGACCGCCTGTTCGAGCTGATCAACCAGGCCGACCGCGTCGAGCCGTCGGCCGCCTGGCCGCCCTACAACATCGAGAAGGTGGCCGAGGACCAGTACCGCATCACCATGGCGGTCGCGGGCTTCACGCCCGACGAGATCGAGCTGACCCAGCAGGACACCACGCTCCTCGTCTCGGGTCAGAAGGCCGCCCAGGAGGGTGAGAAGCACTATCTCTACCGCGGCATCGCGGCCCGCACGTTCCGCCAGACGTTCAATCTGGCCGAGCACGTGAAGGTCGTGGGCGCGTCGATGGAGAACGGCCTGCTCACCGTCGCGCTGAAGCGCGAGGTGCCGGAGGCGCTGAAGCCCCGCCGCATCGCCATCGGCGGCACGACGGCCGCGTCCGGCCAGGACAACGCCCCGGCGCAGATCGCCCGCGAGGCCAAGGCAGCCTGAATGGCAGCCTGATCGGACGATCTGATCCGGTGTCCCGGGCGGCGCGCCCGGGCACACTTGTCGACACGGATGACATCCCTCACGGGTCCGCGGACCCGCGGGCCCGTTCCCACGACTGCACCGCATTCGATGGAGCGAGGACCATGAGCGTGAGAGATCTGATTCCCTGGAACCGCACCCCCGCCCCGGCGCCGACCGCCCTGTCGCAGGAGCCGGCCAGCCCCTTCCTGACGCTGCACCGGGAGATGAACCGCCTGTTCGACGACGTGTTCGGCGGGTTCGGCGGCGTGCCGAGCCTCGCGGGCCGCGGCTTCGGCTGGCCCCATATCGAGCTGGCGGAGGCGGACGGTGCGCTGCGCGTCTCCGCCGAGCTTCCCGGGCTCGACGAGAAGGACGTCGAGCTGCTCATCGCGGACGGCGTCCTGACCCTGAAGGGCGAGAAGCGCGCGGAGTCCACCGACACGGGCCGCGGCTATTCCGAGCGCAGCTACGGCCGCTTCGAGCGGTCGATCGCCCTCCCCGTGCCGGTCGACGAGGACAGGGCCGAGGCGACGTTCCGCAACGGCGTCCTCACGGTGACGCTGCCGCGCGCGGCCGAGGCGCCGGAGCGCCGCCGGCGCATCGCCATCAACGGCACCGGCGCGCCGGCCGCCAAGCACTGAGCCGGGCCCGGGGCCGACCCTGGGGGGTGACCGCCTGCGCGGTCACGGACCCGAACGCATGACGCGACGGCCGGCGCGGCCCGATCGGGCGTGCCGGCCACCCCAGCCTTTGCTCACGATGAGGAGGGTCGCATGCAGCCGATCGATCTCAACCCCGTCCATCCCGCGTTCCGTCCCGAGATCGGGCGCGTCGGTCCGGTGGCGGCCGCCAGCCTGAGGCCGCAGGCGGTCGAGCCGTTCGAGGCCTTCGTGGCGCCGGGCGACGTCTTCCGGCATCCCCGGGAGGTGCTGCGCTATCCCGGCCTGTCGCGGGCCGAGAAGCGGGCGATCCTGGCCTCCTGGGCCTCCGACGCCCGCGCGGTCGAGTCCTGCCCGACGCTGCGCTGCCTGCCGGGCTGCCGGGCCGAGCCCGTGCCGCTGAGCGCGATCCTGGAAGCGCTCCAGGCGCTCGATGAGGGTTCGGTACCGCCCGCAGCCCCGCCGCCCGAGCCCCCCGTCCCCGCGGCGCACTTCCGGCGCTGGGAGCGCGGTCCGGCCGGACCGGAGCCCCTGCTGAACTGAGCCGGGGAGCCGCGTGATGGCAACCTTCGACCTGCGGGGTGGGCACGGGCTCCTGCCCCGGTCGCGGCGCGGCCGGCGCCGAGGGCCGGCGCGGACCACCGACAGCACGGTGCTCGGCCGCTGGTTCCTGTCCGTGGCCCTGTGCCTCGCCCTGTGCCTCGCCCTGGCGGCGCCCTGCCCGGCGCCCGCCCTGCCCTGGGTGCTGGCGGCCCTGCTGAGCCTGTCGGGCTTCGCGTGGCTCGGCCGGGCGATCACGCGGGCCGGGCCGCCGGCCAACGCCCGGCACCTGACCGCGTGGGACGCGGCCCTGCTGTCCTTCGCGGCGAGCTTCGCCGTCCAATCGGCGGCGCGCCTCGGCCTCTTCGGCGGCTGAGCGCGCCCGTCCAGGGAGGCAACCATGCAAGATGGGACGATCGGAATCCGAAACGCCATCCCGCCCGGCCCGGCGGCCGCGCGCCTGCCCGACATGGAGCGCGTCCTGGTCAACCCGGCCGCGGTGTTCGACACCCCGGCCGCGTTGCGCGATCATCCCCGGCTGCTCCCGAGCTGCAAGCGGGAGATCCTGCGGCGCTGGGCCTGGGACGAGTACCTGAAGGAGGTCGCCGCCGCCGAGGGCATGGCCGAGGGCGAGCCGTCGCGGCTCGACGCCGTGAAGGCCGCCCTCCTGGCGCTCGGCGAGGCGCGGCGTCCCGATCCCGCCGCCCCGGCCGCCGCGATCCCGGCGCCCCGGGCGCTCGATCGCGCGGCGGCCTGAGCGCGCCGCGGCCGTCACACGACCATCACACGACCGAGAACCGGAACTCCGTGGCGGCCGCGAAGGTCTCGCCCGGCCGCAGGACCGCGGAGGGGAAGCCGGGCTGGTTCGGCGCGTCCGGAAAGCCCTGCGTCTCGAAGCAGACGCCGTCGCCCGACCGGTAGATCCGCCCGGACGGGCCGATCAGGCGCCCGTCGAGGGTGTTGCCGCTGTAGAGCTGCAGCGCCGGCTGCGTGGTCCAGACGTCGAGCCGCCGCCCGCTGCCGGGATCGACGCAGGTGGCGGCCGGCCGCAGCGTCCCGGCGGCCCCGCGCAGCGCGAAGGTGTGGTCGTAGCCCTTGGCGTAGGTGAGCTGCGGGTCCCCGGCGCGGATCCGCGCCTCCAGGGCCTGCGGCGCGCGGAAATCGAACGGCGTCCCGGCGACCGGCAGCAGCGCGCCGGTGGGGATCTGGGTCGCGTCGGTCGGCGCGAAGGCGTCCGCCTCGACCTGCACGACGTGGCCGAGGACGCTGCCCGCCCCCTCGCCGGCGAGGTTGAAGTAGCTGTGGTTCGTGAGGTTCAGGACCGTGGGCCGGTCGGTCACCGCGGCGTAGTCCACGCGCAGCACGCCCTCCGCGGGCAGGCTGTAGGTGACGCGGACGTCGAGAGTGCCCGGAAACCCCTCCTCCCTGTCCGGCGAGCGGCGGCTCAGGACGAGGCGCGTCGCGTCGCTGAGTTCCGCCCGCCACAGGCGCCGGCCGAAATTCTCCGGGCCACCGTGGAGGGTGTTGGGGGGCTCGTTCACCGGCAGCCGGTAGTCGTGCCCGTCGAGGCTGAAGCGCCCGCCCGCGATGCGGTTCGCGTAGCGCCCGACGATCGCGCCGAAGCTCGGGCTCACGGTCTCGTAGCCCGCCAGGGTGTCGAGGCCGAGCACGACGTTGGCCGGACGGCCGGCGCGGTCGGGCACCTCGATCGCCGTGACGGCCGCGCCGTACTCGATGACGGCGACGCGCAGGCTGCCCCGGCTCAGGGTGTGGCGGCCGACCGTTCGGCCGTCCGCCGTCGTGCCGAACGGTTCGGCCGGCATCCGGCTAGCGCTTCCAGACGCCGAGCCGCTCGCTCCGGGCGTGGTCCTCGGCCGCGACCAGTTCGGGGCTCGCCTCCGGGGCGGCGCGGCCGCCGCCGTTGAACAGCACCACCTCGGAGAGATCGCGCCCGTCCACGAGGCAGTTCATGTTCGCGCTGCCGGGGGCGGGCTGGCAGGTCACCGACCGGTTGCCGATGTACCGGGCCAGCTCCTCCGCCTGGCCGCCCCGCACCCACTCGACGCCGAACAGGTGCACGACCTTGCCGCCGACCTTGAGGGTCGCGGTATCGATCACCTGGGCCTGTCCGGTCACGGCGTTCGGCGGCAGCGGCGCGTCGGGCTCGGGATCGCCGCCTGTCTCGGGGGGCGGCGTCACCGTGTCGGGGGCCGAGGCCGGGGGACCTGCGGGCCGCGCGTTCGGCGCGGCGCCGCTCGGGGCTTCCGCGCGGGAATCCGTGCGGGAAGCGGTCGGGGCGGCGGGGCGCCCGGATTCCGGCGCGGAGCGGTCCAGCACGAGCCCCGCGGCGAGCACCGCCACCAGGGTGCCGGCGACGGCGCCGAGGAGCAGCCGGCGCTGCCGGCGCGCGCCGTCATCGATCCCGCCCCCGCCGAGGCTGAGGCGGTCGCGCACGTGGCCGAGGCCGTCGCGCAGCGTCTCGCCGAACCGTCCGGGACCGCTGTTCCACGCCGCCGCCGGATCCGCGCCCGCGGCCGGCCCGGCCTCCGCGTCGACGGGCGGGCGGGCGAAGCGTCCGCGCAGGTTCGTCCGCAGGCTGGCGAACCGGCCGGCGGCGGTCTGCGCCAGCACGCGGCCCTGCTCGGAGGAGCGCTCCGCCAGGGAGCGCGCCCGCTCGGACTGGGTCCCGACGAAGCGGGCGGTCGCGGCCTTCATCTCGTAGGCGCCGCTCAGCAGGGACGAGTCCCGGGCCTCCTCGGCGGTCGCCGGGGCCGGTTCGGGCTCGGGCTCCGGCGGCAGGAACAGGGCGGGATGGCGCGCGCGCAGCTCCGCGACGAGGTCCGCCAAGGTCATCGGCTCGGAGGTGCCCTCCCGCCGCCGCGCGGCCCCGTGGCGGTCGAGGACGCGGAGGCCGGTCCCGGACTCGTCCGGGGCGCAGGCGGCCTCGGCCAGGAGCTCCAGGGTCCGGACCGCGACGGGACGCGGACGCGCGCGCGCGATCTCGGCCCGGATCGTCTCGCGCAGGGCGAGGCGGCCGGGACTGTCGAGAACCGGCCGGGCCGGCTCCGTCTCCTGTTGCTCCACCACCGTTGAAGACGTCATTCACCCGATCCCGGCATCACCGACGCGCGGCGCGAAGGAGGCTCGATCGCGCCTCCCGACGAAGGGCGCCCGCGGGCGCCCCACGGAACGCCCGACCCGCAGGACCGATCCCGCGACGCGCCCCGCCGCACGCTTCCCTCGCTGGCGCCCTTCTAGCCGCCCTTGCGGGCGTTCTTGTAGGGGCCGCCGCAAACCCCGCGCGAGCCCGTGCCCGCCGCGAGGTGGCGGACCGCGACGCGCGGCTCTTACGCCTTGCCGGGCGAGGCGGCCAGGGTTCCGGCCTGGATGCTCCGCCGCAGGACGCGACCGGTCTCGCCGAGGATGTAGGGCCGCGTCCCGGCGAAACCCACCTCCAGGACCAGCTCAGCCTCGCCGCTGGACACGGCGCCCCGGCCCGGATTGGCGGTGCGGAAATCGACGATCGTGCGGATCGTGCAGGTCTCGGTGTCGCAGGCGGCGCGCATCGCCCGCGGCTCGTAGCGCCGCTCGGGCCAGCGCTGGACGAAGCTGCGCTTCTCGGCGACCAGGGCCGCCGTGGTGATCGGCCGCCCGTAGAAGCGCACGCGGGTCGCGTAGTACTGGGTCGCGGCCCCGACCATGGTGTCGCTCGGGCCGGAGACGGTGGCGAGGTAGCTCGTCGTCAGCGCCCGGGCGGCGGCCACGCGCTCCGCCGACGCGCCCGGCACCGGGGCGGGCGCGGCCGGCGTCTCGGCGAGCCGGTGCGGGTGGCGCGCGGGGTGGTGCAGGTGTTCCCGGACCGGCGGACGCTCCAGGGCGGCCGCCCGCTTCGGTCCCGGCGCCCGCGTGGCCGCCGCCTTCGGCAGGGCGTCCTCGCCCGGCTCGGGTCTGGCGGCCTGCCGGACCGGCTCGGCGGCGCGCACCGGCGCTTTCGCCGCGTCCTTCGTCGATTCCTTCGCTGCCTCCTGCGCCGATTCCTTCCCCGGACCCTGCGCGGAACCCTGCGCCTGCGCGGCGGCCCGGGGCGGCGGGTCGACCCAAGCGCTCTGGGCGGCGGCACCGCCCGCGAGGGCGAACGGCAGGAGCATGCCGAGGGCGAGGGCCTGGGGACGGACGGGACGTGTGGCGGACATCGGTGCCTTCCTGGCGGCCGGGGCGGGCATCATGGAGAACGCGCCCGCGTGGGTCGGGGGTTCCACGAAGGGCTCGGGCGCGCCCACATCCTGCCGAACTCCGCGCCGGCGACCAGCCCGGAATTGCGGGGATGATGGGGTTGCGTTCGTGCGTTTGGGTACCAAGTCGGGGACAGACTTGGCCTTTGGCCGGTCCCAGGTTCCCTACCGCGTTCCAGACTGCCCGCTCCCCCGTGCACCGAGGATCCCTTGGCCCGACCTGAGACCGAGTCGCCCGCCGGCCCGCTTCCCGGGAGCGCGCGATGAGCACGCAGCCGCGCCGGGCCCTGCTGCTCTGCAACGCCAAGGCGCGCAACGGCGCCCTGGATCTCGACGAGGTGCGGGAGATCCTGCGGGCGGGCGGCATCGAGCCGGAGGAGCCGCCGCCGGAAGCCGATTGCCGCGACGTGATCCGCGAGCGGGCCGGCGCGGTCGATCTCGTGATCCTGGGCGGCGGCGACGGCACCATGAACTACGCCGCGCCCGCGCTGGTGGCGAGCGGCCTGCCCTTCGCGATCCTGCCGCTCGGCACGGCGAACGACCTCGCACGCTCCCTCAACCTGCCGCTCGACCCCCTGGCGGCGGCCCGCTTCATCCCGACCGCGCAGGCGCGGCCGGTGGATCTCGGCTGGGTCAACGGCCACTACTACTTCAACGTGGCGAGCATCGGCTTCTCGGCGGAGCTCGCGGGCGAGTTGACGTCCGAATCGAAGAAGACCTGGGGCGTCCTCGGCTACGCGGTGGCGGCCGTCCGGGTCTTGCGCCGGGTCCGGCCCTTCACGGTGACGATCGAGCACGACGGCGTGGTGGAGAAGGTCACCACGATCCAGGTCTCGGTCGGCAACGGGCGCCACTACGGCGGCGGCATGACCGTGGAGGAGAGTGCCGCGGTGGATGACGGCAAGCTCGATTTCTACAGCCTGGAGATCAAGCACTGGTGGCGGCTCCTCGCGCTGCTGCCCGCCCTGCGGCGGGGCACGCATGGACGGGCCGCCGACGTGCGGGCGTTCCACACCCAGGAGATCCGGCTCTCGACCCGCAGGCCTCGGCCGGTGAACACCGACGGCGAGCTGACCACGCGCACGCCCGCCCATTTCAAGGTCTTCCCGAAGATCCTGCAGGTCCTGGCGCCCGAACCGGTGCGCGGACCGGCCCCCTTCGACCTGACGGCCCTCGGGAGCCGCCTGTTCCCGACCAGCGAGGCACCGCGCCCGTGACCGATCTGCTCCAGCTCGCCAGTCAGCCCGCCGTCTGGGCTGCCCTCGCCACGCTCGTGGTGATGGAGGTGGTGCTCGGCATCGACAACCTGATCTTCATCTCGATCCTGACCAACAAGCTGCCGCCCGAGCATCAGACGCGGGCGCGGCGCATCGGGATCGGGCTGGCGCTGATCCTGCGGCTGGGGCTGCTCGGCACGGTGGCGTTCATCGTGCACCTGACCGAGCCGGTCTTCTCGGTGCTGGGCCAGGACTTCTCCTGGCGCGACATGATCCTGATCGGCGGCGGCCTGTTCCTGCTCTGGAAGGCGACCAAGGAGATTCACCACACGGTGGATCCGGAGCCCGAGACCCCGGGCGTGACCGGCGGCACGATCGGCTTCGGCGCGGCGATCGGCCAGATCCTGCTCCTCGACCTCGTCTTCTCCATCGACTCGATCATCACCGCGGTCGGCATGACCGAGCACGTGCCGGTGATGATGGTGGCGGTCGTGGTCGCCGTGGTGGTGATGCTGGTCGCCGCCGAGCCGCTCTCGGCCTTCATCGCCCGGAACCCCACCGTGGTGATGCTGGCCCTCGGCTTCCTGATCATGATCGGCATGACGCTGATCGCTGAGGGGTTCGGCGCGCACGTGCCGAAGGGCTACATCTACACCGCCATGGCCTTCTCGGCCGGCGTCGAGGGCCTCAACATGCTGGCCCGCCGGCGCCGCCGTCCCGCCCGGGACGGCGCCCCTGCGTCGACCGGGCCGACGCGGCGCGCCTGAGGGCGGAACGATTCTCATGCGACTCGGTGCGGCCCTCCTCCTCCTGCTCCTCCCCGCCGCCGTCCACGCGGAGACGAAACCGATGGCGCCCGATCCGATGGTCCTGCACGACCTCGCCCCCACCGGCACGCTCCGGGCGGCGATCAACCTCGGCAACCCGGTCCTGGCCCAGGGCGGCGCCGACGGACCCGCGGGGGTCTCGGTCGACCTCGCGCGGGCGCTGGCGGCCCGGCTCGGCGTGCCGGTGGTATTCGTGACCTTCCCGGGGGCCGGCGCGGTCTCGGGCTCGGCGGGCTCCGGGACCTGGGACATCTGCTTCCTGGCGATCGACCCGAAGCGGGCGGAGGGGATCGCCTTCACGGAGCCCTACGTGCTGATCGCCGGCAGCTACCTCGTGCCGGCCGCCTCGCCGATCCGCTCCCCGGAGGCGGTGGACCGCGACGGCGTGCGCGTCTCGGTGGGGCGCGGGAGCGCCTACGACCTGTTCCTGAGTCGCGCGCTGCAGCACGCGACCCTGGTGCGGGCGCCGACCTCGGCCGAGGCGGTCACGGCCTTCGCCCGGGACGGGCTCGACGTCGCGGCCGGCGTCCACCAGCCCCTCGCCGCCTACGCGGCGGCCCACCCGGAGGTGCGGCTGCTGCCGGGGCACTTCATGGAGATCCCGCAGGCGATGGGAATGCCGGTCGGGCATCCGGCCGGCGCCGCGTATCTCGCGGATTTCGTCGCGCGGGCGAAGCGGGACGGGCTGGTGCGGCGCGGCCTGGAGGCCAGCGGACAGGATCCGGAGCTGGCGGCGCCATGAGTTATCGGCGGCCATCGAACCCGCACACCTCGTCCTGAGGTGCGAGCGGAAGGAGCCTCGAAGGAGCTTCGAAGGAGCCCTTTCAGGGCTCGTGCGGCCGACTGGATCCCTCCTTCGAGACCTGCCGGGGCAGGCACCTCACGATCGGATCTACGGACGGACAGAGGATCGAGCGGAACGTCACGATCCGGGGTTTTCTCCATGTCCCGAAGAGTCTCTCGGCCGGCGTCACGCGCTCCGTCATCACGAGCGAAGCGAAGTGACCCAGGGTAGCGCGACCTCGGTGGGCGTCGTGCCGCTGGATCGCTTCGCTGCGCTCGCAAAGACGGTCAGATCGATGCCATCGACCGGACGCCGGATCACACCACGAGGTTCACGATCCGCCCCGGCACCACGATCACCTTCCGCGGCGCCTTGCCCTCCAGCACCTTCTGGACGGCCTCCAGCGCCAGGGTCGCGGCCTCCACGGCTTGGGCGTCGGCGTCGCGCGGCACGGTCACGTCCGCGCGCTTCTTGCCGTTGATCTGGACCGGCAGGGTGATCTCGTCCTCGACCAGGAGCCCCGCCTCGGTCTCGGGCCAGGGCGCCTGGGCGACGAGGCCGCCGCGGCCGAGGACGGACCAGCACTCCTCGGCGAGGTGCGGCATCATCGGGGCGATGAGCTGCACCAGGATGCCGGCCGCCTCCTGGGCGGCACCGGCTGAGACCGGCCCGCGCAGGCCGTCCTCCAGGGCGTTGGCCAGGGTGTAGATGTGGGCGACGCAGCGGTTGAAGCGCAGGCGCTCGATATCGTCCTGCACGGAGGCGAGCGCCCGGTGGGCGGCCTTGCGCAGGGTCAGGTCCGCGGCGCCGTCGCCCGCCGCCTGTCCGGCCGCGTTCACCAGCCGCCAGACCTTCTGGACGAACCGGGCAGCGCCCTGCACGCCCTCCTCGGTCCAGATCACGTCGCGCTCGGGCGGCGAGTCGGACAGCATGAACCAGCGCGCCGTGTCGGCCCCGTAGCTCGCGATGATGTCGTCGGGGTCGACCACGTTCTTCTTCGACTTCGACATCTTCTCGATCGGGCCGATCGCGATCGGCGCCTGAGTTTTCACGTGAAACGCGCGGCGCTCACCCTCCTCGGTGGCGAAGCGGATCTCGGCCGGCGGCACCCAGGCGCCGGCCGCGTCCTTGTAGGTCTCGTGGACGACCATGCCCTGCGTGAACAGGCCGGCGAAGGGCTCGGCCACGCCGGCCCAGCCGGTCTCGCGCATCGCCCGCATGAAGAACCGGGCGTAGAGCAGGTGCAGGATCGCGTGCTCGATGCCGCCGATATACTGGTCCACCGCCAGCCAGCGGTCGACCACGGCCCGGTCGGTGGGCGCGTCCGCCAGCCAGGGCGCGGTGAAGCGCGCGTAGTACCAGGACGAGTCGACGAACGTGTCCATCGTGTCGGTCTCGCGCCGGGCCGGCGCGCCGCAATGCGGGCAGGGCACGTTCCGCCACGCCGCGTCGCGCTCCAGCGGGTTGCCGGGCTGATCGAACGACACCTCCTCGGGGAGCTTCACCGGCAGGTCGGCCACCGGCACCGGGACCGGGCCGCAGCTGTCGCAGTGGATGATCGGGATCGGGCAGCCCCAGTAGCGCTGCCGAGAGACGCCCCAGTCGCGCAGGCGGAACTGGACCTTGCGCCGGGCGACCCCCTCCCCTTCGAGGCGCCGGGCCACGGCCTCGAAGGCCTCGTCCGTGCGCATCCCGTCGAGGAAGCGCGAGTTGATCATCCGCCCGTCCTCGACATAGGCGGTGTCGGTGATGACGAACGTCGCCGGATCCTGCCCTTCCGGGCAGACCACGGGCGTGTTGCCGAGCCCGTACTTGTTGGCGAAATCGAGGTCGCGCTGATCGTGCGCCGGGCAGCCGAACACCGCGCCGGTGCCGTACTCCATGAGCACGAAGTTCGCCACGTAGACCGGCAGCTCCCAGGACGGGTCCAAGGGATGGCGGACGGTCAGGCCGGTGTCGAAGCCGTGCTTCTCGGCGGTGTCGATCGCGGCCTGGGCGGTGCCGGTGCGGCGGCACTCCTCGATGAAGGTCTGCAGCTCCGGCCGTCCCTCGGCCAGCGCGGCGGCCAGGGGATGGTCGGCGGCGATCGCCAGGAACTTGGCGCCGAACAGGGTGTCGGGCCGGGTCGTGTAGACGGGCACCGGATCGGCCGCGCCGGCCACCGGTCGGGCCAGGGCGAAAAGAACCTCCAGGCCCTCCGAGCGGCCGATCCAGTTCTTCTGCATCAGCCGGACCTTCTCGGGCCAGCGGTCCAGACCGTCCAGCGCGGTCAGCAGGTCCTCGGCGAAGTCGGTGATCTTGAAGAACCACTGGGTCAGCTCGCGCTGCTCCACCAGCGCGCCGGAGCGCCAGCCGCGGCCGTCGATCACCTGCTCGTTGGCCAGCACCGTGTGGTCCACCGGGTCCCAGTTCACCTTCGCGGTGCGGCGGGTGACGAGGCCCTTGGCCAGGAAGTCCAGGAACATGCGCTGCTGGTGCTTGTAGTAGTCGGGATCGCAGGTCGCGATCTCCCGGCTCCAGTCGAGCGACAGGCCCATGGCCTTCAGCTGGTCGCGCATCGACGCGATGTTGGCGTAGGTCCAGTCCCGCGGGTTGACCTTGCGCTCCATGGCGGCGTTCTCGGCCGGCAGGCCGAAGGCGTCCCAGCCCATCGGGTGCAGCACGTTGAACCCGCGGGCGCGCTTGTAGCGGGCGACCACGTCGCCCATCGCGTAGTTGCGGACGTGGCCCATGTGGATGCGCCCCGACGGGTAGGGGAACATCTCGAGCACGTAGTATTTCGGGCGGCCGTCGGCATTGTCGGTCTCGAACAGCCGCTTCTCGGCCCAGGCCTCCTGCCAGCGCGGCTCGGCATCCTTGGCGTTGTAGCGCTCGACGGGCTGGGGGGCGGTGCTGGCGGTCATGGATCCGGCTGCGTCAGGGGCTCGTCGGTCATTCCGAAGGATGACCACGGCACGGTCGCGCCGCGATAGCATATCTGCGCCGCAGCCGGTCAACGCGGCGCGCGATTCGGGCTTGCGCGGGGCGCGCGAACGCATAGGTCGGCGGGGATCAGGCGCGACGACGACGCGCGCCGAGGCTCATACCACGCAGACCGACGCCCGGCAGCGACAGGACAGGCACGCCATGGACGACGCGACGACCGGCACGAATGCCCCTCCGACCGACGGGATGGGACAGAGGACCGACAAGCTCCCCGTCGGTCAGGCCGATGTCGCGGCCGGGCTCGCCGAGGTGCGCGCCGCCATCGCCCGCGCGGCCGAGGATTCGGAGCGCGACCCGGCCGAAGTGCAACTCGTGGCGGTCTCCAAGACCGTCCCGGCCGAGGGCATCCTGCCGGCGCTGAAGGCCGGCCATCGCGTCTTCGGCGAGAACTACGTCCAGGAATCCACCGCGAAGTGGCCGGCCCTCCGCCACCGCTTCCCGGACGTGGAGCTGCACCTCGTCGGGCCGCTGCAATCCAACAAGGCCCGGGAGGCGGTCGCCCTGTTCGACGTCATCCACTCCCTCGACCGGCTGTCGCTCGCGGCGGCCCTGGCCAAGGAGATCGAGCGGTCCGGCCGGACCCCGAAGCTGCTCATCCAGGTCAACACCGGCGCGGAACCGAAGAAGGGTGGCGTGCTCCCGGACCAGCTCGCCACCCTCCTCTCGGAGTGCCGGGAGACCCACGGGCTGGCGATCCAGGGCCTGATGTGCATCCCGCCCGCGGACGACCCGCCCTCGGCCCATTTCGCCCTGCTGGCCCGGCTCGCCCACGAGCACAACCTGCCGATCCTCTCCATGGGCATGAGCGCGGACTTCCCGGCGGCGATCCAGCTCGGCGCCACCCATGTCCGGGTCGGGACCGCGATCTTCGGGGCCCGGACTCGGAAGGCCTGACGCTGGGCCCGGGCCTCAGCCGATCCGCAGGTGCGTCCGCGGCCCGAGGCGCCCGAGCAGGCGCAGGAGATCGGCCCGGGCCAGGGCGACGCAGCCCTCCGTGGGGCGGTAGCCGTCCCGGGCGATGTGCAGGAAGATCGCCGAGCCCCGCCCCTTCCGGATCGGGGCGCGGTTGTAGTCGAGGTCGATCACCACGTCGTAGAGCCCGTCGCCCCGCCACATCGATTCGGCGCTGACCCCCGGGGCCGGCAGGCGGATCGGCCGGTTGTAGCGGCGGTCCCGGCTCTCGTCGCACCAGCCGTCGTCGGGGCGGGTCGCCCGCAGGGGCAGCAGCGTGCGCGGCCGGACCGCGAGGTGGTCGGGCCGGTACGCGCCGCCGCGCAGGCGGAAGCGCCCGCGCGGCGAGCCGCCGTCGCCCTCGCGCTTGTCGCCGACGATCCCGCCCGCCCCGAGGGCGCAGGGAATCACCGCCGGTCCGACGAGGAGCTGCCCGCGCCGCCGGTCCCCGACGAGGGCGCGGACGCGGATCTCCCCCAGGGTCAGGCGGATGGGTCCCCTGCTCGGCCGCCGCATCTCCGTCCTCCCCGATCCGTCCGATCCCGGGGCCTTATGCCCGGGATCGGTACTTCGAACCGGTGAAAAATTGCGCACAAGGCAACTTCCGGCCACAAAGGATGCTCTATCTCTCGGTTGAACCCGGGCCGCCGAGCCGGGATTCGGGAGCGCGCCAGCCCCCCGCCGCGCCGCGGGGACCGCCGCCGTGATCCCGGAGCGGCGCGCCCCCGATCCCGCAGCCCGTTCGCCGGGGCGCTTGTCACGGCGGCGAAAGGATGCGGAAACACAAGCCTGGGTAGGGTCGTCGCGCGATCCTGCCGAGATCTGACATCATCGCATGCTGCACCCGGCAGGCGGCCCTCGCCCCTCCCGCAGCACGCACTGGGGCCCGGACGATGCCGAATGTCTACCGCCTGCTGATCTGCGACGACGACGCGGTCCTGCGCGATACCCTGACCGAGCAGCTCGATCTCTGCGACGAGTTCACGGTCTTCACCGAGGCCAACGCCACCGACGCGATCCGACGGGTCGCCGCGGAGCGGATCGACCTCGCCGTCATGGATGTCGGCCTGCCCGACCTCGACGGGCGCGAGGCCGTGCGCCGGATGCGCGCCGCCGGCTTCCGCGGCCCGGTGATCATGCTGACCGCCCAGGATTCC
The DNA here is from genome assembly GCF_053345595.1 of Methylobacterium sp. D54C. Taxonomy (NCBI): domain Bacteria; kingdom Pseudomonadati; phylum Pseudomonadota; class Alphaproteobacteria; order Hyphomicrobiales; family Methylobacteriaceae; genus Methylobacterium; species Methylobacterium sp. D54C. Next base: position 18,853 of record NZ_JBKFAK010000025.1, read on the forward strand.
GAGGCGGACCACGTCGAGGGGCTGGAGGCCGGCGCCAACGACTACGTCACCAAGCCGTTCAAGTTCGGCATCCTGCTGGCCCGGATCCGCGCCCACCTGCGCAGCCACGAGGCCTCCGAGGACGCGGTCTTCCAGATCGGCCCGTACACGTTCCGCCCGGGCGCCAAGCTCCTCGTCGGCGAGCGCGGCTCCAAGCTGAAGCTCACCGAGAAGGAGACCGCGATCCTGCGCTTCCTCTACCGGGCGGGCCGGGCCGTGGTGAACCGCGACACCCTGCTGGCCGAGGTCTGGGGCTACAACGCCCAGGTGACCACGCACACGCTGGAGACGCATATCTACCGGCTGCGCCAGAAGATCGAGCCGAACCCCGCCACCGCCGCGATCCTCGTGACCGAGGGCGGCGGATACAAGTTGCTGCCCTGACGAATTGAAGCTTTACGTGTAGGCGATCCGGCGGGTTCGCGTATGCGCAGGGTGGTGAGGCGTTCTTGGGGCTCGACGACGATATCGCGATCCTCGCGGCCGCGCCGCTGTTCGGCTTCCTCGACCGGGACGCCCTGCGCCTGCTGACCTTCGCGGCCGAGCGGCGCGACCTCGCGGACCGCGACCTGCTCTTCGCCCGCGGCGACCCGGCCGATGGCGGCTTCGTGGTGATGGCGGGCACGATCCGCCTGGAGCCCCGGGTTCCGACGGCCGAGCCGGTGCGGGCCGGGCGCTCGGCCCTGATCGGCCAGCTCGCCCTGTTCGTGCGCGGGACGCGCCCGACCGAGGCCCGGGCCGAGGGGAGCGCCGCGGTGATGCGGATCACCCCGATGCTGATGCGCCGCGTGCTGGAGGAGTTCCCCGCCGCCGCGCGGGCCGTCCACGACACCCTGGCGGACGACCTCGCCGGGCTGGTGACCGATCTCGATCAGGTCCGCGAACTGCTCGAGCTCATCGACGGCATCTCCTCAGGTGACAGCTCCGGTGCCCGCTTGTAAGCACGGGCTCCCGCCGCAAGAGTTCTGACCCGTTCCATGTCCCAGGCCGGCAAGCCCCATTCCGATCTCGCCCATTCCGATCTCGCCCAGACCATCGAAGCCGCCTGGGAAGACCGCGCCAACGTGTCGACCGCCACCCGGGGCGCGGTGCGCGAGGCGGTCGAGGCGGCCCTGGACCTCCTCGATTCGGGCAAGGCCCGCGTCGCCGAGAAGTCCGGCAACCACGACTGGGTGGTGAACCAGTGGCTGAAGAAGGCGGTGCTGCTCTCCTTCCGCCTCAACGACATGGCGACGATCGAGGGCGGCCCCGGCGGCGCGCCCTGGTGGGACAAGGTCGCGTCGAAATTCGCCGGCTGGGGCGAGGCCGAGTTCCGCGCCGCGGGCCTGCGCGCCGTGCCGGGCTGCTTCGTCCGCCGGGGCTCCTACATCGCCCCCGGCGCCGTGCTGATGCCGAGCTTCGTCAATCTCGGCGCGCATGTCGGCGAGGGCACGATGGTCGACACCTGGGTGACGATCGGCTCCTGCGCGCAGGTGGGGAAGAACTGCCACATCTCGGGCGGTGCCGGCATCGCGGGCGTTCTGGAGCCGCTGCAGGCGAACCCGGTGATCATCGAGGACGATTGCTTCATCGGCGCCCGCGCCGAGGTGGCGGAGGGCGTCATCGTCGGCCAGGGCAGCGTCCTGTCCATGGGCGTCTATATCGGCGCCTCCACCAAGATCGTCGACCGGACCACCGGCGAGGTCATGTACGGCCGGGTGCCGCCCTACTCGGTGGTCGTCTCGGGCACGATGCCCGGCAAGGCGCTGCCGGACGGCACGCCGGGCCCGGGCCTCTACTGCGCGGTGATCGTCAAGCGCGTCGATGCCGGCACGCGGTCCAAGACCGCCATCAACGAGCTGCTGCGCACCTGATTCATCCGGGACCTGGCGGGAGCGCGATGGAGACGTCCGAGCTGACCCTGACGGTGGCGGGCCGGACGGTGCCGACCCCCTGCGACCGGATCGGGACGGGGCCGGACGCGCTCCTGCTCCCGGCCCTGTCGACCATCTCGGCGCGGGCCGAGATGCGCGGCCTCGCCGGGCGGCTCGGGACGGAGTACCGCTGCCTCGTCCCCGACTGGCCGGGCTTCGGCGCCCGGCCGCGGGCGCGGGTCCCCCTCGCCCCGGCGACCTTCCACGCCTTCCTGGACGCCCTGCTGGCGGCCGCGCCCGGACCCTACGCCCTCGGCGTCGCGGCCGGCCACGCCGCCGGCTACCTCGTGGCGGCGGCGCGGCGCCACCCGGGGGCCTTCGGGCGGCTGGTCCTGGTGGCCCCGACCTGGCGGGGACCGCTGCCCACCGCGATGCCGGGGCGGGCGCACTGGTTCCCGCGCATCCGACGGGCCGTGGAGGCCCCGCTCCTCGGCGAGGCGCTCTACCGGATCAACATCAGCCCGCCGATCATCGGCCGGATGATGCGCGCCCACGTCTACGCCGACGCGGCCCGGGTCACCCCGGCGGTGGTCCGCGACAAGCACGCCATCACCCGCCAGCGCAACGGCCGCTTCGGCACCGCCGCCTTCGTCACCGGCGGCCTCGACCCGGTGGGCAGCCGCGACGCGTTCCTGGCCCTGTTCGGCGACGGCCTGCCGCCGACCCTGGTGCTGCGCCCCGCGGGCGCCCCGCGGCGCTCGGGCGCCGAGATGGACGCCCTCGTCGCCGGCGGCCGCGTGACCGGCGCCGCGATCCCCGGCGCCCTGAGCCCGCACGAGGAGCATCCGGACGCCGTGGCCGCCGCGATCCGGGCGGCGTGAGCGCGGTGCGCGGGCCGGCGCGTGTGACAAGCGGCCCGGATCGCCGCCGCCCCGCCCTGGACAGGCGTGTGTGCCTGTGCAGGGACTGAACGGGCCGGCTGAGCCGTTCCTCCGGCAGCGGGCGCGCCCCGCAGATTCCATCCGAGAGAGTCCCGGATCCGATGCTGCGCACGCCGTCCCTGCCCCTCCTCGCCCCGGCCGCCCTCGCCCTCCTCCTGTCCGTCGCGGCCCGCGCCGAGGATTCCCCCCGCCCCGCCCCCTCGGCCCCCCCGGCAACACCGGCGGCCCCGTCCCTCGGCGCCGACACGCTGAAGCCCGGCAAGCCCGCCGTGAAGCCCTACCTCGCCGACGGGGCGGTGCCGGACGCCGTCCAGTTCCTGCCCTCCCCGCCGGCCCACGACGCGCCCCTCGACAAGGCCGACCGGGCGGCCTTCAACAGCACCCGCGCCCTCAAGGGGTCGCCGCGCTGGGAGCTGGCCGCCAACGACGTGTCCGAGGGCGCCGCCGCCGTCCTGGAGAACTTCGCCTGCGTGCTCGGCACCCGGATCGATCAGGCGCGGGTGCCGGCGGTGATCAACCTCCTGGAGCGCGCCCGTCTCGATCTCGCCCGGGCGACGCGCGGACCCAAGGTCCATTACCGGCGCCTCCGCCCGTTCGTCGGCAACGAGGCGCCGATCTGCGTGCAGCGCAGCCAGGCCCTGGCCGACAGCTTCAGCTACCCGTCGGGCCACGCCACGCAGGGCTGGGCCTACGCGCTGATCCTCGCGTCCCTGGTGCCCGAGAAGGCGACCCCGATCCTGGCCCGCGGCCGGGCCTACGGCGAGAGCCGGATCGTGTGCGGCGTGCACTGGCTCAGCGACGTGGCCGCGGGACGCCTGACCGGCACCGCGGTCTTCGCCGCCCTGATGGGCGACGCGGCCTTCCGCGCCGATCTCGACAAGGCCCGCGCCGAGCTTCGCGGCGCCCTCGCCAGCCCCGGGACGGTTCCCGATCAGGCCGCCTGCACCCGGGAGGCGACCGCCCTGCGGGAGCCCCCGCTCGAGTTCTAGGCGCGAACGATTGTAGATTTGAACGCTTCCAAGTGTGTGATTTACAACACGTTTTCGGCTTGATCGAGCGGCCGTGATCGATGGTACGGGAGCCCCGGGCGCCGTGTAGAGGCGCGTTCGTGGGTCCCCGATGTCGTTTCGTTCCGCTCCGTCCGGTCTGCTCCTCGCCACCACCGCACTGACCACCGTCGCCCTGGTCCCGGCGGCCGCCGCGCAGGGCGCCGCCGTCCAGCTCGACGAGATCTCCGTGGAGGCCGCCCGCCCGGCGGCCGCCGCGGCCCCGACGGGCGGCGTCGGCGGCGGCAATGTCAGCCGCGGCGACGGCGGCGGCGCGGCCACCAGCGGCGGCGGCGGCGGCCCCTCCGGCGTCACCGGCTACGTGGCGCGCGTGAGCCCCGCGGCGACCAAGACCAACACGCCCCTGCTCGAGACCCCGCAATCGGTCTCGGTGGTCACCCGCGAGCAGCTCAACGACCGCAACGTGCAGGATCTGGCCCAGGCGATCGCCTACACGCCGGGCGTGTCGAGCAGCGTGTTCGGCTTCGATCCCCGCTACGATGCCTTCTACATCCGCGGCTTCAGCGCGACCTACAACGGCATCTTCCGCGACGGCCTGCGCCTCAATGCCGTGGGCCTGACGATCCCGCGCAGCGAGCCCTACGGGCTGGACGCGGTCACCATCCTGAGGGGTCCGGCCTCGGGCCTCTACGGTCTCGGCTCGCCCGGCGGCATCGTCGACTCGACCTCGAAGCGGCCGGTCTTCGTACCCTTCGGAGAGGTGCAGTTTCAGGCCGGCAACTACGACCGCTTCCAGGGCAATTTCGACATCGGCGGCCCGGTGGCGGGCACCGACGGGACGATGGCCTACCGCGTGACCGGCGTGAAGCGCCAGTCCAACACCTACCTGCCCGGCGGAGACGACGACCGCACCTTCATCGCCCCGTCCTTCACGTGGCGCCCGGATTCCGACACCAGCTTCACCTTCCTCAGCGAGTATTTCGAGTCGCGCCTGCCGGGAACGTCCTTCTTCTACAACGATCCGGGCTTCCGGGTGACCAATTTCTACTCCGGAGATCCGGCGCTCAACCAGTACAAGCAGCAGCAGTATCGCGTCGGATACGCCTTCGAGCACAGGTTCTCGCCGGATCTGATCTTCCGTCAGAACTTTCGCTACTACGACGTCCGCGCGGATTACGATTACACCTCGATCACGGGGCTGAACCCGGCCCGGACCCTGGGCGCGCGGACGGCCGGCGCCTACCTGGACACGCTGGGCCAGATCTCCCTCGACAACCAGCTCGAGGGCCGCTTCACCAGCGGTCCGATCCAGCACACCCTGATCGGCGGGGTCGATTACGCCCATTACGACTACACGCGCGCCTTCGGTTTCGGGGCCGCGCCGGACCTCAACCTCCTGATCTTGAACTACGGGCAGCAGGTCATCGCCCGGCCGCGCTACACGAACTTCCAGAGCCAGGCGCAGGATCAGATCGGCGCCTACTTGCAGGATCAGGCCAAGCTCGGGCGCTTCGTGCTGACCCTCACCGGCCGGCACGACTGGGTCTTCCAGAACACGAGCGACCGGACGGCCGGCACGGTCGCCGACCAGACCGATCGGGCCTTCTCGGGCCGCATCGGCCTGAATTACCTGCTCACCGACTTCCTGGTGCCCTACGCCAGCTACGCCACGACCTTCACGCCGCAGGTCGGCGTCGACGTGAGCGGGAACCCGTTCAAGGCCGCGACCGGCGACCAGATCGAGGCCGGCGTGAAGGCGGCCATCCCGAACACCAATATCACGACGTCGTTCTCAGGGTTCGACATCGTGCAATCGTCGCTCCTGCGGCAGGATCCGAACAACATCGCCAATCAGGTCGCGACCGGGTCGGTCGAATCGAAAGGGTTCGAGGCCGAGCTGACGGCGAACTTCGCGCCGGGAACCAACCTGACGCTGTCCTACACCCATCTCAACCTTCGCTATCTGCGCCAGACCTCCCTGGTCACCGGGCGGCCGATCGACGGCAACGCCCTCTCGGGGATCCCGGGCGACAGCTTCACCGCCTTCGGGACCTATCAGTTCGCACCCGGCTCGCCGCTGGCCGGCCTGCAACTGGGCGGCGGCATCCGCTACGCCGGGACGAGCTTCGCCGACGACGAGAACACCGTCCGCAACCCGACCGTGACCCTGTTCGACGCGCTGGTCGCCTACGATTTCGCGGCCCTCGACCCGAAGTACAGGGGCTTCCGCGCGCAGATCAACGCGTCCAACATCTTCGACCGCAGTTACACGACCTGCCAGGCCGGGTTCTGCTACCGCGGCGCGCCCGCGACAGTCATCGGCAGCCTGATCTACCGCTGGTAATGTCCGGGAGCGGGGGCCGCGGCATGGCAGGTCCCCGCCCCCGGCACTGGAGCCGGGATCGGAAACCGTCCTAAGGCCGGAGCATCGTCCTCCGACCCGGACCCGCCATGCTCTCGACCCTGCTGGTCGTGCTGCCGATCTTCGCGCTGATCTTCGCCGGCTGGCTGGCCCGGCGCGTCGGCGTGCTCGGGGCCGCCGCCACCACCGAACTCAACCGGTTCGTGGTCTTCCTGGCCCTGCCGGCGCTGCTGTTCGACGTGACCGCGCACGCCCACTGGAGCACCATCTGGAAGCCCGGCTTCATCGGGGCCTTCGGACTCAGCAGCCTCGCGATCTTCGCCCTCGCCGTGCTGATCCGCGGCGGGGCGGGGCGGCCGCTGGCCGACGCCGCGGTCGACGGGCTCAACGCCGGCTACGCCAATACCGGCTTCATGGGCTTCCCGCTGGCGCTCGTCGCCTTCGGGCCGGAGGCGCTCGCGCCCACCACGGTGGCGGCGATCCTCACGGTCTGCGGGGTCTTCGCGGTGGCGATCGTGCTCATCGAGACCGGTCTGCGGCGCGAGGCGGCCGCGTCGGGGAGGGGCGGCGGGGCGCGCCGGCCCGTGTGGTGGACGGTCGGCCGCTCGCTGGTGCGCAACCCGCTGCTGGTGGCACCGGTGCTGGGCGCGCTGGTGCCGAGCGCCGGCCTCGCCGTGCCGGACGCGGTGGCCACGTTCCTGAAGCTCCTCGGCGGCGCGGCGGCGCCCTGCGCCCTGGTGGCGCTCGGCCTGTTCCTGGCCCAGCCCCGCCAGACCGGGGACGGGCAGGGGCGCACCGCCGCGCTGCTCGTCGGCCTCAAGTTGGTGCTCCACCCGCTCCTGGCCTACGGCCTCGGCCGCTACCTGTTCGACCTGCCCCCGCTCCTGCTGCACACCGCGGTGCTCATGGCCGCCCTCCCCACCGGCACCGGGCCGTTCATGCTGGCGGAGTTCTACCGGCGCGAGGCCGACCTGACCGCCACCGTGGTGCTGGTCTCGACCGTGCTGGCCGTCGTGACGGTCTCGGCCTACCTCGCGGCGATCGCCTAGGCGGCCCGGTCGATCCCGGGCTCTCCGGACGGCCGCGGCCTCACATTCGGAAACCGGGCGACCACGCTCCTGCCGCAGAGGAATCGTAACGTTTGCCCCGTAGCGTCGTGGCGCGGAACGCCGTGTCCGCGCTAGAACGATCCGACAGGCAGGGGCGGAACGACGGCGGATGGTGGGTTCGGGAGTTTCCATCGCGGGGCGGATCGCCCGCCTCGCCTGCGCGACCGGCCTGGCGCTGAGCCTCTCGGCCTGCTTCCGGCCGCTCTACGGGCCGACCGCCTCGGGGGAATCCGTCCAGGCCCTGCTCGCCTCGGTCCAGGTCGACGACGTCGCGATGGCCCAGGGCCAGGAGCGCCTCGGCCACTACCTGCGCAGCGAGCTGGTCTTCGACCTCGACGGGTCCGGCCACCCGGCGACCAAGCGCTACCGGCTGAAGCTCTCGGGCTCCGAGATCGTGCAGACCCCGATCGTCTCCTCCACCACCGGCCGCGCCGAGGCCGGCACCCTGGTGGCCAACATCAAGTACAGCCTCGAGGACATGAGCGGCACCAAGGTCTACACCGAGGGTGTCGCCACCTCGACGGCGACCTACGACCGCTCGATCCAGCGTTTCGCCAGCCAGCGGGCGGCGCGCGACGCCGAGATCCGGCTGGCGAGCGTGCTGTCCGACCAGATCAAGAGCCGCCTCGCGGCCGTGCTCTCGACGAAGCCGTAATCCGACGTGACGGCGGTCAAGGCCGGCGAGATCGAGGGGCTGATCCGGCGCGGGCCCGATCCGCGCATCCCCGTCATCCTGGTCTTCGGGCCGGATACCGGCTTGGTGACCGAGCGGGCCCGGAAGCTCGCCGAGGATTTCGTCGACGACCCGGCCGACCCGTTCGCGCTGGTACGGATCGACGGCGACGCCCTCGCCTCTGATCCGGGCCGGCTGTGCGACGAGGCCGGGACCCTGGGGCTGTTCGGCGGCCGGCGGTCGATCTGGGTCCGGCCCGGCACCCGCAACTACGCGCCGGCCGTCGAGGCCGTGCTGGGCGCGACGGTCGCCGACGCCCGCATCGTGGTGGAGGCCGGCGACCTCGCCAAGAACAACCCGCTCCGCACCCTCTGCGAGCGCTCGCCGAAGGCGCTGGCGATCCCGTGCTACGCCGACGACGAGCGAACCCTCTCGGACCTGATCGAGCGCACGCTCCAGGAGCGCGGCCTGCGCATCGACCGCGCCGCCCGGGAGGTCCTGGCCCGCAGCCTCGGCGGCGACCGCCGGGCGAGCCTGATGGAGATCGAGAAGCTCGCCCTCTACGCCGCGGGGGAGGGGGACCGGACCGTGACCCTCGAGCACGTGGAGGCCGTGACCAGCGACGTCGCGGCGAGCGTGCTCAACACCCTGATCGACGCCGCCTTCGACGGCCGCCGCGACGCGGTGGAGCGCGACTACCGCCGCTTCCGGCACGAGGGCCTCGACCCGGGCGTGGTGCTGGGCTCGGCGCTGCGGCACGCCCTGACGCTGCTCACCACCCGCCTCGACAATCCCGACAAGACACCCGCCACGATGGTGGCGACGTGGCGGGGCCTGCATTTCAAGCGCAGGGCCAGTATCGAGGGCCAACTCGGTGCGTGGCCGCCCGGGACCCTCCGGCAGGCCGTGGCGGCCCTGCAGGAGGCCGTCCTCGCCTGCCGGCGGGCCGAGCCCGACTTGGCCCACGCGCTGGCCTCGGCGGCCCTCCTGCGGGTCGCCGAGGCGGGCGCGCGGCGGCGGCGCTGAGGCCGCGCCGCCGGTGGCGCGGATTGCCTTTCCCGCACCGGAGAGGGGGGTACCGCGCGACAGTCTTGGCCGGAGGGGCCCGCAGGCGAGACGGCTGCGACACGACCCGACACGGACAGGGACGCGCGATGTCGGTGCTCCATCGCCCGGCCCGGACCGCCTGACCTGAGCGAGACACCACGCCCTCTACCACCGCGCGCCGCGGCCTGCTGACCGGGCCCACGCCGGGCCGGCGCCGGGCTCGCTCAGCCCGGGCCCCCGGGCTGGCCGGGACGGTTCCTCAGGCGTCCGAGACCTTGAACCGGTTGAGGAGGGCCTGCAGCTCGTCCTGAGTCTCGTAGCGGATGCGGATCTCGCCCGAATCGGCGTCCTTGGGCTTGTAGGAGACCGGGACGCCGAGGGCCCGGTGGATCCGCAGTTCCAGGTCGCGCACCGTCGCGGGACGCTCGGCCGAGAGGCGCGGGCGCCCGGGGCGAGGCGTCTCGGCTGGGGCTGCCTCCGCGGAGGCGATCGCCTCCACGTCCCGGACCGATAGGCTCTCGGCCACGACGCGCCGCGCCGTCGCCTCCGGATCGCGCACAGCCAGCAGCGCGCGCGCGTGGCCGGCGGTCAGCTCGCCCGCGGTGACCCGCTCCTGCACGGACAGCGGCAGGTTGAGCAGCCGGAGCGTGTTGGCGAGATGGCTGCGGCTCTTGCCGAGGATCTCGGCCAGCTCCTTCTGGGTGTACGAGAAATCCTTCATCAGGCGCTCGTAGCCGGACGCCTCCTCGATCGCGTTGAGGTCGGTGCGCTGGACGTTCTCCAGGATGGCGAATTCCAGGGAGCCGCGGTCGTCGATCTCGACCACCACCACCGGCACCTCGTCGAGGCCGGCGCGCTGGGCGGCCCGCCAGCGCCGCTCGCCGGCCACGATCTCGAAGGTCCCGGGCACGTCGCCGATCGGGCGGACCACGATCGGCTGGATGATGCCCCGCTGGCCGATCGAGGCCGCCAGCTCGGACAGCTCCGTCTCGGCGAAGCTCCGGCGCGGGTTGCGCGGGTTGGCGCGCAGGAACTCGATCGGAACCCGGCGCTGCTCCTCGGCCTTGGCCGAGGCCTTGCCGGCCTCGTTGAAGTCACCGATCAGCGCCGCGAGCCCGCGCCCCAGTCGAGGCTTCGCCCCCTCCTCCGCCATGATCGCCACCCGTGTCACGCTCCACACTCGCCCCTCGAACCGGGAGGGGGACTCAAACCCGTCAGGCCGCAGCCGGAACCCGGCCCTCGCGCTGGATCACCTCCGAGGCGAGGCGCAGGTAGGCCTGACTGCCGGCGCATTTCAGGTCGTACAGCAGCGCCGGCTTCCCGTGCGAGGGCGCCTCGGAGATCCGGACGTTGCGGGGGATCACGGTCTCGTAGACCTTGTCGCCCATGAAGCCGCGCACGTCCGCCACGACCTGGGCGGAGAGGTTGTTGCGCGGGTCGAACATCGTCAGCACGATGCCCTGGATCGTCAGCTTCGGGTTCAGGGCGCCGCGGACCTGCTCGACGGTGCGCAGCAGCTGGCTGAGGCCCTCCAGGGCGAAGAACTCGCACTGCAGCGGCACCAGCACCGCGTCGGCGGCGGCCAGCGCGTTGATGGTCAGCAGGTTGAGCGAGGGCGGGCAGTCGATCAGCACGTAGCTGATCCGGCTGAGGCTCGGCGCCTGGGTCAGGCTCTTCAGCACGCCGCGCAGCCGGTGCGCCCGGTCGGGGAGGGTGGCCAGCTCAAGCTCCAGGCCGAGGAGGTCCATGGTCGAGGGCGCCAGCGACAGCCGCGGCACGGCGGTGGGGACCACCGCCTGCGCCAGCGAGGCCTCGCCGGCCATGACCTCGTAGGTCGAGACCCGGCGCTTGGCGCGGTCGATCCCGAGACCCGTGGAGGCATTGCCCTGCGGGTCGAGATCGACGACCAGCACGTCCTCGCCGATCGCCGCCAGGGCGGTGCCGAGGTTGATCGCCGTCGTGGTCTTGCCGACGCCGCCCTTCTGGTTGGCGAGCGCCAGAACGCGCAGAGGGCGTCGCATGGATGAATCCATGGACCTGTCGGCGGGGTCGCCGAGGATCGCTTCGCTCATCGGTGGCTCGGGGCGGCGAGGGCAGTGACGCGCACGATCCGGGCTTCGGAATCGGTCCGGCTCGGCACGAGGTCGTTAACGACTCTCCACTGCGCGCCGGCCTGGGTCAATTCGGCTTGTACGTCCCGCCCCTTCGGAAACAGGCCGGTGGTGCCCGTTTTCAACAGAGGCTCCGTCCAGGCGAGGAGCTGCGCCATCGGGGCGAGGGCGCGGGCGCAGACCACGTCGGTCCCGACGTACTCGCCGATCACCGCCTCGATCCGGGCATTGCGCACCCGGGCCGGCGCCCCGGTGAGCCGGGCGGTCTCGGTGAGGAACGCGCACTTGCGCGCGTTGCTCTCGACGAGGTCGACCCGGACGCCGCGCTCTTGGCCGGCAATGGCCAGGATCAGGCCCGGGATGCCCGCGCCGGAACCGAGATCGAGCCACGTGCGGGCCTCCGGCGCGAGGTCGAGGAGCTGCAGCGCGTCGTCGATGTGGCGGCTCCAGACCTCGGCCAGCGTCGCGGGGCCGACGAGGTTCTTGATCGGCTGCCAGCGCCGCAGCTGCGCCACGTAGAGGTCGAGCCGCTCCGCTGTTTCACGTGAAACACCGGCCGCCGCGAGGATACGGGCGCGATCCGGATCGCTCATGCCGGGAGCCGGTCTGCGGGGGCCGACGCCGCGCGGGCCCCGCGCCGCGCGTGGGCGGCCAGCAGGGTGAGGGCGGCCGGCGTCACGCCCTCGATCCGCGCCGCCTGTCCGAGGGTCCCGGGGCGCACGGTCTCGAGCTTCACCCGCGTCTCGTTGGAGAGTCCGCTGATCGCCGCGTAGTCCAGCCCCGCCGGCAGGCGCACGGCCTCGTCCCGGCGGAAGGCCGCGATGTCGGCGTCCTGCCGGTCGAGATAGACCGCGTAGGTCGCGTCGGTCTTCATCCGGTCGGCGATCCGCGGGGCGACCTCGGCGAGGTCCGGCCACACCGCCGCCAGGTCGGACCAGCCGATCTCCGGGTAGGCGAGGAGCTGGAAGCCGGTGCGGCGGATGCCGTCGCGGTTCAGGACGATCCCGTGGGCCGCGGCCTGGCTCGGCGTCAGGCTCACCGCGTCGAGGCGGGCGCGCGCCGCGTCGAGCGCCGCCTGCCCGGCCGCGAAATGGGCCGCCCTGTGTCCTCCGACGCAGCCCAGCGCGATCCCGCGCGGCGTCAGCCGGGCGTCGGCGTTGTCGACCCGCAGGGACAGCCGGTACTCCGAGCGCGAGGTGAACATCCGGTAGGGCTCGCTGACTCCCTGGGTCACGAGGTCGTCGATCATCACGCCGAGATAGGACTCGGCCCGGTCGAAGCCCGCGATGCCGAGGCCGCCCGCGTGCCGGGCGGCGTTGAGGCCGGCCACCAGCCCCTGGCCGGCGGCCTCCTCGTAGCCCGTCGTGCCGTTGATCTGGCCGGCCAGGAACAGGCCCGGCAGGCTCTTCACCTGAAGGCCGACGTCGAGTTCCCGGGGGTCCACGTAATCGTACTCGATGGCGTAGCCCGGCCGCAGGATGGCGGCCCGCTCCAGCCCGGGTATCAGGCGGACGAGGTCGTGCTGCACCTCCTCGGGCAACGCCGTCGAGATGCCGTTCGGGTAGATGGTGGGATCATCGAGCCCTTCCGGTTCCAGGAAGATCTGGTGGCCCTCCCGGTCGCCGAAGCGCACGACCTTGTCCTCGATCGACGGGCAGTAGCGCGGGCCCCGGCTGGCGATGCCGCCGGAATACATCGGCGAGCGGTGCAGGTTGGCGCGGATCAGGTCGTGGACGGCCCGGCTCGTCCGGGTGATGCCGCAGCGGATCTGCGGCGTCGTGATCCGCTCGGTCAGCGTCGAGAACGGCACCGGCTCGGCGTCGGCCTCCTGCATCTCCAGGCCGGACCAGTCGATGGTCCGCCCGTCGAGGCGCGGGGGCGTGCCGGTCTTCAGGCGCCCGAGGCGCAGGCCGAGCCGGTCGAGGGTCCGCGCCAGACCGACCGCCGGCGCCTCGCCGACGCGGCCCGCCGGGATCTGCCGCTCGCCGATATGGATCAGGCCGCGCAGGAAGGTGCCGGTGGTCAGCACCACCGCGCCGCAGGCGAGGGTCCGGCCGTCGGCCAGGACGAGGCCGCGGAGGCGGCCCTCGGCGTCGAAGGCCAGGTCCTCGCAGGCGCCGGCGATGACCGTCAGCCCCTCGGTCCCGGCCACGGCCGCCTGCATGGCGGCCGCGTAGAGCTTGCGGTCGGCCTGGGTCCGGGGGCCGCGCACCGCCGGACCCTTGCGGCGGTTGAGCAGGCGGAACTGGATGCCGGCCGCGTCGGCGACCCGGCCCATCAGCCCGTCCAGGGCATCGACCTCGCGGACGAGGTGGCCCTTGCCGAGGCCGCCGATCGCCGGGTTGCAGGACATCGCCCCGATCGTCGCCGGATCGTGGGTGACCAGCGCGGTGCGCGCGCCGCAGCGCGCCGCGGCGGCGGCGGCCTCGACGCCGGCATGGCCGCCGCCGACGACCGCGACGTCGAACCGGGCGGAGGAGGGGGTGAGCATCGGGTACCGAGCAGCCTTTCGCGGACATCCCGCCGCGGGTGCGAGGAGCGCCCCGGGCCGTGCACGGCGGGTGGGCGCGGGACCGGCGGATCTGCCGGGAGGTCTAAGCGCGCGCGGGCGCGCCGGTCAACGCGTCCCGCCCGCCGGAACGACGCCCCCTCCGCCGGCGGCGGCGGATCCTCTGGATGCGGTATTCAGAACGCCCGCTGCGCGAAGATCTGTCGTTCCCGCGCCCATTGCTGTCGCGGATCCCGCGAGGACTTGGGCGTCGCGCCTTGCCAGTCTCTCCGGGCCGTGCAAATCTTGCGCCGTGACGCGATCCTGTGCGGACAACGCCGTCCGGCAGGCCCACGAGAGGGACTGTTTTCGCCGCGCCGCCGAGCGACGCGCGAGGAGGAGACTCGAGATGTCGTCGCTGACAATCGGCCTAGGCGCCGCCTGTTGCGCGGCCGGCGCCGCCGCTCATTTCCTCGACCGCACCCGGCGCAAGGAAGGCCTGTTCGGCCTCGCGGGCTTTGCCCTGCTCCTGACCGGGATGTTCCTGAGCCGCTCCTGAGGGGAAGCGGGGGCGCGTCGTCTCGGGCCAGGCTTCCCGGCCGAGCGTCGCGCCGGCCGGGATGACCGCACCGCGCGCGCGGACGGCCGCACGGTGCCTCCCGCGGCCCGCGAACGCGGGGCGCCGAGCCGGCTCAGCCGGTCATGGCCGTCGCAGTGTAGCCGGCCTTGGTCAGGGCCTCGGCGATGGTCAGCGCCTGCGCGTCGGTGCGGATCGCCACGCGCGCGGCGTCCCGGTCGACCTGCACGTCGGCCGCGGGATCGATCCGCTTCACCGTGCGGGTCACCGCGGCGGCGCAGCCGTCGCAGGTCATGCCCTCGACCCGCATCAGCAGGTCGGCGCGCGTCTCGTCCATCGGGGCCTCCATAACCGCCTCCCCGGGATGTCGGGGCCCGGCGGGGCCAGCGCAAGCCGGGTGTCGGCTCAGAACAGCGCCGGCATGCGGAAGGCGTAATCGATGCGCAGGCCGAACTGATACTGGTTGGGGTTGCCGAACGGGCGCCGCACCAGCGGGCTGTTGCCGGAGGCGCCCAGGATCCGGGTGTAGCCGGCATAGGCCGTGTAGGCCCAGGTCTCGCTCTGCGTGTAGGTCACGCCGCCGAGCACGCCGGCCGAGTAGAAGCTGCGCGGATCGTAGGGGGTGACGCGCCCGTTCAGCGCAGCCTCGATCGGCGAGACGCCGAAGTACTTCCGGGCGTAGCTGGCATCGCCGACATTGAGGCGCGGCCCGATGGAGAACAGGAACTTCTCCGCCGGGATCAGGTAGTCGGCCGCCACCGAGCCGACCGTTCCGTGGTGCCCGTAGACGCCCTGGCGCAGCTCGACGCGGGTCCGGATGAACGAGACCGGGTAGAACTCCGCGAACACGCCGGGCTCCACGGCGAAGCGGGCGTCGCGGAAACCGTACAGGTGGCGCCGGTCGTCGCCGTAGTAGCGCCCCGGCACGAAGCGCGCGGTCGGGCCGATGCGGAACGACTCGGTGTCGAAGAGCGAGAAACTGAACCCGTCATCCGGCGTCGAGAACCGGCGCGGCTCGCCGACCCGGCGGATGTCGATCGACGGGTAGCCGACGGCCGTGTAGTCGCTCGCGCCCGGATAGCGCGGCACGGCCTGGATCGAGCCGCTGAGCGTGACGATCCAAGTGTTGGGATCGACCATCGCGAAGGTCGGCGTGGTGCGCGGAAGATCCGCGCCGAGATCCGCGGCCCGCGGCGCCGTCGTGCCGAGGGTCGCGAGGAGCGCGCCGGCGCCGAGAACGGCGCGAAATCGGGGAGTACGCGGGGGGGCGGGCGTCATGGCCACGCTTTATGATCCTTTTTCATCCCGTCCGCATTCGCAAGCCGCGCAACCCTCCCCGGATCGCCCCGCAATCGGGTCCGCCGTGATGAATCCGCAACGTTCCAGCGGGCGCGGGCGTCACACCGCCCGGAATTAACAGGCGGCGGCGCGCCATCGCGGTCCCTGAGCCTTGCCGGGCGGGGTGCGGGCGGCCAATGATCCTGCGATTCGGTTCGCGCCCGGTGGGGATCGCTCGGGATGTCCCCCGGCGACCGGCGCGCGTTCCTGGCAGGTGTTCAGACGATGGTCCCGGTCCTCGGCCGGTACGCGGGGCTGCTGACGGTCGGCCTTCTCGGGCTCGTCGTTCTCGGGCCGCTCGCGGTGTTCCTGCCGCTCTGGAGTGCCCTGACGCTCGGCGCCGCGGCCGCCCTGGCGGGCGGTCTCGCCCTGACCCGTATCGCCACCCTCAAGGCGCGCTGCGAGAAGCTGTCCGGCGAGGTCGATCTGCTGTCCCGGCGCCTGCTCAAGGTCGAGACGGCGGCCGCGACCGCGGCGGCCCAGCCGCGGCCCGAGACCGCCGAGGCCGCCCTGCGCGCCCAGATCGAGGAACTGACCGTCGAGTTCGGGCTCCTCAGCGGGATCGTCCGCGACCTCACCACGGTCGTGAGCGCCCAGGATGCCGAGATCGCGGGCCTCAAGGCGAGGCCGGAGATCGCGCCCGAGATCAGGCCCGTTATCGGGCCCGCGATCGCACCCGCCGAGGCGCCCCGGCCCCTGCCCACGGTGCCCGGCGCAGCCCTTCCGGATGCCGCAGCGGCCCCGTCGCCGCAGCCAGCGCCGGTACCGCCTCCGCAGGTTCAGGCCGCCTCGCTCGAGCAAGTCCCGCCCCGGTCTCAGCTCGCCCCGGCCCCGTCCGTCCCGGCGCGGCCGATTCCGCCGCGGCCGATCCCGCCCCGCCCCGCGATCCCCCCCGCGGACGAGGGCGCGATCGTCGCGGCCTTCGAGGGGGACGGTCTGGAGATCCATCTGCAGCCGGTGGTCACCCTGCCGCAACGCAAGGTGGTGGCCTACGAGGCGCTGGCCCGGCTGCGGATCGGCGGCCCCGGCGCGCCGCCGGCCGAGCCCGAGGTTTTCCTGCCGGTGCTGGAGCGCTACGGGCGCACCACCGAGCTCGACCGCCGCATGCTGCAGCGGGCCACGATCGTGGCGCGCCACCTCGCCCGGCGCGGCAGCGAGACCCTGCTGACCTACGGGCTGTCGCCGCTGTCGCTGTTCGAGCCCGGCCTCCTGCGCGAGCTGGCCCGCACGGCCGCCGACGATCCGGCCCTGGCCGGCCTGACCATCGCGTTGCCGCAGGAGAGCTGGCGCCGTCTCGATGCCGGCCAGCGGGGCCTGCTCGCGCCCCTGCAGGGTCGGATCGGGTTCAGCCTCGACCGCCCGGACGACCTCCGCTTCGACGCGGCCGAACTCGCGGCGCTCGGCATCGGGCAGGTCAAGGTGCCGGCGGAGATGCTGCTCCGGCCCGGCGCGGGCCGCGGCAGCCTGTCGGACATCGCCCTGGAGGACACCGCGCCGGCCCTGGCCCGGGCCGGGATCCGCGTCGTCGCCACGGGCGTCGCCGACGAGGCCGACGTCCCGGACCTGATCGACCTCGACGTGCCGTTCGCGCAGGGGACGGCCTTCGCGGCCCCGCGCCCGGTGCGCGCGGAGGTCCTGGCGACCCAGCCCGCCGAGGAGCCGACGCCCCCGCCGGAGCCGGAGCGGCGCCCGTTCCGGTCGGTCCTGCGCAGGGCCGTGTGAGAGCCCGTGCGAGGGGCCGCGCCCGGGCACGCTGCGGGCCCGGCGAGCCCGGTCACCAGTAGATCTGCAGGCGCGCGATCACCGTGTCGACCGTGAACGGGCGGGTACCCAGCGTCTCGGCCTGGGCCACCCCCGGCTGCACGCGCCCGTGCACGACGTTCCCGATCAACCGGAGGTTGGGCTCGGGATACCAGCTCAGACCGAGGGTCACGTCCTGCTCCATGCCCCCGCGGAAGCCCCGGGCGTCCAGGTCGACGGCGCTGTAGCGCACCGCAAGCTCGAACACCCCGATCCCGCCCCGGGAGAGCCGCTGCGCCTCCGGAACCGTCACGCCGCGGAAGGTCGCGTAAGTGGTGCCGCTCTGCGGCGTCAGCGCGTAGGCGCGGCCCTCGCCGTTGAGCACCAGGGCCGCCTCGACGTAGCCGCCCTGGAAATCGAGCGCGGTGCCGGGCTGGCCGGGACCGCGGAACGGCTGCAACGCGGCCCGGATGTACTCGGCCTGCAGCAGGAACGGGCCGCGGCGATAGGCCAGCTCGGCGCCGAGGCGCGACACGCTGGCGGCGTCGGGGAGGTCGCCCGTATCCACCAGGGGGCGCTCGAACAGGAAGGCGCCGGCGGGGCTGGAGAAGCTGAAGGCCCCGTCCGACCGGGACCGGCTGCGGAAGACCCCGGCGAGACCGAGATGCAGGGTCTCGTCCCCTTCCATGATCGGCGCGACGGTGGCGCGGGCCGCCACCGCGACACCGTCCCCGTCGATGCCGCTGCTGGCGGCGTTGCCGAAGACGCCGACCACCGCGGTCCAGGCGGCCCCGTGGTGCCCGGCCGCGAAGCCGAACCGGCGCTCCGGCACGAGGGCGTTGGCCACCGAGCGCTCGGCGAACAGCGTGTCGTTGTTGCTCTGCAGCCATTCCAGGCTGAAGGGCTCCTTCATGTTGCCGAGCGTCAGGATCGTGTCCGGCAGCCCCTTCCAGGCGACCAGCGCGTCGTTGATCGGCAGCATCGGGTCGGCGAAATCGTACTGAAAGGCGATCACCCAGTCGCGGCCGATCGTGAGCGTCGGCTCGATCCAGGCCCGGCGCACGGCGACGTTGTCGGGGAAGGCCTCGGGCAGGTCCGGCCGGCTGAAACCCGCCGCGCCGCCGTCGATGTGCAGCCGCCCGCCGATCCGGAGCTTCACGTCGGGCTCGGGGAAGGTGAGCGTCAACCCCTTCGCGTCGTAGCGCAGGCGCTCGCCGTAGGGGCCGGCCATCCCCTCGAACGCGTCCTCGCCGGCGCCGGCGGGGCCCGCCAGGGCGAGGGACACGGCCAGGATGGCCGGTGCGGTGCGCGTTCCGATCACGCGACCAGCAGAGAGCAGGTCGGCCGGGCGGCGCCAATCACCTGGCGCAGTTGAAGCCGGAAATCCGCGCGTCGTGGCCCGGCGGCCACGACCGTCGGTGGTCGGACCGGCGCCGGCCTAGACGGCGCGATTGTCGATCAGCCGGGTCCGGCCCAGGAAGGCCGCGGCGATGACGCGGGCCGGGCCGTCGACCCGCTCCACCGGCACCAGGGTCCGGGCGTCGCAGACCGCGAGGTACTGGACGCGGAACCCCGCCGCCTCCAGCGCCGCCCGCCCGGCGGCGATCCGGCCGGCCACCGGGGTGCCGTTGCGGGAGGCGGAGGCGATCTCGGCCAGGACGGCCTGGAGCTTCGGGGCGACGGCGCGCTCCTCGGCCGAGAGGTAGCGGTTGCGCGACGACAGCGCGAGGCCGTCGGGCTCGCGCACGGTCGGCACGCCGCGGATCTCCACCGCGAGGTCGAGATCCGCCGCTACCTGCTGGAGCACGCGGAGCTGCTGGAAGTCCTTCTCGCCGAACAGGGCGACGTCCGGCCGGACCTGGTTGAGGAGCTTGGTCACCACCGTGGCGACGCCAGCGAAATGGCCGGGCCGGAACGGCCCGCACAGCCCCTCGGTCAGGCCCGCGACCTCGATCCGGGTGGCGAAGCCCGGCGGGTACATGGTCTCGGCGCCGGGCGTCCAGGCGGCGTCCGCGCCGGCCCCCGCCAGCAGGGCCAGATCCGCGTCGAGGTCGCGGGGGTAGCGGGCGAAATCCTCGTTCGGGCCGAACTGGGTCGGATTGACGAAGATGCTGGCCACGGTCCGGCGGCCGATCCGCCGCGCCTCGGCCACGAGGGCGAGGTGCCCTTCGTGCAGGGCGCCCATGGTCGGGATCAGGACGACGCGCTCGCCCGCCGCGCGCCACGCGGCCACGCATCCGCGCAGGGCTGCGAGGTCGCGGAAGGACTGGAAGGTCGACTCGGACACGGCACGGGCTCCGGGGGAGGGCAGGGCCGGTCTAGAGCATGATGCGGGGCGGTGGAATCCGGCAGTCGACGCCGGACCGAGTCGTCGCGATCGGCGTCAGGGGCAGTAGGGCAGGAGGGAGCGCCCGAAGGGGTCGTCCACGCCCAGCGGCGGCGTGAAGCCGTAATAGCTCGGATGCCCCAGGCCGTACTCGGAGCCGACGTAGCTCGGATCGTCCGGGGCGTTGGTCGGCACGGGCACCCGCCGGGGCGTGCAGCCCACCGGCACGCGACGGGACCGGACCGCGTAGACCGGCCGACGGTCGAGGCCGTCGTTGCGCGGGAAGAAGCGGGGGCTGCCGCCCACGCCCGCCTCGGCGCCGTAGCGGAGGTCGAGATCGGCCGCCCGGCCCGGTGCCGCGAGCAGCAGGACGAGTCCGAGCGCCGTCACCGCCCTGCGCGCCGTCTCCCGCATGCCGCCCCTGCGCCGCCTTCGTCTCTGTCGGAAGGCGACACCGTGCGACGGCAGGGTAAACGAGTGATTACCGCGGGATCACGTCAGCGACACGACGAGGGCGTCCAGGACGGCGGCCAGATCGCTCTCGGTCAGCCGGATCTGCAAGCCGCGGCCGCCGCCGTTGACGTGGATCTCGGCCGCCGGCTCGGTCAGGGATCCGGCGTCGATCGCGGTCGGGAAAGACCGCTTCTGTCCGAGCGGGCTGATCCCGCCGACATGGTAGCCGGTCAGCCGCTCGGCATCGGCCGGCTTGAGCATGGACGCGGCCTTGCCCGAGAAGGCGGCGGCGACCCGCTTCATCGACACCTCCCTGTCGGAGGCCACGAGCAGGCAGACCGTCCGTCCGTCCACCGACGCCATCAGGGTCTTCAGTACGCGTCCCGGGTCCACCCCGAGCGCCTCCGCGGCCTGCAGGCCGATGCGCGGCGCGTCCGGATCGTACGCGTAGACGTGGAGGCTGTACCGGATGCCGGCCTTGTAGAGGGCGAGCGTCGCGCGGGTCGTCTTGGAAAATGTCTTGTTGGGTGTCTTGGCGGCTGTCTTCATGGTTCGTCCGGTCAGGTCGAATGGGCGCGCGCGGCGATGAGGCGGCCGATCTCCGCGTAGGCCGCCGCGCAGGTGTCGGGGGAGGCGGTCGATTCCGTGACGTAGACCGCCGCGAGGATCGGCGCGCGCCCCGGCGGCCGGAGGATCGCGACGTCGTTGACGGTGCCGTTGTCGCCGCTCCCGGTCTTGTCGCCCGCGATCCAGTCGGGCGGCAGGCCGGCCCGCAGGCGCTTCCGGCCGGTCTCGCAGGCGACCATCCAGGCCTCCAGCCGGGCGCGCGAGTCCGGCGACAGGACGGTTCCGAGGAGGACACGGCCCAGGGTCGCCCGCATGGCGTCCGGCGTGGTCGTGTCGCGCGGGTCGCCGGGCAGTGCGGTGTTGAGGGTCGGCTCGGTCCGGTCGAGGCGGGTGACGGGATCGCCGGTGGTCCGCAGCCACGCGGTCAGCGCCTCGGGCCCGCCGAGATCCGCCAGGAGCAGGTTGGCGGCCGTGTTGTCGCTCCAGATCAGCGTGGCCGCGCACAGGTCCGCGACGCGCATCCGCCCGGTCCCGGCGCCGGCCTCCAGCGCCTTCCGGGTCACGGGCGCGTAGCTCAGGAGGTCGCCGGGCCCGTAGCTGACGACCCGGTCGAGGGTCTCGCGGCCGACATCGACCCGCGCCAGGACCGCCGCCACCGCCAGCGCCTTGAAGGTGCTGCACATCGGGAAGCGCGCGTCGGCGCGGTATGCGGCGAGGACGCGGTTCACCGAGGCGGCCGCGATCCCGAGGCGGCCGCCGAGCCGGCGCTCGATGGCAGCCCAGTCCGGCTCGGCCTCCGCGGCGCGCGCGGACAGGACCGGGGACGCGGGGAGGGCGGCGGCGAGGGGCGCGGCGAGCAGGCCGAGGCCGACGGCGCGGCGGGTCCGGACGATCATGGCGCATCCCCATTCGAGATCGCGACGGCGCAAGCGGGTGCGGCGCGTCGGCGCCGGGATGGTATAGGGCGACCGCGATTGTTTCACGTGAAACTCCGCCCCTCGCGCGGCCCTGTGGGACCATGACCGATACCGACACGCTCTTCGCGCCGGCCAGCGGCTACGGCCGGGCCGCCGTCGCGGTGATCCGCATCAGCGGCCCGGCCGCGCGCGACGCGCTCGTCGCCCTGGGCGGACGCCTGCCGCCGCCCCGCCGGCTGTCGCTGCGGAGCCTCCGGGATCCCCACGACGGCACCGAGCTCGACCGGGCGCTGGTGGCGTGGTTTCCCGGGCCCGACACCTACAGCGGCGAGGATATGGGCGAGCTGCACCTGCACGGCGGCGCGGCCGTGCGGATGCGCGTCCTCGCCACCCTCGCCCGCCTCCCGGGCTGCCGGGCCGCCGAGCCCGGGGCTTTCACCCGGCGGGCCGTCCTCAACGGGCGGATGGATCTCGCCGAGGCGGAGGCCGTCGCCGACCTGATCGACGCGGAGACCGAGGGCCAGCGCCGGCAGGCCCTGCGCCAGCTCGACGGCGCGCTCAGCCGGCAGGTGGCCGCGTGGCGCGCGGAGGCGATCGACTGCCTCGCCGCCGCGGAGGCCGCGCTGGACTTCGCCGACGAGGGGGACGTGGACGATGCCGGGCTCGACGCGGCGCTGCTCGACCGCGCCGCCCGCCTGCGCGACGCGATCGCCGCGGCGCTGCGCGACGGCCAGCGCGGCGAGCGCCTGCGTGACGGGTTCATGGTGGTGCTGGCGGGGGCTCCGAACAGCGGGAAATCGACCCTGCTGAACGCGCTGAGCCGACGGGACGTGGCCATCGTGTCGGACAGCCCGGGGACGACCCGCGACGCCATCGAGGTGCGGCTCGACCTCGGCGGCCTGCCGGTCCTGCTGGTCGACACGGCCGGGCTCCGCGAGACCGCGGAGCCGATCGAGGCGGCGGGGATCCTGCGGACGCGGGCGCGGATCGACATGGCCGATCTCGTGGTGGCCCTCATGCCCCCCGGCGGCGCGGTTCCGGACCTCGGGCCGGCGCGCTGTCCGGTCCTGACCGTCCGGACCAAAGCCGATCTTTTTGCCGGCTCAGAACAAGCCGGGAATCCGGCCGACGTGGCGGTCTCGGCCCATACTGGCGCCGGCATGGGCGCCCTGCTCGATGCCATCCAGGCCGCGGCCGAGGACGGTCTCGGCACCGGCGACGCGCTGATCACCCGCGCCCGGCACAGGGCCGCGCTGGAGGCCTGCATCGGCCATCTGGATCGCGTCTCGGGGAGTGCCGGCGGTCTCCCGGAGCTGGCCGCGGAGGATCTGCGGCTCGCGGTGCGGGCGCTCGGCGCGGTCGCGGGCCATGTCGGCGTCGAGGATGTCCTCGACCGGCTGTTCGGCGGGTTCTGCATCGGGAAATAGATTTAAAGCCGGCAATCAATCGAGCTGGAATCGGGCCCGACGCGGCTTCGCTACTGGGGGATCCGCAGGATCCGCGGCCGCCAGATCCCGAGCGCCACGTTCGCGGTCGCGACCGCCAGCAGGACCCAGAGGGTGCCGCGCTCGCCGGTCAGCGAGACGGCCAGCACCGCGGGATCGACGAGGCCCGCCAGCGCGCGGGCACTCTGCTCCGCCTCCTGCTTCATCGGGCCCTGGACGTAGACCAGCCCGCCCTCGAACATCAGGACGCCGGTGGCGAGCTTCACCCACGCCCATCCGGCGTTGAGGAAGGCGCGGTTCAGCGCCATCGCCAGCAGGCCCGACATCAGCGTCACCGCCAGGGCGGGCAGGAAGATCCAGGTGGCGACGGCGCCCATCGCGCCCCGCATCGCCGCGTAGCCCGTCAGGGCGGACGGCGCGGGCGCCAAGCTCAGCATGACGACCAGGGACGCCATGGCCCCCAGCAGCCCCGCGCACCCCATCGTGTGGAGGAATTTCAGCAGGCGTCGCACGGCGTCTCACCCGGGCCGTTTCGGCGCAGCCTAGCGCGGGGCGCCAGGGGGCGATAGCGGCGCGCCGGTCGCAGGGCTCCCGGCCGGAACGCGGCGCCCGCGAGGACGGAGCGGACCGTCAGCTCCGGAGGCCCGGCGCCTCCTGGCCGGTGCGGGCCACGTACTCGGTGTAGCCGCCGCCGTACTGGTGGATCCCCTCCGGCGTGACCTCGAGGACCCGGTTCGAGAGGGCGGCCAGGAAGTGCCGGTCGTGGGACACGAACAGCATCGTCCCCTCGTAATTGGCCAGCGCCTCGATCAGCATCTCCTTGGTGCCCATGTCGAGGTGGTTGGTCGGCTCGTCGAGCACCAGGAAGTTCGGCGGGTCGTAGAGCATCAGCGCCATGACCAGCCGGGCCTTCTCGCCGCCCGAGAGCACCCGGCAGCGCTTCTCGACGTCGTCGCCCGAGAAGCCGAAGCAGCCGGCCAGCGCCCGCAGCGACCCCTGGCCGGCCTGCGGGAAGGAATCCTCCAGGGTCTGGAACACCGTGCGGTCGCCGTCGAGCAGATCCATGGCGTGCTGGGCGAAGTAGCCGAGCTTGACGCTGCCGCCGACCGTGACCGAGCCGTCGTCGGGCGCGGTGGTGCCGGTGACGAGCTTGAGCAGCGTCGACTTGCCGGCGCCGTTGATGCCCATCACGCACCAGCGCTCCTTGCGCCGCACCGAGAAGTCGAGTCCCTCGTAGATCGTGCGGCTGCCGTAGCGCTTGTTCACGCCCTTGAGCATCACGACGTCGTCGCCCGAGCGCGGTGCCGGCTGGAACTCGAAGGCCACCGATTGCCGCCGCCGGGGCGGCTCGACCCGCTCGATCTTGTCGAGCTTCTTCACCCGGCTCTGCACCTGGGCGGCGTGGGAGGCCCGGGCCTTGAACCGCTCGATGAAGGCGATCTCCTTCGCCAGCATCGCCTGCTGGCGCTCGTACTGCGCCTGGGCCTGCGCCTCGTTGAGCTTCCGCTGGCCCTCGTAGAAGGCGTAGTCGCCCGAGTAGGTGGTGAGCGCGCCGGCGTCGATCTCGATGATCTTGGTGACGATGCGGTTCATGAACTCGCGGTCGTGCGAGGTCATCAGCAAGGCGCCGTCGTAGCCCTTCAGGAACGATTCGAGCCAGATCAGGCTCTCGATGTCGAGGTGGTTGGACGGCTCGTCGAGGAGCATCACGTCCGGGCGCATCAGCAGGATGCGGGCGAGCGCGACGCGCATCTTCCAGCCGCCCGAGAGGGCGCCGACGTCGCCGTCCATCATCTCCTGGCTGAAGCTCAGCCCGTCGAGCACCTCGCGGGCCCGGCCCTCCAGGGCGTAGCCGTCGAGCTCCTCGAACCGGGCCTGGACCTCGCCGTAGCGCTCGACCAGGGCGTCCATCTCGTCGGCGCGGTCCGGGTCGGCGAGCGCCGCGCCGAGCTCGGCGAGCTCGGCCGCGACCGCGCTCACCGGGCCGGCGCCGTCCATCACCTCGGTGACGACGCTGCGGCCCGACATCTCGCCGACGTCCTGGCTGAAATAGCCGATGGTGATGCCCCGGTCGGCCGCGACCTGCCCCTCGTCGGGCTGCTCCTGGCCGATGATCATCCGGAACAGGGTGGTCTTGCCGGCCCCGTTCGGGCCGACCAGGCCGACCTTCTCGCCCCGCTGGAGGGCGGCCGAGGCCTCGATGAAGACGAGCTGCCGCCCGTTCTGCTTGGTGATCTTGTCCAGGCGTATCATGGCGGCGGGCGCTGTCCGGGAGGTCGCTGTCCGGAAGGTGTCCGGGAGTATCCCGGCCGCTTACGGCATCGGCCGACGCGGCGCAAAGGCAGGATGCCGCAGTGCGGGATAATGCTTGCGTCCGGCGCAGGCCTGGGCGCATCCCGGGACCCGGGATGAGGCTCGGCCGTTGCCCTGGGCAACATGAGGATCGCGATGCTGTTCGGTTGGTGGATGACGGGCATGGACATGGCCATGCTGGGGCTGGAGGCGCAGGGCGTCATCGCGCAGCGCATGGCGATGTTCGCCCTCGGCGGCCCGGCGGCCCAGGCCGAGGCGCAGCTCATGGTGACCGAGAAGATGCTGGCCGCCGGCGAGGCGGCGCTCATGCTCGCCGCGGGCGCCTCGAACGGCAAGGTGATCCGCAGCTACCGGCGGAAGGTCCAGGCCAACGCCCGGCGGCTGAGCCGGGGGTGAGGCGCGTGCCCGCCGGATCTCCGCGCGCCGTCAGTGCGAGAGGAGCGAAGCAATCCAGCGGCGCCACATCCGGCGACGTCACGTTACCCTGGGTCGCTTCGCTGCGCTCGCGATGACGGAGGCGGCTCGTGAAGCCGCGATCCGCCTTCAGTTATTGGCCGTCCGGAACGTGTCGCAGGACTTGGTCTGGCCGCTCTTGTAGCCGGCCATGAACCAGCGCTGGCGCTGGGCTGAGGAGCCGTGGGTGAAAGAATCCGGCACCACGTAGCCCCGCGAGCGCTGCTGGAGCGCGTCGTCGCCGATCTGCGCGGCGGCGTTCAGCGCTTCGTCGATGTCGCCCTGCTCGAGCTCGGCGTACTTGTCGTTGGAGTTCTTGGCCCAGACGCCGGCGAGGCAGTCGGCCATCAGCTCGATCCGCACCGAGAGGGCGTTCGCCTCGGTCTTGCTGGAGGCCTGCTGCTGGCGCTGCTGGACCTTGCCGAGGATGCCGAGCACGTCCTGGACGTGGTGGCCGACCTCGTGGGCGATGACGTACGCGTAGGCGAAGTCGCCCTTCACGCCGAACTTCGAGGCCATCTCCTTGAAGAAGCCCGTGTCGAGATAGACCTTCTTGTCCAGCGGGCAGTAGAACGGGCCCATCGCCGCCTGGGCCGAGCCGCAGCCGGAGCGCGTGCCGCCGGTGTAGAGCACCAGCGTTGTCGGGGTGTACTGCTTGCCGGTCTGCTGCGGGAGGATCTGGCTCCACACGTCCTCGGTGTTGCCGAGGATCTTGGACGCGAACCGGCCGCTCTCGTCAGTCGGGGCCTGGCGCCGCTTGGCCTGGGTCTGCGGGTCGACCTGCTCCTGCTGGCTGCGGCCGCCGCCACCGATCTGCTGGGCGCCGCCAATCAGGATCGCCGGGTTGATGCCCGTGAAGTAGCTGATGATCAGCAGCACCACGATGGTGCCGATGCCGAGCCCGCCGGCGCCGCCGCCGGGAAAGCCCATGCCGCCACCGCCGCCGCCCTCGCCCCGGCGATCCTCGACGTTGTCGGAGCTGCGTAGATCTTCCCAGCGCATGGTTGGGTCCCGCCATCGGTGCTGCGCCGGCCGCCTCGGGCGGGCCGGGATTGGCTGTGCGTCGTCGTGTCCGGCCGATGGCGCGCCAGCAGCGGGAACGAAGCTCTAATGGCGGGAGGGGAGAGCCGGTTCCGTCACTCCGGTCAAGCTCGCGGTCACGCTTTCCCGTCGAGGAGGGCGCGCAGGGACCGGAAGTCCCGCCACGCGAGGCGCTTCTGGACCGGCTGGCGCAGCAGGAAGGCCGGGTGGAGCGTGGCGAGCAGCTTCACCTCGCGGTTCGGCAACTTGTACGGGAAGAGGCGGCCTCGGGTCCGCAGGATGCCGTCCTTGGTGCCGGTCAGCGTCTGGGTCGCGGGCGCGCCGAGGCAGACGATGATGTCCGGGTCGACGAGTTCGATCTGGCGCTCCACGAAGGGCCGGCACACGGCCACCTCCTGGGGGGTCGGGTTGCGGTTGCCCGGCGGCCGCCAGGGCACGATGTTGCCGATATAGGCGCTCGTCCGGTCGAGCCCGACCGCCTTCATCATCTTGTCGAGGAGCTGGCCTGAGCGGCCCATGAACGGCTTGCCGATCCGGTCCTCGTCGGCGCCGGGCGCCTCGCCGAGAAACATCACCCGCGCCTCGGGATTGCCGTCGGCGAAGACGAGGTTCTTCGCCGTGAAGCGCAGCGGGCAGGCGTCGAAATCCGCGAGAATCCGTTCGAGCTCGTCGAGGGACTTGGCCTGCCGCGCCCGGGCACGGGCGTCGCTCGCGGCCTCGTCGGGCTGGGCGCTGGCGGCGCGGCCGAAGGTGCGCGGCGCCGCGGTGGGCGCGGCCGTGCCCGGGGGCGCCGATCCGGGGGGCGGCACGAGCGTGTTGGCGACCGGGCTGACCGGCTGCTCGGCGGCCCGGGGGGGCGCCCGGCGCGGCGTGCGCAGGGTAGGCGCGGGCGTGTCGGCCTCGTTGAAGCGGTCGTGCGGGTGCTCGTCGAGCGCCGCGTCGGCCCCGGCCTCCACGTGGAAGTCGAGATAGGCGATCAGGTCGGCTTGCGCGTCGGTGGGGCTCGGCATGGGACTCAGCATGTGGGATCGCCGGGGCCTGTGGACAACTCGCCGAATCGCTCCGGGTGGCAAGCACTTGCGTGACCGAACAGCGCGGCGCGGCGCAGCGCTGTGACGCCGTTCCCTGCGGCAAAGGGAACTTTGCCTTGAGCTTGAGCGTCGGCAACTTGCCTTTCTAGCTTGGAATCGCTTGAGACGGCATCAGGAAGGCCGGCCCGGCGACGAACCGGGCGCCGGAACAAGAAAAGGAACCCGAGGATGGCGCTGCCCGAACGCGAGAGCATGGATTTCGACGTGGTCGTGGTGGGCGCCGGCCCGGCCGGCCTCGCCACCGCGATCCGCCTGAAGCAGCGCGCCGCCGAGATCGGCGAGGAGATCTCGGTCGTCGTCGTCGAGAAGGGCTCGGAGGTCGGCGCCCACATCCTGTCGGGGGCGGTGATCGACCCGATCGGCCTCGACCGGCTCCTGCCGGAGTGGCGCCAGGACCCGGAGCGGCCGCTCAAGACGGAGGTGCAGCGCGACGAGTTCATGATGCTCACCAAGAACAGCGGCATCACCCTGCCGAACGTGTTCTTCCCCAAGCTCATGTCGAACCACGGCAACTTCGTCGGCTCGCTCTCGAACGTCTGCAAGTACCTCGGCGCCCAGGCCGAGGCGCTCGGCGTCGAGATCTACCCGGGTTTCCCGGCCTCCGAGGTGCTGTTCGACGGCAACGGCGCCGTGGCGGGCGTCGCCACGGGCGATCTCGGCATCGGCCGGTCCGGCGAGCCGCGCGAGGACTACACCCGCGGCATGGAGCTGCGCGCCAAGTACACGGTGTTCGGCGAGGGCGCCCGCGGCAACCTGACCAAGGGTCTGATCCAGCGGTTCGAACTCAACCGGTACAGCGACCACTTCAAGTACGGGCTCGGCGTGAAGGAGCTCTGGCAGCTCGCGCCCGGCAAGTTCGAGCCCGGGCTGGTGCAGCACACGATGGGCTGGCCGCTGCCCAACAAGGCCGGCGGCGGCTCCTGGCTCTACCACTTCGATGACCACCTGCTCTCGGTCGGCTTCGTCACGCACCTGAACTACGAGAACCCGACCCTGTCGCCGTTCGAGGAGTTCCAGCGCTTCAAGACCCACCCGATGATCGCCGAGACGTTCGAGGGCGCCAAGCGCATCGGCTACGGCGCGCGCGCCATCATGGAGGGCGGCTGGCAATCGGTCCCCAAGCTGGTCTTCCCCGGCGGGTGCCTCGTCGGCTGCTCGGCCGGCTTCGTGAACGTGCCGCGGATCAAGGGCTCGCACAACGCGATCCTGTCCGGCATGCAGGCGGCCGACGCCATCGCGGACGCCCTGAAGGCGGGCCGCGCCGGCGACGAGCTCACCGCCTACGAGGCCGGATGGCGCGACAGCCCGATCGGGCAGGACCTGAAGGCGGTGCGCAACGTCAAGCCGCTCTGGTCCAAGTACGGCACGCTGGTCGGCGTCTGGCTCGGCGGGATCGACATGTGGGCGACCAGCATCCTCGGCGCCTCGCCGTTCGGCACGCTGTCCCACGGCAAGCCGGATCACGCCTGCCTCAAGCCGCTCTCGGAGGTGACGCCGATCGTCTACCCGAAGCCGGACGGCAAGCTGACCTTCGACCGGCTCTCCTCGGTCTACCTGTCGAACACCAACCACGAGGAGGACCAGCCGCCCCACCTCAAGGTCCGCGATATGGAGCTGCAGAAGCGCTCCGAGCACGACGTCTACGGCGGCCCGTCCGGCCGCTACTGCCCGGCCGGCGTCTACGAGTGGGTGGAGGATTCTTCAGCCCGCGACGGCGTGCGCTACCAGATCAACGCGCAGAACTGCGTCCACTGTAAGACCTGCGACATCAAGGATCCGAACCAGAACATCGACTGGGTGACGCCGGAGGGTCCGGGCGGGCCGAACTACCCGAACATGTGAGGTCAGCCCTCGGCCGAGGGGCCGAGGCTCACGTCTTTGCGAGCGCAGCGAAGCAATCCAGTGAACCGCTCCGTGGGCAGACGTCCCGCCGCCCTGGGTCGCTTCGCTGCGCTCGCGATGACGGGACGGCCGACCAACCCGGCCTCAACCCCCGCGCCATCCTTTCGCCTTGCGGGGCTGGCGGGATGGGTTCAGTGTCCCCAACGTTTTTTCGGGGATGCCCCGCCATTCTCGCGCCCGGCCCCCGACGGGCCGGCGCCCAGGAGCCGCGATCGGTTCATGATGATGACACGCGCCCGCCGGAGCGTTTCGGCGCTCGCCCTGCTGCTCGCCGCCGGGCTCCCGCAGACCGTGCTCGCCGCGCAGCCGAAGGAATCGACCCCGGTGCTCGACTACGAGCCCGCGGACTCGCTCGAGGGCAACTTCCTCTCCGCCTACATCGCGGGCGCGTCGCGGGACACGGCGGCGGCGGCGACCTTCTACCGCGAGGCGGTGAAGGCCGACCCGCGCAACGCGGAACTCGTCGAGCGCGCCTTCATCTCGCTGCTGGCCGATGGCGCCCTGCCGGACGCGTTCCGCACCGCCGAGAAGCTGATCGCCCGCGATCCGACCAACGGCCTCGCCAACCTCTCCCTCGGGGTGCGCCAGATCAAGGCCGGCCAGTGGGCCGCCGCCCGCCAGAACTTTTCCCGGAGCGGCCGGGGCGCCGCCACGGACCTGACCGCGACGCTGCTCACCGCCTGGTCCTACGCGGGCGCCGGCGACAGCAAGAAGGCGCTGGAGACGGTCAACAAGCTCCGGGGTGAGCGCTACTACAACACCTTCCGGGACTACCATGCCGGCCTGATCGCCTCGGTGACCGGCGACAACGCAGAGGCCGAGCGCCGCCTCAAGGCCGCCTACGACGCCGACCACAACACCCTGCGCATCGTCGACGCCTACGCCCGCATGGAGGCCAGCCTCGGCCGCACCGACCTGGCGATCCAGGCCTATTCCGACTTCGACCAGCTCTCGCCGCGCCACCCGCTGGTGCGCGACGCCCTCGAGAAGCTGAAGGACGGCAAGCCGCTCACGCGGCTGATCGGCACCGCCCAGGAGGGCGCCGCCGAGGTGCTGTACGGGCTGGGCTCCGCCGGCTCGACCCAGGGCGACGAGCTGCCCGCGGTGATCTACCTGCGGCTCGCCCTCTACCTCGCCCCCGACCACGCGCTGGCCCGGCTGACGCTCGCCGACACGCTCGACCGGATGAAGCAGCCCGAGCGCGCCAACGAGGCCTACGCGCAGATCCCGGCCAATTCCCCGCTCAAGCTCAACGCCGACATCCAGATCGGCCTGAACCTGGAGCAGATGGGCAAGGGCGACGAGGCGCTGGCCCATCTCGACGCGGCGATGAAGGCCCACCCGGACGACATCGACGTCATCACCGCGCTGGGCAACGTGCAGCGCGCCCGCAAGAAGTACGAGGAGGCGGCGGCCACCTACACCCGCGCCATCGACCTGATCGGGAACCGGCCGCAATCCAACTACTGGACGACCTACTATTTCCGCGGCACTGCCTACGAGCGCGCCAAGCAGTGGCCGAAGGCCGAGGCCGACCTGAAGAAGGCCCTGTCCCTGGTGCCGGCCAACCAGCCGGCCGCCAAGGCCCAGGTGATGAACTACCTCGGCTATTCCTGGGTCGACCAGAACATCAACATCGACGAGGCGTTCAAGCTGCTGCAGCAGGCCGCCGACGCGAGCCCGCGGGACGGCATGATCGTCGACAGCCTCGGCTGGGCCTATTACCGCCTCGGCCGCTGGGACGACGCGGTGCGCGAGCTGGAGAAGGCGGTCGAGCTGAAGCCCGGCGATCCGACCATCAACGACCACCTCGGCGACGCCTACTGGCGCTCGGGCCGGCGCCTCGAGGGCAAGTTCCAGTGGCAGCACGCCAAGGACCTGAACCCCGAGCCGGACGACCTCACCCAGATCAACGCGAAGCTGAAGGACGGGCTGCCCGACATCGAGAAGCCCACCGCCACCGCCGAGACGGTGCCGGCCCCGGTCGCCGCCCCGCACAATCCCGACAACCCGGAACTCCCGAAGGGCGCGCCCCAGCCGCACGAGGCGCCGGGCTCCGCCGACAAGGCCAAGAAGTCGGGGGGCTAGGCCTCCCGCCAAGTCCCGCCTCGGGGCGGTGCGGCTGCCGCGCCGTCCCGACGATGCGCGGGCCATTTCGGGACGCGAGGCCGCGAGATCCGGCCCGCGCCCGCCGCCCTGTCGCGGCTTCGGGCGCCCGCGCTGCGGCCCGGAGGCCGTAGGTCGAGCGACCTAATTGCCCACCGATCCGCGCCCGCTATCGTCGCGCCTCCGCAACGTTCCGGAGTGCGACGTGAGAGCGCTGAAGCCTGTCTGTGTCCTGCTGGTCCTCGCCTGCGCGGGGTCCGGGATCGGGGCCGATCCCGCGCGGGCGCAGGACGCGGCGGCGGCGCCGAAGGCCTTCGCGCTCGATTCCGTTCCCGTCTCGGCCGCGCCGCTCGGCCGCTTTCCCTACTTCGCGCTGCCCGACGGCTACCAGCCGGTGAACCCGCCCGAGACGCGGGAATTCGGGCATTTCCTGTTCTGGACCGGCGCGGCGCTCCACGAGGTCGAAGGCAAGGTCTTCCAGTCCCTGATCGGTCCCAAGGACGGCAAGACCTACTCCGCCTACGAGCTGAAGAAGAACATCGAGGCCGTGCTGACGCAGGCCGGCGGCCGGAAGATCGCCGACGGCCGGATCCCCAACTCCGTGACGGAGACGCTGCCGGAGGAGATCCGGATCGGGATGTATGAGGGCCTGGGCGACATCTACAACGTGCCCGCCCAGACCTGGGTGATCCGCCGGCCGGACCGGCAAATCTGGGTGCATTTCGTGCCCGACAGCTTCACCGCGGCCTGGACGATCCTCGAGACGAAGCCGTTCGTGCAGACCGCCGGCCTCCTGCCCGCCGAGCGGCTGAAGCAGGATCTCGACAAGACCGGGAGGGCGGTGATCCAGGTCAACTTTGCCACCGACAGGACCGAGATCCTGCCGGCCTCCGCCCCGCAGATCGACGCGGTGGCGGCCCTGCTGCGGACGGATCCCGGCCTGCGGCTCGCGATCAACGGCTACACGGACGGGACCGGGGCCGCTTCGCATAACCAAGCCCTATCCGACGGCCGTGCCAGAGCGGTCATGGCGAGGCTCGTCGGCGCCGGCATCGCGAAGGACCGGCTGAAGGCCAAGGGCTTCGGTTCAGCCAGCCCGGTCGCCGCGGACGACAGCGAGGCGGGGCGGGCGCAGAACCGGCGCGTCGAGCTGGTCAAGTTCTGAGCGGCGCGGGCACGCGAAGACCCCCGCCGGCCGGGCTCGGACGGACCATCCGGGAGCGCTCCGGCGTCGGAGCGGGGGACAGCGCGATCGACAAGAGTATTTTGTCCGCCAGCTCATAAAAATCGACGCGCATTTTCGCGAGCTTTGACGCACAGTGCGTGGCCGTTCGCGGGCGGCCACGCCGCGTCCCGCCCGGCAGGAGATTCGCACGGCAAGAGCCGGCGGGCGGGCACGTGCCCGCGACCCAGGGAGGAAGGCCCATGCCGTCAGACATCGAGATCGCCCGCGCCGCGACCCTGAAGCCGATCGCGCAGGTCGCCGAGAAGCTCGGCATCCCGGATGACGCGCTCCACAATTACGGCAAGCACATCGCCAAGATCGACCACGGCTACATCGCCGGGCTGGAGAGCCGGAAGCCCGGCAAGCTCGTGCTGGTCACCGCGATCTCCCCGACGCCCGCGGGCGAGGGCAAGACCACCACCACGGTGGGCCTGGGCGACGCCCTGAACCGCATCGGCGAGAAGACCATGATCTGCCTGCGCGAGCCCTCGCTCGGGCCGTGCTTCGGCATGAAGGGCGGCGCGGCCGGCGGCGGCAAGGCGCAGGTCGTGCCGATGGAGCAGATCAACCTGCACTTCACCGGCGACTTCCACGCCATCACGTCGGCCCACAGCCTCGCGGCCGCGCTGATCGACAACCACGTCTACTGGGCGAACGAGCTCAACATCGACGTGCGCCGCATCCACTGGCGCCGGGTCGTCGACATGAACGACCGGGCCCTGCGCGCGATCAACCAGTCGCTCGGCGGCGTCGCCAACGGCTTCCCCCGCGAGGACGGGTTCGACATCACGGTGGCCTCCGAGGTGATGGCGGTGTTCTGCCTCGCCAAGGACCTCGCCGACCTGGAGGAGCGCCTCGGCCGGATCGTCATCGCCGAGACCCGCGACCGCAAGCTCGTCACCCTCAAGGACGTGAAGGCCACCGGCGCCATGACGGTGCTGCTCAAGGACGCCCTGCAGCCGAACCTCGTGCAGACCCTCGAGGGCAACCCGGCGCTGATCCACGGCGGCCCCTTCGCCAACATCGCCCACGGCTGCAACTCGGTGATCGCCACGCGGGCCGGCCTGCGGCTCGCCGACTACACGGTGACGGAGGCCGGCTTCGGCGCCGATCTCGGCGCCGAGAAGTTCCTGGACATCAAGTGCCGGCAGGCGGGCCTGACCCCCTCGGCCGTGGTGGTGGTGGCGACGGTCCGCGCCCTCAAGATGCACGGCGGCGTCGACAAGAAGAACCTCGGGTCCGAGAACATCGACGCCCTGGAGAAGGGTTTCGCCAATCTCGCCCGTCACGTCACCAACCTGCGCGGCTTCGGCCTGCCGGTGGTGGTCGGCGTCAACCACTTCCACGCCGACACCGACGCCGAGCATGCCAAGCTCAAGGACCTGTGCCGCGAGCGGCTCGACGTGGAGGCGATCACCTGCCGCCACTGGGCCGAGGGCGGCGCCGGGGCCGAGGAACTCGCCCGGGCGGTGGTGAAGCTCAGCCAGGCCGAGCCGGCGCCGATCCGCCACGCCTACGAGACCGAGAGCCGGCTCACCGACAAGATCCGGGCGATCGCCACCAAGCTGTACGGCGCCGCCGACATCCAGATCGAGACCAAGGCCGCCGGCAAGCTCGCCACCTTCGAGAAGGACGGCTACGGCCACCTGCCGATCTGCATGGCCAAGACCCAGTACTCGTTCTCCACCGACCCGACCCTGATGGGCGCCCCCGAGGGCCACATCGTCGGCGTGCGCGACGTCCGGCTCTCGGCCGGCGCGGGCTTCGTGGTGGCGATCTGCGGGGAGATCATGACCATGCCGGGCCTGCCCCGGGTGCCGGCCGCCGACACGATCCGGCTCGACGCCAACGGGCAGATCGACGGGCTGTTCTGAGAAACGTCGCGCGGGGCTCGCCCACGGGCGGGCCCCGCCGTTCGTCGTTGCGAGCGGAGCGAAGCAATCCAGGGACACACCGCATCCGGAGATCGCGCGCTGCCCTGGGTCGCTGCGCTCGCGATGACGGAGCGGGTCGGATCAGGGGCCGCCCCTACGCGTCCCCGAACAAGTCCACCGCCAACCGGGAATGCGCCTCGCGCAGCATCCCGGTATCGACCCCGAGCGGCTGCCCGTCGATCACCCGCCAGCGCCCCGCGACCATCACCCGGTCGGCCCGGGTGGCGCCGCACAGGACGAGCGCCGCCAGCGGGTCGTGGGCGCCGGAGAAGCGCAGCTCGTCCAGGGTGAACAGGGCGAGGTCCGCCTCGCGGCCCGGCGCGATCCGGCCGATATCGGAGCGGCCGAGGCAGGCGGCCGAGCCCTCGGTCGCCCAGCGCAGGGCGTCGAGATGCGTCACGGCCTCCGCCCCGTAGGTGAGCCGGTTGATCATGAGGGCGTGGCGCACCCCCTCCATCAGGTTCGAGCTGTCGTTCGAGGCCGAGCCGTCGACGCCGAGGCCGACGGGCGCGCCCGCCGCCTCCAACTCGCAGGTGCGGCAGCGGCCCGAGGCCAGGGTCATGTTCGAGGTCGGGCAGTGGCAGACACCGACGCCGGCCGCGCCGAGCCGCGCGACTTCGGCATCGGTGAAGTGGATGCCGTGGGCGAGCCAGACCCGGTCGCTCAGCCAGCCGACCTCTTCGAGGTACTCCACCGGGCGGCAGCCGAACATCTGCTGGCAATAGGCCTCCTCGTCGCGCGTCTCGCCGAGATGGGTGTGCAGCCGGCACCCCCTGCGGGCGGCGAGCTCCGCGCTCGCGCGCATCAGGCGCTCGGTCACCGAGAAGGGCGAGCAGGGGGCGAGGGCGATCTGCACCATCGCCCCGGAGGCGGGATCGTGGAACAGGTTCAGCACCCGCTCGCAGTCCGAGAGGATCGCGTCGTCGTCCTGGGTCAGGGCCGCGGGCGACAGGCCGCCCGCCCGGTCCGACAGGCTCAGGGATCCGCGGGTGAGCGCGGCCCGGATCCC
Source organism: Methylobacterium sp. D54C (assembly GCF_053345595.1). Classification (NCBI taxonomy): domain Bacteria; kingdom Pseudomonadati; phylum Pseudomonadota; class Alphaproteobacteria; order Hyphomicrobiales; family Methylobacteriaceae; genus Methylobacterium; species Methylobacterium sp. D54C. The sequence continues at coordinate 54,920 of NZ_JBKFAK010000025.1, forward strand.
GAGGTCGCGGGCCTCCGCGACCTGGATGTCCATCGACGCCTCGAGGCCCTTCGGGAACAGGTAGTGGTGGTCGCCCGCCGTGGTGCAGCCCGAGAGCAGCAGCTCGGTGAAGGCGACCCGCGTGGCGAGCCGGAACGCCTCCGGGGTGATCCGTCCCCAGACCGTGTAGAGCGCCTCCAGCCAGGGGAAGAGCGGCTTGTTGAGCGCCAGCGGATGGGCGCGGGTCAGCGTCTGGAAGGCGTGGTGGTGGGTGTTGATCAGCCCCGGGATGACCACGTGGCGCGACGCGTCGAAGGTCGCGTCCACGGGCGCGGCGGGCCGCGCGCCCGCCGGCACGCACTCGACGATCCGGGTGCCCGCCACCACGATCCCGCCGCCGGCGCCCTCGGCCAGGACGGCGCGCGGGTCGCGGATCCAGAGGCGTCCCGATCCCGGTTCCCCTGCCTCGGCCATGCGCGTCCGCTCCCGTCGCCCGAGGGCCTGCGTAGCGGAGGCGTCGGACCGGGGGCAATCCCGCGGGTACACGCTTGAGGATCCGGGGCGGTCGGCGCCCCGGCCGCCCCGGCCAGGGTTGACGGGCCCCGGCCGCCTTGAGAAACGTCATGGGGACTGACCTATCACCCGTTGGGAGCGGCCGCGCCGTGACACGGACAGCCCCGCGCGAGGAGATGTTCGCGCCGAAACCCGTCCCGGGCGCCGCGCCGGCCGCCCTCGGCAGCGACGACCTGATCGAGCTCCTGTTCTTCGCCTACCGGGACTTCGTCGGCGATCCGGACAGGATCCTGGCCGATTACGGGTTCGGCCGCGCCCACCACCGGGTGCTGCACTTCGTCGACCGGTACCCGGGCCTGACGATCGCCGAGCTCCTCGACATCCTGCGCATCACCAAGCAGAGCCTGAACCGGGTGCTCAAGGACCTGATCGGGCAGGGCTACGTCGCGCAGAAGCCCGGATCCAGCGACCGGCGCCAGCGCCTCCTGTACTGCACCGAGGCCGGCGCCGGGCTCGCGGCCGACCTGACGCGGGTCCAGGCCCGCCGCCTCGCCCGGGCGCTCGCGGCGCCGGATGCCCGGGGCTCCCCGGAGGACTTCCTGATGGCGATGATCGAGCCGGAGGACCGGCCGGCGGTCCAGCGCCTGATGGCGCGGCGCGGGGGCGGGGCCGAGGGGCGCCTCGACGCGGAGGAGCCCGCGTGAGCCACGCCGCCCGGTCCGACCTGCCCGACGAGGCGCCCCACGTCCTCGTGGTCGACGACGACCGCCGCCTGCGCGAATTGCTCGCCCGCTACCTCACCGACCAGGGCTTCCGGGTCACCGCGGCGGCGAGCGCCGCGGAGGCGCGGGCCCGGGCCCAGAGCGTCGTGTTCGACGCCATGGTCCTCGACGTGATGATGCCCGGCGAGAACGGCTTCGACTACGCGCGCAGCGTCCGCGAGACCTCGCGCGTGCCGATCCTGATGCTCACGGCCCGCTCCAACCCGAACGACCGGGTGATGGGGCTGGAGATCGGCGCGGACGATTACCTGCCGAAGCCGTTCGAGCCGCGGGAGCTGACGCTGCGGCTCAACAACATCATCAAGCGCAGCGTGCGGCCCCGCGCGGCCTCCGCCGAGGCCGTGACCTTCGGGCCCTTCGCGTTCCGGATCGACCGGGGCGAGCTGCGCCGGGACGACGAGCTGATCCGCATCACCGAGCGCGAGCGCGAGATCCTGACGATCCTGGCGACGGCGGGCGGCGCCAATGTCGAGCGCGAGCAGCTCGCCGGTCCGGGCGGCGCGGCGGCGGAGCGCACCGTCGACGTGCAGATCAACCGCCTGCGTCGCAAGACCGAGGTCGATCCCGCCAACCCGGTCTTCCTGCAGACCGTGCGGGGCGTCGGCTACCGGCTCGCGGTGGATTGAGCTGCCCGCGGGCCGCCGCCGGGCGGCTCAGACCACCCGCGGCGTGTCGGGCTTCAGCTTGAGGGCCTTGGCGATCCGGGTGGACAGGCTCCCCACGATCGCGAGGCTGGCCGAGGGGCCGGCGAGGGCGCGGACGGCCTCCAGCGCCTCCTCGGCGCTGGGCTTCATCACGGCGTAGACCGTGGCGCCGGGCGCCGCGCCGGCGCCCTCCGCGGTGACGGAGACGAGGAAGGTCGTGTGGCGTCGCCGCGGGCGTCCAGGCATGGTCCAGCATTTGGCATGTCGGCTAACCATCACCAATGCCTGAGACCCGGAGCCGGCCGGGAAACCGCACGCACCCGGCACGATAACCCGTGCCGGGTCTCTCAGATCAGGGCAAGGTCGATGCCGGGAAGCCGCAGCCCGTCGAGGCGCGTGCGCCAGCGCTGACCGGAGGCGACGGGCAGCGCGTCCGTCAGCGTGCCCGTCGTGACGACAGTCCCGGCGTCGAGCGGTGGGGCCACCGGATCGTTAGCCAGCGCATCGACGAGGTGGGCCAGGGCTGCGAGCGGCCCCGTCCCGAGCACGCAGCCGCCGCCGCCCCGGTCCGCGACGGCCCCGTCCCGCAGCAGCTCGGCGGTGAAGCCGGCGAGCTCGCCGAGCCAGGCCGATCGCGCGTCAGCGGCGATCCGCACCCGCTCGCCCACCACCAGCAGCCCGTGCAGCCCGAAGGCCGCGACGGTGTCGGGCGCCGCGAAGCGCCAGCCCGGATAGAGCGACTGCACGATCTCGAAGCCGCTCGCCGCCCAGTCGAGGCAGGCGATCAGCGCTGCGGCATCCATGCCGGGCTCGGGCGCGCGCGCCAGCCCGAACACGATCTCCGGCTCGATCCGCGGCTCGACGAAGGCGGCGAGCGGCACCGGTTCCGACAGCGCGGCCCGGTCGCGCAGGGTCGTGTCGTAGACGTGCCCCCAGATCGGCGCGCGGACGCCGTAGCGCTCCCACAGGGTCGTGTTGGTGAAGCCGATCTTGTAGCCGACCGGCCGCTCGCCGCGCGCCGCGCGCAGGACCCGGACCGCCTCGGCCACCCGGTAGGCCGCCGGCAGGTCGAGGGCCGGATCCCAGTCGGTCAGCGGCGCGATCGGGCGGCGATGCTCGTGCGCGGAGAGGATCGTGCGGGCATGGGCCGCGGCGGAGATCGGCTCGGTCATCGGCGCACGGCGTGAGGGCCGACGGGGCGGCACCCGCGCCGGGCCGCCTCGATCGCGGCCGACTGATCTTACCCGAGGTGACCGTCGCCGGGAACGCGCGCTCTGTCGCTGCGCCGCCGACGCTCGCCGGCCCGTCCCCCGCGCCGAGCGCGCCCGGGGCGTTCGCTCCCGGCTCGGCCGCCCGCAGCATATTTTCATTAGAGGAATACCAAAATACGTTTCTTAAAGATGTGTCATCGGAGGCACATACTGCTCACGGATCCGTGATAGCTGGGCATCGGTGCGTATCTTCGCCCAGTAATTCCTGTTTAGAGTCGGTATAATGTCGAGATATGTCAATGAACGGGCCGCGTCGCGCGCGTTCGATCGCGCGGAGAGGCTGCTCCGGATCGGGTTTGTATCGTCGACATCTATACTCACGCTCGGGGCGGCCGCGCTCGCCCAGCCCGCGCCCGTCCAGCCGGCGCCCGCCACGGAGATCGAGCTGTCCGAACTCAGCGTGAGTGGCGAGGCGCGCGCGCGCAGCCTGAACAGCGATCTGTACGGGCGCGGCGGGGCGACCGGGCCGGTGCCCGGCTACGTCGCCAGCCGCAGCACGGTCGGCACGAAGACCGACACGCCGATCCTGGAGACGGCGCAGTCGGTCTCGGTCATCGGGCGCCAGCAGATCGAGGATCAGAACGCCCTGACCATCAACCAGGCGCTGCGCTTCACGCCGAGCGTCACCACCGAGCAGCGGGGCGGCGCCGGCTCGACGCGCCTGGAGCAGTTCTACATCCGCGGCTTCACCGCGCCGATCTTCCTCGACAACATGGCGCTGCCCGGTAACCGCGACGCTTTCCCCAGCGTCGATCCCTACCGCCTGGAGCGGGTCGACATCATCAAGGGGCCGGCCTCGGTCCTCTACGGGCAGTCCGGTCCGGGCGGCCTCGTCAACCTCGTCTCGAAGGTCCCGCAATTCGTCCGCCACGGCGAGATCTTCGTCCAGGGCGGCGGCTTCAGCGAGGTCCGCGGCGGCTTCGACGTCGGCGGCCCGATCGCGTCCGACATCCCGGGTCTCGCCGACCAGTTCGCCTACCGGGTCATCGGCCTCGGCTGGAACGGCGACGGCCCGGCCGTGACCACCAAGGTCGAGCGCGCCTTCATCAACCCGAGCCTCACGTGGCGGCCCTCCGCCGACACCTCGCTCACGGTCATCGCCAACTACCAGCGCGACCCGTTCTCGGGCTTCTACGGCGGCTTCCCGGCCGTCGGCACGGTGTTCCCGCGCAATTTCGGCAGCGGCGTCTTCGGCCGGCTGCCGGTGAACTTCTACGACGGCGACCGCAATATCGAGCGCTCCGACCGCACGCAGGCCTCCGTCGAGTACCTGTTCGACCACCGGATCACCGAGAACCTGCGCTTCCACTCGGCCGGCCGCTATCTGCGCTCGAACGGCGACTACCGCAGCGTGTTCACGACCTTCGGCGACGTCAACGGCCCGTACACGAGCGGCCCGATCATCGGCCGGTCGGTCGGCGGCACCCAGGTCGACATCGAAGCCTACACGATGGACAACAACTTCATCGCCGATTTCGACACCGGCCCGATCGCCCACACGGCGCTGCTCGGCGTCGACCACCGGACCTTCAGCACGCGGTCCGTCACCGGCCCGTTCCCGGCGACGACGAGCCTGAACGCCCTCGCCCCCGACCACGACCTGCCGATCCGGTTCCCCGCCTTCACGTCGACCTCGCGGATCGACGCGCAGCAGACCGGCGTGTACTTCCAGGATCAGGCGAAGTTCGACCGCTTCATCCTGACGCTCGGCGGCCGCTACGACACCGCCCGGCAGACCGGCCCGACCCGCACCTTCGCGCCGAACGGGCTGACCATCCAGGACGTCCCGGCCGAGGCCTTCACCGGCCGCGCCAGCCTGCTCTACCTGTTCGACAGCGGCGTCGCCCCGTACGTCTCCTACAGCGAGGCGTTCGAGCCGATCGTCAACGGGCGGATCTTCGACGCGGCCTTCGGCTCGGCCGGGCGCATCCCCGTCCCGATCGCCAGCAACCAGTACGAGGCCGGCATCAAGTACCAGCCGCCCGGCACCGACATCCTGCTGACCACCGCGTTCTTCGACATCCGCCGCTCGAACGCCACCACCACCGACCCGGTCAATCCCGGCTTCGTCGTGCAGACCGGCGAGGTCGGCGTGCAGGGCGTCGAGTTCGAGGCGCGGGCCACCCTCGCCGAGGGCCTCAGCCTGATCGGCGGCTTCTCGCTCCTCGACATCCGCAACGTCCGCGACACCGGCTTCACCACGAACGACCTGACCCGCCGGCAGGTGCCGCTCCAGGGCCTGCGGCCGGTGCAGGTGCCGGACACGACGGCCTCGCTGTTCGTCGACTACCGCTTCACCGACGGCCCGCTCATCGGCCTCGGCCTCGGCGGCGGCGTGCGCTACCTCGGCCCGTCCTGGGGCGATCCCGCCAACACGTTCCAGGTGCCCGAGAGCGTGCTGGTCGACGCCGTCGCCTCCTACGACATGAAGCACCTCGACCCGCGGCTCGCCGGCCTCAGCGCGCAGATCAACGTGCAGAACCTGCTCGACGAGCGCTACGTGACCGGCTGCTTCACCTACTCGGGTTGCTATTACGGCCTGCCGCGCACGGTCTACGCGACCCTGCGCTACCGCTGGTGAGGCGGCCGCCGTGGGCAAGACCTTCCGGCAGTCGATGGCGTGGCTCCACGCCTGGTCGGGCCTCGTCGTCGGCTGGGTGCTGTTCGCCGTCTTCGTGACGGGCACGGCGAGCTACTACCGGCCCGAGATCTCGCAGTGGATGCGCCCCGAGCTCCGCACCGACCGGACCTTCGGGCCGGCGGAGCTCGCGGCGGCGGCCGAGCGCGGCGTCGCCCACCTGCAGGCCCATGCGGGCGGCGCGCGGACGTGGTTCCTCGCGCTGCCGCGGCCGGACCGGCCGGTGCTGGAGCTGTTCTGGCGGACGGGCCCGGGCCGCCCGCCCGGCCACGTCCTCCTGGATCCCGACAGCGGCGCGCCGGCGGCGGTGCGGGCGACGCGCGGCGGCGACTTCCTCTACCGCTTCCACTTCGAGCTGAATCTGCCGCCGCTCTGGGGCCGCTGGATCGTCGGCGCCTGCGCGATGATCATGCTGGTGGCGCTGATCTCAGGGATCGTCACCCACCGGCGCATCTTCGCCGACTTCTTCACCTTCCGGCGGGACAAGTCCGCCCAGCGGGGCTGGCTCGACGCGCACAACGTCACGGGCGTGCTCGCCCTGCCGTTCCACCTGATGATCACCTATACCGGCCTCGCCACCCTCATGGTGATGTACGTGCCCTGGGGCCTGAACACGGCCTATCGCGGCGACAGCCAGCGCTACTTCGCCGAGTCCGGCCAGATCACCGCGCCGCGCCCGCCCGCCGGCCAGCCCGGCACGCTCGTGCCGGTCGGGCCGCTGGTGGTCCGCGCCCTGGCGATGCGGCCGGAACCCCTGGAGCGGATCACGGTGGTCAACCCGGCGGACGCGCGCGCCACCGTGGTGGCGGTGTTCGAGGAGCCGCACGGCCTCTCCCACGAGCACCCGCAGATCGCCTTCGACGGCGTGACGGGCGCGGTCCTGGAGGTGCGCGCGGGCGGCCTGCGGCCGGCGACCAAGACGTTCACCGCGATGGTCGGCCTGCACGAGGCGCACTTCGCCGGCCCGGCCCTGCGGGTGCTGTTCTTCCTGTGCGGCCTCGCCGGCAGCGCCATGGTGGCGACCGGGCTGCTGCTCTGGGCGGTGGCGCGCCTGCCCAAGGGGGACGCGCCCCGGGGCTTCGGCCTGCGCCTCGTCCAGGGCCTGAATGTCGCGACGATCGCCGGCCTGCCCGCGGCCGTCGCCGCCTATTTCCTGGCCAACCGGCTGCTCCCCGCCGCGCTGCCCGCGCGGGCGGAGTGGGAGGTCGGGGCCTTCTTCGCCGTCTGGCTGCTCGTCGCCGTGGCGGCGCTCCTGCGCCCGGCCGGGCGGGTCTGGCCGGAGACGCTGACGGCGGCGGCCGCGTTGTACGGCGCCGTCGCGGCCGCGGATGTCGGGCGCCTCGTCGCGCTCCGGCTCGGCGGCGACGCGCCGGTCGAGCCGGTCTTCCTCGCCTTCGACGGCGCGATGCTGGCCCTCGCCGCCCTCTTCCTGCTCGCGGTCCGCACGATCGCGCGGCGCGGCGGAGCGTCCCGCGGCCCCGCGAAGGCCGCCGGGCTCTCGATCGCGGGGCACGCGCGGCGGGACCAGGCCCGGCCCGGCATGCCGGTACCGGGAGATCGGGAGCCGATATGATAAAATTAAACTGGTATATTGAACCCAGTGCGGCGAATTAATTCAAAATAATTCCCGAAGCCTGACATATATCGGATGCGCGTCGACTGTATCTGTGCAGAATGGTTCGGCCGGCATGCCAGCCGGTCGCGCCTGTGTCGTCGATTTTCACGCCCTTGATCCTTCGGCCCAGGCGTTCCAGCGCGGTCCATCCCAAGCGCACGCTGGACATGTCCCCGAGACCCAGAACTTGAGCCTCGAGGCGCGGCCCTCGGGGCTCTTTTTCTGCCGCGCCGGGCGATGCGGGCCCGGCGGCTGTTCACAGGCCCCGCGTCCCCGTACCAGAAGGCCACGGGAGCGGCAGGACGGGCATGCAGCGCATCACCATCACCATCGACGACGCCCTGCTGACGGCGGTCGACGACCTCTGCGCGCGGCGCGGCTACGGCAGCCGCTCGGAGGCGGTGCGCGACATCGTCCGCGACGCCCTGGCGCCGGTCCGCGCCGCGGAGCCCGACGGATCGGCGGCCTGCTACGGGGCGCTGAGCTACGTCTACAGCCACGGCACCCGCGACCTGGCCCGCCGGCTGACCGGCGAGGGGCATGAGCACGGCGTCTCGATCGCCAGCCTGCACGTGCACCTGACCCACGACGCGTGCCTCGAGGTGGCGGTCCTGCGCGGGCCGGTGGCCCGGATGCAGAGCTACGCCGACGCCGTCGTCACGCAGCGCGGCGTCCGCTACGGTCACCTGCACCTCATCCCGGAGGGTGACGACGCCCACGCCCATCCGGGCCACGGCGACGACGGCCCGGGGTGAGGGCGCCCCCCGCCCGCGATCCGGCGCCCCGTCGACTGCGCCCCACGCGCAACACGGCCGGCCTAATCCGCCCGTATGACTTTTTCATATGTTTATCATACGGGCGGCGTGCGAGAGTCCGGGGATCGCCACGCCTCGCCCGGTCTGCCGGTGTCCCGCCCGACTTCCCGCTCGACTTCCCGTCCTGTCTGCCGCCACCGGCCTGCCGCCCCCGGCCTCCGCGCCGTGACCCGGCTGCTTGCCGCGGGCGGCCTCGTCGTCGCGACCGCCGGGCGCGGCTGGGCGGCGCCTGAGGGCGCCCCGACACCGTCGGCCGTCACCCTGTCCGAGATCTCGGTGGTCCCCGCGGCGCCTCCAGTCATCCCCGCGACGGACGGGCCCGGCGCCAGCGCGGGCTATGTCGGCGGCGTCACCGGGATCGGCGGCGCCCTGCTGAGCGTCGACGCGGCCAGCGCCGGCCTCATCGGCGGGGCGGTCCTCAACGCCCGCCCGGTCACGCGGCCCGGCGAGGTGCTGGAGGCAGTGCCGGGCCTGATCGCCACCCAGCACAGCGGGGAGGGGAAGGCCAACCAGTACTTCCTGCGCGGCTTCAACCTCGACCACGGGACCGACATCGCCATCAGCGTCGACGGCATGCCGGTCAACATGCGCACCCACGCCCACGGCCAGGGCTACGCCGACCTCAACTTCCTCATCCCCGAACTCGTCGGCGCGGTGGAGTACCACAAGGGGCCGTACTTCGTGCGCGACGGCGACTTCGCCTCCGCGGGCTCGGTGCGCATCGACTATCTCGACACCGTGCGGGAGAATCTCGCGCTGACCTCGATCGGCAGCTTCGGCTACAAGCGGGCCCTGTCGATCGCCTCGGCCCCGCTGGGCGAGGGCACCCTGCTGGTGGCCGGCGAGGCGCAGGTCTACGACGGGCCGTGGACCGTCCCGGACGCGCTGCGCAAGCTCAACGGCGTCGCCCGCTACAGCCAGGGCACGGCGCTGGACGGGTTCGCGGTCACCGGCATGGCCTACGCGTCCCGCTGGACGGCCACCAACCAGATCCCGGAGCGGGCCGTCGGCGCGGGGCTGATCGGCCGCTACGGCACCCTCAACCCCAAGGATGGCGGCGACACCGCCCGCTTCTCCCTGTCGGGGCGGTTCAGCGCGACGGACGACACCGGCATCACCCGGGCCTCGGCCTACGTGATCCGCTACCAGATGAACCTGTTCAACGACTTCACCTACTTCCTCAACGATCCCGTCGGCGGCGACCAGTTCCACCAGCTCGACCAGCGCGTCCTCGGCGGCGGCGAGGTGCTGCACATCTTCCAGGGCGACCTGTTCGGCCGGCCGCTGGAGGTCGAGGTCGGCGCCCAGACGCGGACGGACTCGATCCGCGTCGGCCTGTTCAACACCGCCTTCCGCCAGTACCGCTCGACCGTGCTCGACGACCGCGTGCTGGAATCGAGCGGCGCCCTCTACCTCGACACGCGGGTGCGCTGGACCGAGTGGCTGCGCACGAGCGTCGGCGTGCGGGCAGACGGCTACTACGCCGACGTCCGCTCGGACACGCCGGCGAACTCGGGACGGGCCACCGACGGCATCGTCAACCCGAAGCTCGGCCTCGTGCTCGGACCGTGGTCCGACACCGAGATCTACGTGAATTACGGCGGCGGCTTCCACTCGAACGACGCGCGCGGCGTCACCGCCACGGTCGATCCCGCGAGCCCCCTGTTCAACATCACCCGGTCGCCCTTCCTGGTGCCCTCCACGGGCTACGAGCTGGGCCTGCGCAACCGGTCGATCGCCGGACTGGAGACGAGCCTCGCGCTGTTCCGGCTCGACTTCGCCTCGGAGAACATCTTCCAGGGCGACACCGGCACCACGGAGCCGAGCCGCCCGACCCGCCGGTTCGGCGTCGAGTGGACGAACCGCTACGCGGTGACGCCGTGGCTGTCCCTGGACGGGGATCTGACGATCACCAACGCCCGGTTCTCCAGCTACGACCCGGCGGGCAACCGGGTGCCGGAGGCCCCCACGACCATCGCGTCGGCGGGCGTGACCTTCGGCGAGCCCCTCGGCTGGTTCGGGAGCCTGCGGGTCCGCTATTTCGGGCCGCGCCCGCTCATCGAGGACAACGCGATCCGCTCCCGGGCGACCGCCCTGCTCAACGGCCGCATCGGCTACCTGTTCGACACCGGGGTGAGCGTCTCGCTGGACGTGCTCAACCTGACGAACAGCAAGGCCGACCAGATCACCTACGCCTACGTCTCGCGCCTTCCGGGCGAGCCCGCCGAGGGGCTGATCGACCGCGTCTTCCACCCGGTGGAGCCCACGGCCGTGCGCCTGACGATCGCCGGGCGGTTCTGACCGCCGGCGCCACGACGACACGCGGGTCCCGCCCCCCTCGCGGCAGACCCACGCCGTGACGGACTTCGTCCCGGCGTCCCGGTCGCGTCAGCCGCCGCTGCGCGAGACCCGGTAGTCGCGCGGGGTCAGGCCGTAGGTCTCCCGGAACGCGCGACTGAGCTGGGCGCCGCTCCCGAAGCCGTAGGCCTCCCCGATCGCGCCGATCGACCGCGGCTCCAGCGGATTGTCGAGGGCGGCCCGCACGGCCGCGAGGCGCTGCCGCGCGCGGTAACGCGCCACCCCACCTTCCGGCTCGAACAGGCGGTAGAGCTGGGAGCGCGATATGCCGAGCGCCCGCGCGATCGCGTCGATCCGGGGCGGCGTGTCGAGCTGGCCGCGGATGAGCCGCTTCGCGGTCCTGAGCCGGGCGGCCTCGAGCGGCGCGGCCGCGCGGGCCGCTCCCTCCAGGCTCGGGCGCGCGCAGGCCGCGACCATGTGGAGCGTGGCCTGCGCGATCGGGGCGGCGTCGGTCGCGGTGATCGCGCCGCTATGCGCGGCCAGGCTCCGGATATGGTCGGCGAGCAGGCGGCCCGCGCCGCCGGTCAGGATCAGCCCGTGCATCGCGTCCTCGTCCGGCAGCACGGTGGCGATGGAGGCGCGCGGGACGGCCAGGATCAGCGAGTCCGTCTCCGGCACCCGGCTGCGGCGGTACGGCTGCGACAGGTCGTTGAGGCTGACCGCGCCCGCCGGAACCTCCGCCACGCCCCGTTCGGTCTCGACGCTGTAGGCGTGCCGGCTGAGGTGCAGGACGAACCCGTCCTGACCGTCGCGCCGGATCCGGGAGCGGGATCGGGCCGGCGCCTGCGGTGCGGCGCTCATGACGCGCAGGGCCATCGGGCCGATCAGCGTCGTCTCGATCCGGCCCGAGAAGCCGTGCGGATCGGCATCGAGGTCGTGGGCTGCGAACAGCGCGCGCCACGCGGCGAAGCGGTCGCGCTCCGGCAGGGCATCCGTCGTGAAGAGGGAACGGGGTACGACGTTCACGGCGGGACCGATGAGCGAGGGTTGAGTGATTTTACCTTACGTTGCGCGATCGACCAGTGCGCACGGGACACAATCTACGATCTGACGCGATCGCTTCCGGAGGGGCGACTGGCTATACCGCTGAGCCATCGTCCCATCGCGGCAGTGCCGCGATGCGCCGACCTTCGAATTAAGAGGACTTGCGTAAAGCATAACGCGTTATATAAATCGTGTCGGGAGGACCGACATGCCGGCAGACATCCTCGACGAACTCGGGCCGCTGTTCCTGGGCAGCCGCCTCAAGCGCCTCGCCGACCGCTTCCAGGCCGACGCCGCCCGGATCCTGCGGGACGAGGGGCTCGGCATCCAGCCGGCCCAGTTCCCGCTCCTCGCCGCCATCGACCGCTACGGGCCGCTGACCATCGGCGACGCCGCCGCCGCCCTCGGCGTCAGCCAGCCGGCGGCCACGCGCACGGCGGCGAGCCTCGTCGCGCTCGGCTTGCTCGAAGAGGCGCGGTCGGACGCGGACCTTCGCCAGAAGGCGCTGTCGCTCAGCGGTGCGGGCGAGGCCCTGATGGCGCGCGCCAAGGACGCGCTCTGGCCGCGCGTCGACAGGGCCGTCGCGAGCCTGTGTGCCGGCCTGTCGGGCCCCCTGCTGGACCAGGTCGCCGCCCTGGAGCGCAGGCTCGACGCCGTCCCGTTCGCGGCCCGCATCCGCCAGGACGGCGCGGCCGGCGACGCCGCGACGGGCCTGACGATCCGGGACTACACGGACGCGCTGGCGGACCGCTTCCGCGACATCAACGCCGAGTGGATCGAGGCGATGTTCGCGCTGGAGGAGAACGACCGCCGGATCCTGTCCGATCCCCGCGGCGAGATCCTGGACCGCGGCGGGCTCATCCTGTTCGTTGAGTCGGCGGATCTCGGGATCGTCGGCACCTGCGCGCTGATGCGGACGGAGGCGGGCTGCTACGAGCTGACCAAGATGGCCGTGTCCGCGCGGGCCCGGGGCCGCAAGGCCGGCGAGCACCTGCTGCGGGCGGTGCTGGCCCGCGCCGCGGCCATGGAGATCGAGACGCTCTACCTGCTGACCAACACCAAGTGCGCGGCCGCCGTGCACCTGTACGAGAAGGTCGGGTTCCGGCACGACCCGGAGATCATGGACCGGTTCGGCCGGCGCTATGCCCGCTGCAATGTGGCCATGCGCTATCCCCTGTGACGCCGCGCGCCCGACGCGCCGAGGGCGACCCGTTCCCGGTCGTGCCGCCCGGCGCGGCGACGAAGCGCGGATCCCGGCCGTGCGCGGGCCCGCGCGGCGCCGCAGCGAGCCGCTCCCATCCGCGGAGGATAGCCGCGAGCTCTGCGTCAGATCTCGTTCAGCAGTGACGATGCGCGGACAGACAAAATGATGGGCGCGAAGAGTTCAACTGAAAATTGATTTGGGCGATCTGCTTGTGAGAGCATCAGCAACAGATCCCGTAACGGAATCTTATCGTCGCGCTTCCATCTTGGTGGCCCCGCTCTGGAGCTGCGCTCGGACAATGAAAGCTTGGTTCGCGAAACTCTCGATCCAGCACCGGCTGGTCGGAGCACTCGGGCTGCTCATCGTCTGTCTGCTCCTCGTCGGCGGCGTGGGCCTGCACGCCGTCGGCGATCTCGCCGAGGACCAGATCCGCCTCGGCAACGGCACCCTGCCCAGCGTGCGCTACGCCGGCGAGCTGCGCGGCAACGTGATCGACGTGCGCGTCAGCGTCGTGAACCACATCCTCTATCCCGAGGCCGCCCACATGCGGGCCGAGGAGGCGGCCCTGGCGAAGAAGACGGAGGCGGTGGCCGCGGCGATGCGCAACTACGCGCCGCTGATCGACGGTCCGAAGGAGCGCGCGCTCTTCGACGTGTTCGACCGGGAATGGAAGAGCTACCTCGCGGCGATCCCGGCCGTGCTGGAATACTCGCGGACGGGCCGCAAGGATCTGGCGCTACGCGAGAGCTTGGTCGGCGTCCGCCCCCACATCAAGGCGGCCTCCCAGGCGCTCGAGGAGATCGTGGCGCTCAACAACGCCAGCGGCGAGACGGCGATCGCCCAGGGAGCGGCCGCCGCCTCCGGCGCGAAGCGGCTCATGCTGGCGATCGGCGCCATCGCCCTCGTGCTCGCGACCGCGCTCGGTGCGCTGATCGTGCGGAGCATCGCCGCCAGTGTCCGCGCCGTGCTGGAACCGATGCGGCGGCTGGCGGCCGGGGACCTCGCGGTCGCGATCCCGCACCAGGGCGAGCGGAACGAGATCGGCCAGATCGCCGACGCCGTGCAGGTCTTCAAGGATTCGGGGATCGAGGCGCGGCGGCTGGCCGCCCTCCAGGCCGAGGCCGACGCCGCCAAGATGCGCCGCGCCGAGCTGCTCGACCGCATCACCCGCGGTTTCGAGCGGGAGGCCGGGGCGCTCACGGACGAGCTGACCGCCGCCGCCACCGAGATGGAGGCGACCGCCGCCTCGATGACCGAGATCGCCGCGCAGACCAACACCCTCGCGGCGAGCGTCTCGGTCGCCGCCGAGCAGACCTCCGGTAACGTCCAGCAGGTCGCGAGCGCGACCGAGGAGATGGCGGCCTCCGTGCAGGAGATCAGCGGGCAGGTGACCCATTCGGTCGAGATCGCCGCCTCGGCCATCGCCCGCGCGCAGGAGACCGGCACCATCATCCGGGAGCTGTCCGACAGCGCCGACCGGATCGGCGCGGCGGCCGGCCTGATCTCGGGCGTGGCGAGCCAGACCAACCTGCTCGCCCTCAACGCCACCATCGAGGCGGCGCGCGCCGGCGAGGCCGGCCGCGGCTTCGCGGTGGTGGCCGCCGAGGTCAAGACGCTGGCCGAGCAGACGGCCCGGGCGACCCAGGAGATCTCCGCCCGGATCGGCGCGATCCAGTCCGCCACGCGGGGCGCGGTGGAGGCGGTCCACGGCGTGAGCCGCACGATCGACGACATGTCGGGCATCGCCACCCACATCGCCTCGGCGATCGAGGAGCAGGGCGCGGCCACGCGCGAGATCGCGCGGAACGTCCAGGCGGCCGCGCACGGGACCCGGCAGGTCACGGGCCATATCGGATCGGTGCGCGAGGGGGCCGGCGAGACCGGATCGGCCGCGACGCAGGTTCTCGACGCCGCGCGCACCCTCGCGGTCCGGTCCGACGGGCTCAGCCGGGCCGTCCGCAGCTTCCTGGACGAGGTCCGGGCCGCCTAGAGCTGCGCCCGATCGAGGCGCGACGGGGCAATCGCCGAGCCCGTGCCGTCCGCGGTGCGGGCCCCTCTCCCGCACGGTAGAGGGGGCATGGCGTGGCTGCCCCGCCGGAGCGTCTGTCTCCCGGATCTATATTCCGGAACGGTGCACAACGACCGGGACCGCCGCCCGCGTGAGGCCCCGCGGGTCGACGCGCCGGTCGGCCCGGGGATCGGGCAGCCCCGCCCGCGCTCAGTTGCAGCCGTCGCAGATGCTGCGCTCGATCTTGTTGAGCCGGGCGCGCTCGTGCTCCTGCACGGCGCGCGGCGGCACCTCGCCCGGACCGAGGGACGTGCCGGGGGGTTTGGTCACGCCGAGGCTGTTGGTGTTCGGCGCCGTGATCGTCGTGGCCGGGCCGCCACCCGTGCCGGTCTGGTCGGGCGCTAGGCCCTGGGCCGCGAGGGTGGCCGGGACGGCCAGGCTCAGCAGGGCCAGGCCCGCGGAGCGGAAGAGGGTTCGGGTCATCGTACCTCCCGTCGTCGAGCGCGCGTGAAACAGCTTGGCAGTATCCGTCGCCTCCCGAAACCGCCTTCGTCCAGTCGTGAGCCGGATGGCTCCACTATCCACCGTAATCCGACTGGCCGATAGAGTCCCGACTGCGCTCGGAGCGATCGCTTGGCGGACCGGTTCGGCTGCCGGCCCGGTCGGTCCGATCCTATCGCGCGATCATCGGGCGAAATCTATCCAGTCGGATCTTAGTCGATCGCTAATAAATATTAGCTAAGTCTTTACAAGAGCGGGATCGGGTCCCGTCGGGAGCGGATCCGGGAACAGGGAGCCTCGCATGTGCGTCGCGTGTGACTGGGCGCCCCATTTCCAGGCCTTCGGGGGCGGGCGCGCCGTCAATCGGCGCGCGGTGCTGCGGTCGGGCGCGGCCATCACCGCGACGGCGCTCGCGCTGGACCTCGTCCCGACGGGCGCCCGCGCCGAACCGGGGAGCGGTCGCGCGGCCGCGGCGGGGCCCGCCGACGTCGTGTTCCACAACGGCCCGGTCTACACGGTAGCGGGGCCGGCCCCCTGGGCCGAGGCGGTCGCGGTGCGCGGCAACACCATCGTCCATGTCGGTGACGCGGCCGGCGCGCTGGCGCTGGCCGGCCCGGCCACGCAGGTGGTGGATCTCCAGGGCCGGCTGCTGATGCCCGGCTTCGTCGAGGGCCACACCCACCCCTTCCTCGGCGCGTTCCTGACGTCTGGGGTCGACCTGCAGCGCGAGAACCTCGACCAGGTCCTCGCGGCCATCGAGGCCTACGCGAAGGCGCATCCGACCGGGCCGATCCGCGGCTTCGGGTGGCGCGTCGACATGTTTCCCCCGGAGGGCCCCAACCGGGCCGAACTCGACGCCATCCTGCCGGACCGGCCGGCCTTCTTCTTCGCCATCGACGGGCATAGCCTGTGGGCCAATTCCAAGGCGCTGGCGATGGCCGGCGTCGACCGGGACACGCCCGACCCGATCCCGCGCTTCAGCTACTACGCGCGCGACCAGAAGGGCGACCCCACCGGCTACGTGCTCGAGGTCAACGCGGTCCTCGGGCTGGTCAACGCCGTGGAACCCATCAGCGTCGCCGCCATGGGCAGCCTGCTGGAGGGCTGGCTGCCCAAGGCCGCGGCCGCCGGCATCACCACGGTCTTCGACGCGGGCGTCCCGCCCGTCGGCAGCGATCAGGCCGCCATCATCGCGCTCTACGTGGAGGCCGAGAAGCGCGGCACGCTGCCGTTCCGCGTCTCCGCCTCCTACTCGGTGAAGTCGCTGCCGATCGACGACACGGTCGAGCAGTTCAACGCCGTGCGTCGGCAGGTCTCCGGCGAGCTCGTGCACGTCGACATCGTGAAGATCGTCGGCGACGGCTCGCAGGGCGGCTACACGGCGTGGCTGATCGAGCCCTACGCCGACCTGCCCGACTCGACCGGAGGGTCGCCCTTCACCGAGGCGCAGTGGCACGACCTCGTCGGCGCGGTCGACGCGGCGGGCTTCGACGTCCACGTCCACGCCTGCGGCGAGCGGACCGCCCGCGTCGCCCTCGACGCGATCGAGAAGGCCGTGGCGAACAACCCGGCCCGCGACCGGCGGCACGCCATCGCCCACTTGGTCTATGTCGAGGACAGCGACGCGCCCCGCTTCGCCCGGCTCGGCGTGACCGCGCAGTTCTCGGCCAACTGGTCGTCGGCCGACCCCGACACGCTGCAGAACATGATGGCGCGCTACGGCGCGCACCGCGCCAGCCGGATGTACCGGACCAGGACGATCCTGAAGCAGGGCGGGCGGGTCTCCTTCGGCACGGACTGGCCGGCTGCCGGCTACGTCTCGACCTACGAGCCCCTCACGTCGATCCAGGTCGGCGTGACGCGGCAGCTGGTCGGCCGGCCGGACGCGCCCGTGCTGAGCCCCGCCGACGAGCGCCTGACGGTCGCGGAGGCGATCCACGCCAACACGATGGGCGCCGCCTACCAGCTCCGCATGGACGACAGGATCGGGTCGGTGGAGGTGGGCAAGCGCGCCGACCTGATCGTCCTCGACCGCAACATCCTGACGATCGATCCGCACGAGATCCACCGGACCAAGGTCGCCCTGACCATGATGGACGGCGTCGTGCGGCACCGGGCCTGAGGAGCTGGCCGACCGGTCAGGGGCCCGGCGCGGCGCCGGCGGCCGTCCCGCCCGGATCCGCGAGCCGGTCCGCCACCAACCGGCAGAACGCCTCGGCCGCAGGCGGCATCGTCCGCCCGGCCTTCTTGATCAGGCAGACCGGACGCTCGAACAGCGGGTCGTCGATCGGCCGCGAACGGAGCAGGGGCTCGGCCCGGATCTCCCGCGCCGCGCCCGGGAGGATCGTCAGGCCGAGGCCGGCCCGGACCATGCTGACGGCGGTCATCATGTAGGTGGCCTCGCAGGCCACGCGGGGCAGGCGGCCCGAGCCAACGAAGGCGCGGTCGACCACCGCCCGCACGCTCGTGGCCGGGTCCATCAGGATCAGGGGGTGCTCGGCGAGCGCCGCGATCGTGACCTGGGGCAGCGCGCCGATCGGGTGATCGGCGGGATAGATCACGTGCAGGGCGTCGCGCGTCCGGTGCAGGACGCCGATCTCCGGATCGCGGACGTCGCCGCCGACGATGCCGAGATCCGCCTCCTCGTCGCGCACGAGGTCGAGCACCCGCTGCGCGATGACGTCCTTGATCCGAAACGTCACGGCGGGGTGCTCGGCGCGGAAGCGGACGATCGCGTCGGACAGCACGCTCGCCGCGAAGGACGGCAGCGTCGCGACGCGCACGACCCCGTGGCGCCGTGCCGCGAGGTCGCGGGTGTCGACCACCACGGCGTCGAGGTCGCGCAGCACCCGCTCGAACACGGGCAGCAGCTCGCGGCCGAGCCGCGTCGGCGCGACGGTGCGGCTGGTCCGGTCGAGGAGCCGCCCGTCGAGCATCTCCTCCAGGCGCTGGATCTGAACCGTCAGGGCGGGCTGCGACAGGTTCAGCAGGGCGGCCGCGCGGGTGAAGCTGCCGGCCTGGACGACGGTCACGAAGGCCCGCACCTGCCGCAGATTCAGATCCATCATCTCAGGCTATCGCTGCAATCCGATCTTTTCAATTGTGTCATGAAGTATTCCGCCGTTTCCTGACCCGATACAGGCGCGGATCCGAACCGCGCCGGCGCCAACGGGAGGAACGGATGCTGGCCCTGCTCGGCCTGTGCACGATCGCGCTGCTGCTCGCCGTCATCCTGACCAAGCGGATGTCGCCCCTCGTGGCGCTGATCGTCATCCCGGTCGCGGCTGCCCTGATCGGCGGGTTCGGATTCGACACCGGCAAGTTCGTCCTCGCGGGCCTGCAGAGCCTCGCGGGCGTCGTCGGCATGTTCGTGTTCGCGATCCTGTTCTTCGGCATCGTCAGCGATGCCGGGATGCTCGACCCGATCATCGACCGGATCCTCGCCCGGGTCGGCACCCGCCCCACCCGGATCGTGCCCGGCACCACCCTGCTGGCGCTGCTGATCCACCTCGACGGGTCGGGCGCGGTGACGTTCCTGATCACCATCCCGGCGATGCTGCCGCTCTACGACCGCGTCGGCATCGACCGGCGCATCCTGGCCTGCGCCGCCTCGATGGCGGCGGGCGTGAACTTCCTACCCTGGACCGGGCCGATGATCCGCGCCTCCGCGGCCCTCAAGCTGCCGATCCCCGAGATCTTCTCGCCCCTCGTGCCGGTTCAGGCGGTCGGGCTCGTCTTCATCTTCGCCGCCTCGTACTGGCTCGGCCTGCGGGAGGAGCGCCGTCTGGCTCTCGTCCCCGGGGCGACGGGGTCCGCGGGAGCCGCGCCCGGCCCGGCCACGACCGCCCGGACCCTCAGCGACGCGGAGCGGGCCCTGCGCCGGCCCGACCGCTTCTGGATCAACATCGTCCTCACGGCCGCGGTCCTCGGGACGATGGTGTTCCTGGCCGAGAAGGTGCCGCCGGCGCTGATGTTCATGCTCGGCACGGCGCTCGCGCTGGTCATCAACTACCCGCAGGTCGACGCCCAGCGGCAGCGCGTCGACGCGCACGCCAGGGCCGCGATCCTGATGGCCTCGATCCTCCTCGCCGCCGGCGTGTTCACCGGGATCATGCAGGGCAGCGGCATGCTCAGGGCCATGGCCCAGACGGCCGTCACCTTCGTGCCCCCCGAGATGGGGCGCCACATCCCCTTCGGGCTCGGCCTCGTGTCGATGCCCCTGTCGATGCTGTTCGACCCGGACTCGTTCTACTTCGGCGTCCTGCCGGTGGTGGCGGAGGTGGCCCACCAGCTCGGCGTCCCGCCGGTGCAGGTCGCCCAGGGGGCGCTGCTCGGCCAGATGACGACGGGCTTCCCCGTCAGCCCGCTGACGCCCGCGACCTTCCTGGTCTGCGGCCTGACCGGGATCGACCTCGCCGACCACCAGAGATTCACCTTCCCGTTCCTGCTGGCGGCCTCGGTGGTGATGACCCTCGCCTGCGTCGTCTTCGGCGTCTTCCCCATCTGAACCCCTCTGACAGCGGAGAGCGCGCCATGAGAACCGTCCGCCTCGGTGCCGGCGCCGGCTATGCCGGGGACCGCATCGAGCCCGCCGTCGAACTCGCCGAGCGCGGCGACCTCGACTACCTCGTGTTCGAGTGCCTCGCCGAGCGCACCATCGCGCTGGCGCAGCAGGCGAAGCTGCGCGACCCCGAGTGCGGCTACGATCCGCTGCTGGAGGCGCGCCTGCGGGCCGTGCTCGGGCCGTGCCGGGCCCGCGGCATCCGCATCGTCACCAACATGGGCGCGGCCAACCCGGTCGCCGCCGCCCGGAAGGCCGGGGCGCTCGCGCGGGAGCTGGGCCTCGCCGGCCTGCGGATCGCCGCGGTGACCGGCGACGACCTGCTCGACGCGGTGCGGGCGGGCGACTTCGTCCTGGAGGAGAGCGGCGAACCGGTCGCCGGCCTCGGCAACCGCGTCGTCTCGGCGAACGCCTATCTCGGCGCGGCGCCGATCGTGGCCGCCCTCGCGGACGGCGCCGACGTAGTCATCACCGGCCGCGTCGGCGACCCGGCCCTGTTCCTGGCCCCCCTGGTGCACGCCTTCGGCTGGGCGATGGACGACTGGGAGCGCCTGGGCCGCGGCACCCTCGCGGGCCACCTCCTCGAATGCGCCGGCCAGATCACCGGCGGCTACTTCGCCGATCCGGGCTGCAAGGACGTACCGGACCTCGCGCGCCTCGGCTTCCCCATCGGAATCGTGGCCGAGGACGGCACGGTCGAGATCACGAAGGTCGCGGGCTCGGGCGGTCGGATCAGCCTCGCCACCTGCAAGGAGCAGCTGCTCTACGAGGTGCACGACCCGGCGCGCTACATCCAGCCGGACGTGGTCGGCGACTTCTCCGATGTCGAGATGGAGCAGGTCGGCCCCGACCGCGTCCGGGTGCGCGGCGCGACGGGCGCGCCGGCGACGGGCCTCCTGAAGGTCTCGGTCGGGTACGTGGATTCCTATATCGGCGAGGGGCAGATCTCCTACGCCGGGCCCGGCGCCCTGGCCCGCGGCCGGCTCGCCCTGTCGGTGGTGCGCGAGCGCCTCGCCCTCACCGGCGTGGCGACGACCGAGCTGCGCTGCGACCTGATCGGCGTCGACGCGCTCCACGGCGCGGCGCTGTCGGGCGGGCGGGAGCCCTACGAGGTCCGCCTGCGGGTCGCCGGGCGGACCGAGACCCACGCCGAGGCCGTGCGGATCGGCAACGAGGTCGAGACGCTCTACACCAACGGCCCGGCCGGCGGCGGCGGCGCCTGGAAATCGGCCCGCGAGGTGGTGGCGGTGCAGTCGGTCCTCGTCCCGGCCGCCCTCGCCCGGCCGCGCGTGCACGTCGTCGAAGCCTGAGAGCCGGGAGACCCGAGGATGAAGCTGCGCACGCTCGCCCATGCCCGCACGGGCGACAAGGGCAACACGTCGAACATCGCGCTGATCGCCTACGACGCGGCCGATTACGAGCACCTCGCGGCGCACGTCACGGCCGAGCGGGTGCGGGCGCATTTCCGCGGGATCGTGACCGGCGACGTGACCCGCTACGCGCTGCCGAAGCTCGGGGCGCTGAACTTCGTGCTCACGGGCGCGCTCGGCGGCGGCGTCACCCGCTCCCTGGCCCTCGACGCGCACGGCAAGGGCCTCGGCGCCGCGCTCCTCGATCTGGACATCCCGGACCTCGGCGCCGGCCGAGCCGCACGCGGAAGCCCGAGACGGTGAGGGTCGAGGCCGCCGGGGCCTGATCGCGATGCGGGTTCGAACCAGAGGCCGCCCATGACCGTTGACGGTCGTTCAGCGTGACCGTTCGAAGAGCCCAGATGGACCGCCCCCGCCGCGTCGGACTGCCCTGGTACACCCCGGAGCAGTACCCAGCCCTGCGCACCAGCCTCGCGGACGGCGCCAAGCTGCCCCCCGACTACGAGACCTGGCGCGTCGCCACGGAGCAGATGGAACGGGAGGTGCAGCGCAGCGGCGTCGAGGTCGTGCGCGTGCCGGTCGAGCCGGAGATCTTCGCGGCGTGGTGCGAGCGCGCCGGGCTCCCGCGCGACGCCGCGGCGCGCGCCCGGTACGCGGCCGCCGCGCTGGCGGCGGACTGGGCCGTCTGAGAGCGGGCGCCCAGCCGGGCCCCGAGCCGGGCGATGTTCGGCGGGCTCCCGCGCCCGCGTCACGGATCACGTCGATCCCGCCATCCCTACCGGGTTGTCCTGCGAGGACTAGCACATCGCAGTAGAGAGGTTGCGCGCAACTCTTTTCCGCCGATCTCACGCGACTCGTCCCGACGGGTCGGTCCGGGGAAATCTCGCAAATTAGAATTATTACATGTTGATTTTGTCTCTGATCTGCAACTGAACTGCCGTTATAGGCTCACAGGCGAGCTTGACCTATTGCGTTCCTGTGCGGCGGCCGCGCAGATGGAGGTCTCGCAGCCGAATCCGACCGCGGCGGCTGCAGCGCCCAAGAGTTGCCTGCATGTGCGTCGATTTCGCTCCCGCTCCGTCCGATCGACCACAGAAGCGCCTCCCGTATTGGGGGCCGCTCCTGCTGTCGGCGGCCGTCGGTATCTCGTTGCCCGCCGACGAATTGGCCGCGCAGCCGGTGAGCGGCGGGCAGACTGCTGTCACCCTCGACGAGATCCAGGTTGTCGGACAGGGAGGATTGTCGCCCAACACGGCGACCGGGCCGGTCAACGGTTACGTCGCCAAGGCGAGCGCGTCCGGCACGAAGACGGACACGCCGATCATCGAGACGCCGCAGACGATCAACGTCGTGGGCGCCCGTCAGATACGCGACGAGGGGGCCTCGACGCTGGCCGAGGCCCTGGCCTACACGCCCGGCCTGAGCAGCCAGGCCGTGGGCGGCTTCGCCAAGGTCTCCGACGGCTTCACGATCCGCGGCTTCACCGTCGAGGCGGGCAACTCGGGGCTGCTGCGCGACGGCCTGAAGCTGCAATCGGGCGTCTATGACGGGACGCAGGAGCCGTACGGGCTGGAGCGCCTGGAGGTCCTCAAGGGCGCGGCGTCGATCCTGTACGGCCAGCTCTCGCCCGGCGGCATCGTCAACGCCGTCAGCAAGCATCCGCTCCAGACGCCGTTCAACGAGATGAACGTCAGCTTCGGCCAGTACAATCGCAAGGAAGTGTCGGGCGATTTCACCGGACCGCTCACCGACGACGGCGCGTGGTCGTACCGGCTGACCGGCCTGATCCGGAACAGCGACAGCTATCTCGCGTACACGCCCGACGACAAGCGCTACATCGCGCCCGCGATCACGTGGCGGCCGTCGACGGCGACCTCCGTCACGCTGCTCGGCTACTATCAGGAGATCCACACGCGCTTCCAGCCGCCGCTCTCGGCGGTCGGCACGCTGCTGCCCAACGGCCGGTTCCCCCGCTTCGCCATCGACCGGTTCTACGGCGAGCCCGCCTTCGACCGGTACGATTCCCGGTCGGGCGCGATCGGCTACCAGATCGACCACGCCTTCTCAGACTCGGTCCGGCTGCGCCACGCCCTGCGCTACTACCAGTCGGGGGTCGACTGGGACTACCTGACCCCGACATCCCTGCTGGCGAACCGGCAGGTCGCGACGCGCGGCGTCAGCATGCGCAACGAGAACGCGACGGGCGTGGCGTCGGACACCTCGCTCGAGACGAAGTTCGTCATCGGCCCGACCGCGCACACGCTGCTGACCGGCATCGACTACTACCGCAGCTTCCTGAACTCGGAGCGCTACACCAACGGCACCGTCGGCAATCTGAACGTCTACGCCCCGGTCTACGGCTTGACCTACCCGCGGATCAATTACGCGATCAACACCGGCTCGAAGAGCCTGCTCGACCAAGTCGGTATCTACGTCCAGGATCAGGTCAGGTTCGACCGCTTCGTCTTCCTGGCCGGCGGCCGCCAGGACTTCGCGCGCACGCAGGTCCTCACCTACCGCACCGGCGCGCAGCTCGATCAGAACGACAGCGCCTTCAGCGGGCGGCTCGGCCTGCTCTATCTCGGCGATTACGGGCTGGCGCCCTACGTCTCCTACAGCCAGTCCTTCCAGACCTTCGCGGTCACCGACCGGAACGGCAATCCCTTCCAGCCGTCGCTCGGCGAGCAGTACGAGGGCGGCCTGCGCTGGGAGGTCCCGGGCGCCGACACCCTGCTCAGCGCCGCGTTCTACCGGATCAACCAGACGAACGCGCTGGTGGCGGACCCGGTCAACCCGGTCTTCAGCACGCAGGCCGGGCAGGTCCGCTCGCAGGGCTTCGAGGCCGAGGCGCGGACGAATTTCGGCCCGCTGGAGGCGGTCGCCTCCTACTCGTACACCGATGCCCGGCAGACGCGGACCACGGTCGCGGCGAACTTCAACCAGCGCCTCGACCTCGTGCCCTACAACCAAGCCGGCGTGTTCGGCACCTACGACATGGGCCTGTTCGGGATCCCGGGCCTGCGGCTCGGCGGCGGCGTGCGCTACGTCGGCAGCTCGAACATCTCGGGCGCGACCTTCGACTCGCGCGCGGCGACCCTGTTCGACCTCGTGGCGCTCTACGATTTCGGCGTCGCCGACCCGAGCCTCAAGGGGTGGCGCGCCCAGATCAACGCCCGCAACGTCCTCGACCATTCCTACGTCACCTGCGTCACGGTGAATGGCTGCCGGTACAGCGAGCCGCGCAACGTGTTCGGGACGCTCACATACCGGTGGTGAGCCTCTCGCCGGCGGTCGCCCCCACGCGGGGCGGCGGGTCCGGACGCGGCGGGACCGCGCCCGGGCATCCGCGTCGGACAGCCGCCGTGACCCCGCCAGCGTCGGCCCCGGCCGGATCAGCGCGCGGTCCCTGATCCGACGCATCCCTGCGCCCGCCGCGGACCGGACGCACCGCGCGCTCCGGGTCCCCGCCGCCGCCGCGGCCCCTCGTCCCGCGCGCGGGAGCGGAGATCGGCGCCGTCCTGTCGGGATCGACGCGGGCCCTCGCGGAAGGGCCCTCGCCCGGATCAGGCTTCGGCCGCGTCGAGGGCCTCGGCGAACGCGTCCTGGAACGCGGTGCTCCGGAGGATGTCCAGGTGCCGCGCGCCGGGAATGATCCTCAGGTCCGCGACCGGCGCCAGCGCGCTCCAGTCGCGCAGGCGCTCCGGTCGCGTCAGCGAATCCGCGGCCTGGAAGACGTGCACGGGCCGCGCCAGCGGCGCGAAGGCGTGGCGCTTGGCCCGCACGCGCTTGTCCAGGAGGGCCCACAGCTCGAACTCGCGCGCCGTCAGGTCGGGCCCGTCCGCGGGCAGCTCCGGGTTGTCGATGAGGTAGGCGTCGAGCGCCTCCCGCTCGTCCGCGTCCATGCGGGCGATCAGCCCGCGCCACTGCTCGGCCATCCGCGAGCCCTTCAGCCAGTCCGCGCGCCGCCGCGCGGCCAGCGCCCGCGCCTCCGCGTCCAGAGCCCGCGGCGCCGCGAAGGGCACCGACTCGAACACGTCCACGAGGCCCAGGAAGTCGACGCGCACGCGCCCGTCGAGACGGCGCGCGGTCTCGTAGGCGAGGTCGCCGCCGGACGACCAGCCGACCAGCGCGCACCGGCCGCCCGGCGCGTGCGCGGCGATGCAGTCCGCGTAGGCGCCGCTCAGCGCGGGCACATCGTACCCCTGCCAGCGCGCCTCCGTGTAGACGTGGCTGACGAAGCCGTGGACCGGCCGCTCCGGGCCGAGCCGCGCGGCCAGCGCGGCGAACTCGGTCGCGTTGGCGATCAGGCCGGGGACGCAGAAAAGCGGAATCCGTCCGCCCTCGCGGCGGAGATGGACGATCTCCGGCCCGCGCGGAGCCGCCGGCGCGACGCGTTCGGCGAGGTCGGCGAGGCTCTTCGCGCCGAGGATCTGGGCGAGGGTGAGGGTCTTGCCCCCCGCGACGCCCTGTCGGCGGATGCGCGCGAGCATCTTCAGGCTCAGGATCGAGTCGCCGCCGAGGTCGGCGAAGGCGTCGTGGCGGCCGATCGCGGACGGATCCAGGCCGAGGAGGTCGGCCCAGAGGGCGGCGAGTGCCCGTTCCGTCCCGTCCCGGGGCGGATCCTTTCCGTCCGTCCCGCGCGCCGCCTCCAGCGAAGCCAGGGCGCGCCGGTCGAGCTTGCCGTTGGGGGTCAGGGGCAGCGCGTCGAGCCGGGTCAGGCTCGTCGGCACGAGGGCCGGCGGCAGGCGCTCGGCGAGCCGGGCGTCGACCGCGGCGAGGTCGAGGTCCGGGTCGGCCACGACGTAGCCGGCGAGGCGCGGGCCCTCCGCCCCGTCGGCCTCCGGTTCGGCGAGCGCGATGACGGCGGCGTCGCGGATTCCCGGAAGCTCGCGCAGGGCCGCGGCCGCCTCGCCGGGCTCGACCCGATGGCCCCGAATCTTCACCTGGTCGTCGGCCCGGCCCACGAAGGCGAGGCTGCCGTCGCGGAGAAGCCGGACGCGGTCGCCGGTCCGATAGAGGCGCGCCCCGGGGCCGGCGTGCGGGTCCGGAACGAACCGCTCGGCGGTGAGGCCCGGCCGGTCGAGATAGCCCCGCGCGACCTGCGGCCCGCCGAGGTAGAGCTCCCCCGTCGCCCCCGGCGGCACCGGTGCGAGGAATCCGTCGAGCACGCGCGCGCGGACGCCCGGGAGCGGCGTCCCGATAGGCGCGCCGCCGGCCCAGCGTACGGCCCCGTCCTCCGGGCCGAGCGCACCGCCCCGGTGTTCCGCCCCCGCGCGGACCTCCTGGCACAGCGCGCCGACCGTCGCCTCGGTCGGCCCGTAATGGTTGACCACCCGGCAGCCGGGCTTCAGCGCGGCGATCCGGTCGACGAGGGGCCAGCGCAGCGCCTCGCCGCCGAGGATGATGAGCCGTTCTGGCAGCGCGGCGGCGGGGTCGGCCGCCTGGAGCAGCGCGCCGAGGTGGCTCGGCGCGATCTTCAGGGCGTCGATCCTCCGGCCCCCGGCCGCGTCCCCCCCGACCGCGGCGGCGAAGCGGTCGGGGTCGAGGGCGGTCTCGTGGTCGAGGAGGTCGAGTTCCGAGCCGCCGGCCAGCGCGCCGAACAGCACGGTGTTGCCCAGGTCGGCCGCAACGGTCGAGGCCATCGCGACGCGGCCGCCGACGGGCAGGCCGACGCGCGCGAGCATCCCGGCCACGTACTGCGCGAGGCCGCCGCGGGTCACGACGACCCCCTTGGGCCGGCCCGTGGAACCCGAGGTGTAGAGGATGTAGGCCGCCGCGTCGGGATGCGGCGGCGCGGCCGCGAAGGGCGGGGCCGCTGCGTCCTCGGCCGGGTCGAAGCGCGCCGCGATCACCGGCCGGTCGGGCCGGTCGCCCGGGACCGGCTCGCCCAGGACGAGGCAGGCCCCGCACTCGGCCACGAGGTCGGCCCGGCGGGCGGCCGGGAGGCCGGGATCGATCGGCACGTAGGCGGCGCCGGTCTTGAGGATCGCCAGGAGGCCGAGCACCCATTCGGGGCCGCGGCCGAGATGGAGGGCGACCCGCGTCTCCGACCTCGCCCCGTCTGCGGCCAGCCGCGCGGCGAGGCGGTCCGAGGCGGCATCCAGCTCGGCCCGGCTGTGGGAGCGCCGGCCCTGCCGCAGGGCGGGCGCCTCCGGCGCCTCGGCCGCGCGGGCGCGCCAGGCCGCGACCACGTCGAGCGCGACCCCGTCGAGCGCGGCCGGGTCCGTCGCCGCGGCCGGGGCGGGGCTCGCCAGCGCGTAGAGCGGGCGGTCGGGTTCGGCGACGGCCGCGGCGAGCAGCGTCGCGAAGGCCTCGGCCAGGCCCGCGATGGTCTCGGGGTCGAACAGGTCGCGGGCGAAGGCCAAGCGGCCGCACAGGCCCTCGGCGGAATCGACGAGATCGAGGCTGAGATCGAAGTGGACGTCGCCCCCGTCGAGGCCGCGCAGCCGCATCGGCCGGCCGGCGAACCGGGCGTCGGGCGGGGGCGCGGCCTGCTCGGTGACCTTGACCTGGAACAGCGGGTGGAGTCCGGGCCGGCGCTCCGTCGCCGACGCCGCGACGATCCGGTCGAACGGCAGGTCGGCGTGCGCCTGGGCGGCCAGAAGCCGATCGCGGACCTGCCGGAGATGAACGCGGAACCCGTCGCGCGGGTCGACCCGCGCCCGCAGGACCCCGACGCCCGTCAGGTGGCCGACCATGCCGCGCGTCTCGGGCCGCGCGCGGTCGGCGAGCGGCAGGCCGACGCGCACGTCCGCGCCGTCGCCGTAGCGGGCCAGCGTCAGGGCGAACCCCGCGAGGGCGGCCATGAACGGCGTCGCGCCCTCGCGGCGGGCGAGGCTCCGCAGGGTCTCGCTCACCCCGGGCGGGATCCGGAACGCGTGGATCCCGCCCGACGCATCACGTTCCGCGCGGCGGGGCCGGTCGAGGGGCAGCGGCGTCTCGGCCGGGGACGCGCCCAGCTCCGAGCGCCAGTACGCGGCTTGGCGCTCGGCCTCCCCGGCCTCGAGCCGGCCGTGCTGCCAGAGGGCGTAATCCGCGTACTGCACGGGCAGCGGCGGCAGGCCGTCGGCCCCCGCCTCCCGCGACCGGGCCGCGTACAGGGCGTCGAGGTCGCGCAGCAGCAGGGGGATCGACTGCCCGTCGGCGGCGATGTGGTGCAGGCCGAGCAGGATCCGGTCGGTGCCGTCCCCGAGGCGGTGCAGCTCGACGCGGAGCAGGGGGCCGGCCTCCAGATCGAACGGCGTGCGGGCCAGGGCCTCCGCGAGGGCGTCGCTGCCGGCGGCGTCGAGCCCCTCGCGGACCCGGATCGGGACCGGGGCGGCCGGGTGGACGCGCTGGCACGGCTCGCCCTGCGGATCCAGCCCGAAGGTGGTGCGCAGCGGCTCGTGGCGCCGCACGAGGTCGTCGACGGCGGCCTGGAGCCGCGCCGGATCGAGGGTCCCGGCGATCTCGACGATGCCGGTCAGGTTGTAGGCCGGGCTCAGGGGCTCGCGTTGCCAGGTCAGCCACAGGCCGCGCTGCGCCGCCGAGAGCGGCAGCGCCGTCCTGTCGCCGTCCGCCGGGACGATCGGCAGGGTGGCGAAGTCGATCCCGTTCTCGGCGAGCTTGGCGAGGAAGGCCCGGCGCTGCTCCGGCGCGAGCCGGGCGAAGCGTCGCGCGATCTGCGTGGCCTGAAGGGTCATGTCCGCGTCGCTCCTGCCGCCGTCTCGATCGCGTCGAGCCAGCTCTCCATGTCGGTGAGGTCGGCCGCCCCGGCCCCGCCGGTGCTGCCGGTGCTGCCGTCCGCGTCGATCCGGGCGGCCAGATCCGCCAGCGTCGGGTGATCGAAGACCGCGCGCAGCGGCAGGCGCGGTCCCAGGCTCTCCTGGACGGCGGCGACGAGCTTCATGACGAGGATGGAATCGCCGCCGCGCTCGAAGAAGGTGTCGGACCGGGCGACGGCGTCGGGGCCGGGCAGGCCGAGCACCGCGGCCCAGAGATCGGCGAGGCGCCGCTCGGTCGCCGTGCGCGGCGGGTCGGCGTCCCGGGCGGGCGCGTCCGCGTCGGGCTCGGGCAGGGCGCGGGCGTCGAGCTTGCCGCTCGTCGAGAGCGGCAGGGCGTCGAGCAGGACGATCGCGGCCGGCACCAGGGCCTCGGGCAGGTCGCGGGCCAGGGCGCGGCGCAGCTCCTGCGGGTCGGGGTGCGCGCCCGGCGCGGGCACCGCGTAGGCCACGAGCCGCGCGGGGCC
>NZ_JBKFAK010000250.1:0-286 GCF_053345595.1 Methylobacterium sp. D54C
GCCCCGACGACACCGTGCGCCTGCTCAGCCCCTTCGTGGAGGGCGGCCAGGGCATCACCACCGGCCTCGCCCAGACGATCGGCGAGGAGCTCGACCTCGGCCCGGCGCGCTTCGCGGTGGAATGCGCCCCGCCCGGCCCCGACTACGCGGTCGTCAACGGGCTGCGGATGACCGGCGGGTCGTTCTCGACACGCTCCAGCTTTGAGGCCATGCCCCGCCTCGGCGCCACCGCCCGCGAGATGCTCCTGCGGGCGACGGCCGCCGAGCTCGCCGTGCCGCAGGCCAG
>NZ_JBKFAK010000251.1:0-285 GCF_053345595.1 Methylobacterium sp. D54C
CCCGCGCGACGCGTTCGGGCCGCGCCTCGTCCGGCCGGTCCCCGTCCCCCACCCTGTCCCCCGCCCGCACGGGAGAGGAGCCCCGCGCTCCGCTCCGCGCCGATTCGGCCGGAGCCGCGCGATGAACGCCCTCGCGGTCGGGGCGCGCGCAGCGGCGCCGTCACGCGAAGACCTCCGCCAGCGCCCGCCCCACCCGGGCGGTGGACCCGGATTCGTCGAGCGGGTTGCGCCGCAGCCGGTGGCGCAGGGCGGCCGGGGCGATGCGCCGGAGGTGATCGTCGGTGA
>NZ_JBKFAK010000252.1:0-285 GCF_053345595.1 Methylobacterium sp. D54C
GTGCTCGCCGCGGGCCTGCTGCGGGCGCTGCTGCCGGACCGGCCGGGATCGCGCTCGACCGACCTGATCGGTGCCGGCGGGGCGGTCGCCGTCCGGCAGGTCGGGCGCGTCCGGGTCTCGGCGCGGCTCCTGCGGGCCGGCGGGCGCGTGGGCCGGCGGCGCGTGCCGTTCCGCCCGCACCTGCTCCTGTGGAACGACCTGGACTAGGACGGCTGGCACGCCTTCGACAACGCCCTGCGCACCGCCGCCGCCGTCCTGCTCGTCAACGGCTTCTGGTACGTCACC
>NZ_JBKFAK010000253.1:0-285 GCF_053345595.1 Methylobacterium sp. D54C
AGCGACACCTGCCCGGTGCCGGGGTCGGCGCTCACATCCGTGAACAGCAGACGCCCGGCATCGGCGTGGAGCGCGCCGTCGGGCGAGGCGAGGCGGACCGCCGTCTCCTCCTTGCCCGTGGCCCACTCCGCCAGCCGGCCCGGATCGGCCGCGGGGGCGTTGAAATCGGCGAAGATCGGATCGACCTGCTGGATCAGCGCGAGCTTGGTACGCTCCCCCTGGCCGGGGAGGGCGCCCTCCGTGACGAGGGCCCGGCCGATGCGGCCGGCGATGGCCGCCCGCACG
>NZ_JBKFAK010000254.1:0-284 GCF_053345595.1 Methylobacterium sp. D54C
GGCGCCTGCACGAGGCCGCCGGGCATCGCGGCCTGCGCGAGGCTCACCTCCTTGGCGGGCTTGCCGAAATAGCGCAGCGCCGCCGCCTCGACACCGTAGGCGCCGGCGCCGAAATAGACGCGGTTCAGGTAGAGTTCGAGGATCTCGTCCTTCGTGTACTTGTGCTCGAGCCAGAGCGCGAGGACCGCCTCCTGGATCTTGCGCGAGGCCGAGCGCTCCGGGGTCAGGAACAGGTTCTTGGCGAGCTGCTGGGTGAGGGTCGAGCCGCCCTGCGCCACACCGCG
>NZ_JBKFAK010000255.1:0-284 GCF_053345595.1 Methylobacterium sp. D54C
AGGTTTGCTTCCGGTCTGCCATCGGAACCCTCCTCCTTCAGGAAAAGAGCTCTCCACTTTTGCGGAGCAAGTCCAGACCCGAGCCATCGTTGCCCTGGCCTCCGAGTACGGGCGCCATGGCTACCGTCGTGTCACCGCGCTGCTGCAAGCAGACGGCTGGCAGGTGGGCAAGGACCGGGTTCAGCGCATCTGGCGCCGCGAGGGGCTGGAGGTCCCCAGCCGACATAAACCCTGCAGCCGCCTATGGCTGAACGACGGCTCATGTGGGCGGCTGCGCCCGCTCC
>NZ_JBKFAK010000256.1:0-283 GCF_053345595.1 Methylobacterium sp. D54C
ACTGCGGTCCGCGGAGCTGAGCCGCGGCCGGGAAATTGCGCCGCCGCGCCGGCGTGGCTAGAGGGCGGCGCGGGGCGCGAGGCCCGACCGAATCCGGGGGTTCCAGCTTGATCACGCGCCGCGTCCTGACCGCCATCGGGCTCCTCGCCCTCGCGCCGTACCCCGGCCTCGCCCGGGCCGCCGGCGGCGGGCCGCGCCTCGCACCGCCCGAGCCCATGGACCTCGACCGGCTGAAGGATCTCGCCCGGACGCTGCGGGACCGGCCCTACGCGCCGCCCCCGGA
>NZ_JBKFAK010000257.1:0-283 GCF_053345595.1 Methylobacterium sp. D54C
CGGCGAAAGGCGACCCGAACCGCCTCGGCGTCATGGGATGGTGCCGCGGCGGGCGCGCCACGTGGCTCTACGCGGCGCATCGTCGCGACCTGAAGGCGGCCGGCGCTTGGTACGGGCCGGTCGGTGGCGAGCGGACCGACATCCAGCCGCGCACCGCCGGCGACGTGGCGGCCGAGATCCACGCGCCGCTCCTCGCCCTCTACGGCGGGGCCGATACCGGCATCCCCGTGGCGGCGGGCGAGGAGGCGCGCGACCGCGCCAGGGCGGCCGGCAAGAGCGTCGA
>NZ_JBKFAK010000258.1:0-283 GCF_053345595.1 Methylobacterium sp. D54C
GCCGCGCCCGGCCGCGGACCGGAACTCGATCTCGACGCGACCGGCCTCGCGGTCATCGGCTACTCGCGGGCGCAGGCGCTGGCCGAGCGGGCGGTGCTGCCGGTGGCGTTCGGCGCCCTCGGCGGCGAGGCGAGCTGGCTGGAGGG
Organism: Methylobacterium sp. D54C; assembly: GCF_053345595.1. NCBI lineage: Bacteria > Pseudomonadati > Pseudomonadota > Alphaproteobacteria > Hyphomicrobiales > Methylobacteriaceae > Methylobacterium > Methylobacterium sp. D54C. The sequence continues at coordinate 147 of NZ_JBKFAK010000258.1, forward strand.
CGGCCGGATCGCCGGCGTCAGCCCGCGCGTCGGGCCGCACCGACTCGGCGCGGGCGCGGTCCGGATCACCACCCGGCCGGCGCTGTTCACTGCCCTGCGGACCGGCTTCGCCCGCGACCTTCTGAGCGAGGCGTTCT
>NZ_JBKFAK010000026.1:0-67762 GCF_053345595.1 Methylobacterium sp. D54C
TGCCGGTCGTGCCTGGCGGTGGACGCGGACGGGTTCGAGGAGCCGGATCCGGGCGAGCGGCGGGCGGCGTTCGGGGCGTTCCTGGCGGGCGCCGCGCGGGTGTTCGCGCCGTCCTCCGACACGGCGGGCCGGATCCGGACGGTGTACCCGGATCTGTCGGTCACGGTGCGGCCGCACGTCGAGCCGGAGCGGTCGGTGCGCTCGACCGCCCTCCAGCGGCCCGGTCGAATCCGCCGCGTCGCCGTGCTCGGCGCGATCAGCGCCACGAAGGGCGGCCTGTTCCTGCAGGCGCTCGCCACCGACGCGCAGGACCGCGACCTGCCGCTGCACTTCGCGATCGTGGGCTACTCGGACCCGGCCCTGGCGATCGGCCTGGAGCGCGTCGGGGTCGCCCAGACCGGGCGCTATTCCGGGGACCACGAGGCCCTGGACCTGGTCTGGCGGCTCTCGGCCGACCTCGTGCTGCTGCCGGCGATCTGGCCCGAGACCTACTCGTACGCGCTGACCCTGGCGCTGCGCACCGGCCTGCCGGTGGCGGCCTTCGACCTCGGCGCGCCGGCCGAGCGGCTGCGCGCCTACCCGAACGGGCACCTGCTCCCCGGCGCGCTGGCCACCGATCCGGCCGCCTTCAACGACCGCCTGCTCGCCATCGACGTCTCGGCCGCGGGCCGGCTCACCGTGCCGATCCGGGCCGCCACCTACGGCGACCTGATGGGCGACTATTACGGCCTGGACCCGGCGCCGGCCGGGACCGGGCACCCCAGCGACGAGGACGCCGCATGATCTCCGTCAACGAGGACATGAAGCAGGAGATGCTGCGCCGCGGCATCTCGGTGCTGCACCCGGCCCCGTTCGGCCTGCCGGAGGATTGCGTCTTCGAGCCGCCGTGCAGCATCAAGTGGATGGGCGTCGATTACTGCCTCACCATGGGGGCGTTCTCGTACGCGGTCAGCGGCTACTATTTCGGGGCCGACATCGCCCGTTACTGCTCGATCGGCGAGAGCGTCCAGGTCGGGCGCGGCAGCCACCCGGTCCAGTGCGGCTCGACCTCGCCGCTGTTCTACACGCACCACTCGGCCGTGTTCGACCGCATCGACCCGCGGGCGGAGGATTACGAGATCTCCGGCCCGTATCTCTGGCCCAAGCGCGTGCGCATCGGCAACGACGTCTATATCGGCCACGGCGCCTTCCTGATGCCCGACATCACGATCGGCGACGGGGCGGTGATCGGCGCCATGGCGGTGGTGACCAAGGACGTGCCGCCCTACGCGATCGTGGCCGGCAGCCCCGCCCGGATCGTGAAGATGCGCTTCCCGGACGCGCTGATCGAGCGCTACCTGAAGGTGCAATGGTGGCGCTACGCCTTCTGGGACCTGCGCCAGTGCTCGATCACCGACCCGGAGACGTTCATCGACGCCGTCGAGGAGCGGATCGCCGGGGGCATGCAGGAATACCGGCCGGAGCTAATCCCGATCCGGTCGCTGGTGCCGGGCGCCTGAGGCCGGGCGCCCGCCGGGACGCGCCGGGGCGTCCGGAGCGGCACGCTCAGCCCGCCAGCACCCGCGCCGCCGCGTCGCCGAGGGCCCGCACGCCGAGGGCGAGGTCGGCGTCGCTGGTATCCTCCGCCCAGTGGTGGCTGATGCCGCCGATCGAGGGCACGAACAGCATCGCGGCCGGCAGGATCCGGGCGACGTTCTGGGCGTCGTGCCCGGCCCCCGACGGCATCACCTGCCACCCGCCGGGGCAGACGCTCTCGGCCGCCTCCGAGAGGGCGCGCATCAGGGCCGGGTCGCAGGGGGCGGGGATCGCCTTGGCCAGGGCCGTCAGCGTGGCCGGGCAGCGCTCGCGCCGGTTCGAGTCCCGCACCAGCGCCTCCAGGCAGGCCTCCATCCGCTCCAGCACGGGCATCGCCACGTCGCGGAACTGGAAATACACCTCGGCCCGCCCCGGGATGATGCTGAAGCCGCCGGGATCCAGGGTGATCCGTCCCGTGGTCCAGGTGCTGCGCGGCCCGCAGACCTTCGGGAATTCCCGGTCGATCGCCGCGAGCAGCCGCACCGCCGAGAGACCCGCGTCCCGGCGCTCCGCCATGGTGGTGCCGCCCGCGTGGTCCTGGTTGCCGGCGAAGTCGATCCGGAACTGCCAGATCGCCACGATGCCGCTCACCACGCCGAGATGCAGGCCGGCGGATTCGAGCTGCGTGCCCTGCTCGATGTGCATCTCGAGGAAGCCGCGGTAGCGGTCCGGGTCGAGCCGCGTCCGGGGCAGGCCGGCGAGGCCGGCGCTCGCGAGCGCCGCGCGGAGCGGCGTGCCGTCGGTGCGGTTGCGGGCCTCGTCGATCTCGGCCTCGGTCAGGTCGCCGATCGCCGAGCGGCTGCCCAGGAAGCCCCCCGAGAAGTGCCCCTCCTCGTCGGCGAAGGCGACGACGTCGACGGGCAGCCCGGCGCGGGCCAGCGCGACCCCGGCCACGACGCCCAGCGCCCCGTCGAGCCAGCCGGCCTCGTTCTGCGTCTCGATGTGGCTGCCGACCAGCAGGTGCGGGCCCGGCCCGCGGTGGCGCCCGAGCACGTTGCCGATCCCGTCGATGGAGGCCTCCAGGCCGCAGGCCTCGAGCCGGGCCATCAGCCAGCGCCGGGATTCCATGTCGTCGGCCGAGAAGGTCGGCCGGTGGACGCCGGTGCGGAACCGGCCGATCTCGCGCAGTTCGTACAGGTCGGCCAGGAAGGCCCGGGTGTCGATCGCGGTCATGGTGAGCCCAGGCGATGAGGCCGAGTGTTGTGGCCAAGTGTTGTGGCCAAGTGTTGTGGCCACGTGAGGAGGCCTCCGGCGGTGCAAGCCCCGTGCGGCCCGCTATTCCGCCGCCGCAGGTCTCGAGGCCGCGCCCTGCGCGCCACCCCGCGCATCGCCCCGCGCCCCGCCCCCCGCGCCCTCCAGCCAGGCGGCGAGATCGGCCCGGGCCCGGTCGGTGAGCGCGCGCTTCTTCAGCGCCGCCTTCTCGGGTCCGCGCAGGCGCCGGCCGGTCTCGTTGCGGGGGGCCCGCTCGAGCGGCGGGAACAGGCCGAAATTCACGTTCATCGGCTGGAACGAGCGCGGGGCGTTGGCCTCCCCGTCCGCCATCAGGTGGCCGCCGGTGATGTGGGCGATGAGCGCGCCGAGGGCCGTGCTCTGGGGCAGGGGGGCGAGGGGGGCGCCGGCCGCCTCCGCGACGGCGAAGCGGCCGGCCATCAGCCCGACCGCGGCGCTCTCGACGTAGCCCTCGCAGCCGGTGATCTGCCCGGCGAAGCGCAAGGTCGGACGGGCCCGCAGCCGGAGGGTGGCGTCGAGGAGGCGCGGGCTGTCGAGGTAGGTGTTGCGGTGCAGGCCGCCGAGGCGGGCGAACTCGGCCCGCTCCAGGCCGGGGATCATGCGGAAGACCCGCACCTGCTCGGCGTAGGTCAGCTTCGTCTGGAAGCCGACCATGTTGTAGAGGGTGCCCAGCGCGTTGTCCTGGCGCAGCTGCACGACCGCGCAGGGCTTGACCAGCGGGTCGCGGGGATTGGTGAGCCCCACGGGCTTCATCGGCCCGTGGCGCAGCGTCTCGGGGCCGCGCTCGGCCATGACCTCGACGGGCAGGCAGCCGTCGAAATAGGGCGTGCCCTCCCACTGCTTGAACCCGATCTTCTCGCCCGCCACGAGGGCGGCCACGAAGGAATCGTACTGCTCCCGGGTCATCGGGCAGTTGAGGTAGTCCGCGCCCGTGCCGCCGGGTCCCGGCTTGTCGTAGCGGGACTGGAACCACGCCACGTCCATGTCGATCGAGTCGCGGTGGACGATCGGTGCGATCGCGTCGAAGAAGGCCAGCGACTCGGCGCCTGTGAGCCCGCGGATGCCCTCGGCCAGCGCCGGCGCGGTGAGCGGGCCGGTGGCGACGATGCAGGGCCCCCATTCCTCCGGCGGCAGGCCCTCGACCTCCCCGCGGACGAGGGTGACGTTCGGGTGCTGCTCCAGGGCCCGGGTCACCGCGGCGGAGAAGCCCTCGCGGTCGACCGCCAGCGCCCCGCCCGCCGGCACCTGGTTGGCGTCGGCCGCCCGCATGATCAGCGAGCTCAAGGAGCGCATCTCCTGGTGCAGCAGCCCGACGGCGTTGCCCTCGGGGTCGTCCGACCGGAACGAGTTGGAGCAGACGAGCTCGGCCAGCCCGTCGGTCCGGTGCGCCTCGGTGCCGCGCACCGGGCGCATCTCGTGGATCACGGCGCGGTGCCCGGCTTCGGCCACCTGCCAGGCGGCCTCGGATCCGGCGAGGCCGCCGCCGACGATGTGGATGGTCTGTGTCATGTCCGAGAATAGCGAAGGACCGCCGTCCGGATCAACGGGCGGCGGTCCTTCGAGGCATTCGTCTCGGGCGCTGTGACGCGGACGCGGGGATCAGACGCGGGCGACGCCGCGGATCTCGCTGCGGTTGATGCCGAGATCGGCAAGATCGCGGTCCGACAGGCGGGACAGCTGGGTGACGGTGTCGCGGTACCGGAGATAGGCGCGGACGCGGCTCAGGACGCTACGGGCGGCGGACATGGTGTGCTGTGACCTCTGCTCGGGCAGACGATGGCGCCCCATTGCGCATCGCTGCCTCTTGTTGGTGCAACGCACATATAATCGCGCCGCAGCGCAGCAGGAGTCGTAAGGTCAAGCACCAGACCTGCGAAAATCGCATAACCGGCTTAAGAAACCGGCAAGGTTTCCGGATGGTCATTCTTTGTGCGCATGCAGGGCGAAGAAGGGCCTTCCGCACGCGCGAAGGGCGCCCCGCCGGTCGGCGGGACGCCCTGCATGCCGTCTGACGGGCTCGGACGGGGGCTCAGTAGAACGGGCGCGGCCCGTAGAAGCCGTAGGGCCGGTAGAAGGGCCGCGGCCGGTAGTAACCGCCGTACCCGCCGTAATAGACCGGGCGCCGCCAGTAGCCGTAGGGCCGGGGGCCCCAGTTCGGCCGGCAGATGCCCCACGGATTGGGATGGAAGCCGGGGCCGCAGCCCCCGGCCGCCTCGGCAGACCCCGCGAGCCCGAGGCCGCCGGCGATCGCGGCGGCCATCACGAGTGCCTTCGCGCGCGGTGCGCTCAGAATCGTCATGACTGGATCTCCTCAACGTTTCCGGCGGATCGGGAGCCGGTCGTTCGAGATTCGGTCCCGCCACCTGAACCGTCGCTGAGCCGTAGGTTGTGTCCGGTACAGGCCCGCGACGGCGCCGCGGCAACGCCGTTCGGAGCGCGAAGGTTGCACGCTCCGGGTCGCGGCCTCAGTGCAGCGAGGGCGTGCGCAGGAACCGCTCCCGATCCCCGGAGACGAGGGCGAGCTTCACGCCGCGCCCCTCCCGGCGGATCGTGAGGGGGACCCGCACGCCGGCCTCGCCCAGGGCCCAGACGCTCCGGAACAGGGCGGCGAGGTCGGCCACCGGCTCGCCGGCCACCGCCTCGATCACGTCGCCGGCCTGGAGGCCGCCGGTCTCGGCCGGGCCGTTATCGGCGAGGCCCATCACGACGATGCCCTCCTCGCTCTCGGTGGCGTAGAGGCCGAGCCAGGGGCGGGGCGGCCGGTCGGCCCGCCCGCGCGTGGCGAGGTCCTCGAGGATCGGCGTCAGCAGATCGATGGGCACGACCATGTTGATCGGCCGCGCCGCGCCGCCGCCGCCCTGCTGCAGCTGCAGCGAGCCGATGCCCAGCAGGTCGCCCTGGGGGCCGATCAGCGCGGTCCCGCCCCAGTGCGGGTGCGCGGGGGCGGTGAACAGGGCCTCGTCGAGGACGTACTCCCAGTAGCCGGCGAATTCCTGCCGGGCCACGACCTCGACGGCGACGCAGCGCTGGCGCCCGCCCGCCCCGGCCAGCACGGCCCGGTCGCCGGTCTTGAGCCCGGCCGAGCGGCCGAGCGGGAGGGCCGGCACGCCGAGATCGCCGAGCGCCTGGACCAGGCCGAAGCCCGTGGCGGCGTCGAAGCCGAGGACGTGGCCGGGCACCGAGCGGCCGTCCCGGGTGGTGAGCCAGACGCTCTCGGCCTCGGTGACGAGGTAGCCGATGGTGAGCACCAGCCCGTCCTCGCGGATCACCACGCCGTTGCCGGCGCGCTCGGTGCCGAGCGTCTCGGCCGTGAACGCGCTGTCCGGGATCCGCGCCGACAGGGCCAGGACCGCGGAGAGCGCCCGGTCGAGGTCGTAGCCGTAATCCGCGGGCCTGGGCTGGGCCTGCGCGGGGATCTTCCACTCGCCCTGCGTCGCCATGACAATCCTTCGGCTCGTCCGCCTGCGCTCCGGTCGGCCCCGGAGCCGCGCCATCGGCACACCATAGGATGTCCGCGCCACCCGCGTCACCCGCAGCCGGCTGCGACCCGTGGCACGGGCCCGCCCGGGGCGGCCGGGGCGGCCGGGTGCGGCCCGCGGCGGCACCGGCACAAAGAAAAACCGCCCGGCGGAGCCGGGCGGCGCGCCGTCCCGGAGGACGGCCTGTCGGAGATCCGGGAGCCCCCGCCGCGCGGCGGCGGGGAGCCCGGTGTCTCGGAAGGATCTCAGTACTTGCGGACCAGCGGCGCCGGGACCGGCGCGGCGGCCGGGGTCGGCGAGTAGAGCGGCACGATGAACCGGATCCAGCCGTCGGTGGAGTAGTTGTCGCGGGTGCGGCCGAACGCGTTGGTGTACTGCGCGCCGGTCACGACGTCGCGGGCAACGTAGGCCTGGACGGTGAAGATCTTGAAGTCGTAGCCGATGAGGCCGCCGAGGGCGAACCGGCCACGGTTGCCGGCCGCGGCGCTGGCCTGGCTGATGTCGAAGTTGTAGGTGCCGTAGGCGATCGGGCCGATCTCGAAGTTGCCGAACTTCTTGGTCGCCGTGAGGTCGAAGTTCAGGGCGTCCGACAGGCGGATCGGGCCGATGGCGGCGCCGACCTGGCCGGGGAAGCGGCCGGGCGAGTCGTAGATGTTGGCGGTCAGGTTGGCGGTGATGTTCCAGCCGTCACCCGTGTAGCTGCCGGCGATGCCGAAGCGGTAGGTGTTGGAGGAGAGCTGCGGCAGGACCGGGGTGGCCGTCGTGCCGTTCGCGGTGATGATCGAGCCGCGATCGCCGTTCAGGTCGTTCAGGTAGGCGCCGCCGAGCAAGCTGACGCCGAAGTTGTTGCCGAGGTCGAAGGCCCAGATGCCGCCGACGAAGGTGCCGACGTTGATCGAGATGTCCTTGTTGCGCACGCCCGCCGGGTTGCGGGTGAAGGCGAACACGGTCGGGGGCGCCACGAGCAGCTCGACGCGGCCGCCGAACGGCACGAACGGGGTCGACCAGACCAGGACCGGGATGTTGACGGCCGTGTCGGGCGAGTTCGGCGCGTCGGTGCGGCGATAGGTGAACGTGTTGATCGCGTAGAGACCCTCCGGCAGCGGCGCGCCGACCGCGAGGCCGACCTGCTCGCCCGGAACCGTCGTGGTCTGCGCCTGCGCGATCGTCGAGGTCATGCCGACCGTGAGCGCGACCGTGCCGGCCGCGAGCCAGTTCTTCATCATTTTCTCATTCCTTCCCAAGGTCATACGGCGTCCGTCCCGCATTCGGCACTTCCCTGCCGGTCTGCTCGCCTATCGCGGCTGCCGGCTTCGGACCTGCCGAGCGCCCCCACGGAGCCTGCCCGTCTCAACGTCTGCGACTATTCTACAGAGACCTGCGGAAAGACAGTGGAATGCTCGCCGAAACGCCACAACCGGCCGAACCGTTGCGCAAAAGCCGCATTTTTGCGGCGATGCAACACTGTCCACAGACCCTGCTCGGACCGCGGTTTCGGCAAAATATCGTTGAACGGTCAAGCTGTTGCCGGCCCGGGCCGCGGGAGAATCCGGCAAAGGCGGGAAGGTGATCGGGCAGGCCGCCGGTCCGGACGCGCGGGCCGGGATCCGGCTCCGAGCCGGTCGGCGGCGGGTCCGGAGCCGGATCCGGCCGCTCGAATCACCGTCCGCGGGCGCGGGGTCCGGCCGAGACCCGGCAGAAACTGCCGCGCCGGCCCGGGAGCGGGTGATCGTCGCGTCGGACCCGCGCCCGCACTGCAGGGGCGGGGGCGCGTCCGGCACGGTCGCCGGTGCGTGCGATGCCCGCCCCCGGACGGTCCGCCCCCCCTCCGCCGCCGCGCTACTCCGCGGCGCGACCGCGGCTCGCGGGTGAGGCGGGCCGCCGCTCCAGCACCTCGCGCAGGAACCGGCCGGTATGGCTGGCCTTGGCGCGGGCGATCTCTTCCGGCGTGCCCTGCGCCACCACCCGGCCGCCGCCGTCGCCGCCCTCGGGGCCCATGTCGATCACCCAGTCGGCGGTCTTGATCACTTCGAGGTTGTGCTCGATCACCACCACGGTGTTGCCCTGGTCGACCAGCTCGTGGAGCACCTCCATGAGCTTGGCGACGTCGTGGAAGTGCAGGCCGGTGGTCGGCTCGTCGAGGATGTAGAGGGTGCGGCCGGTGGCGCGCTTCGACAGCTCCTTGGAGAGCTTCACGCGCTGCGCCTCGCCCCCCGACAGGGTGGTGGCCTGCTGGCCGACATGGACGTAGTGCAGGCCGACCCGCTTCAGGGTCTCGAGCTTGTCGCGGATCGCCGGCACCGCCTTGAACAGCTCGGCCGCCTCCTCGACGGTGGAGTCGAGCACGTCGGCGATGGACTTGCCCCGGTACTTCACCTCCAGGGTCTCGCGGTCGTAGCGCTTGCCCTTGCAGACGTCGCAGGTGACGTAGACGTCCGGCAGGAAGTGCATCTCGATCTTGATGACGCCGTCGCCCGAGCAGGCCTCGCAGCGCCCGCCCTTGACGTTGAACGAGAAGCGGCCGGGCTGGTAGCCCCGCGCCTTGGCCTCGGGGAGGCCCGCGAACCAGTCGCGGATCGGCGTGAAGGCGCCGATATAGGTGGCGGGGTTCGAGCGCGGCGTGCGGCCGATCGGCGACTGGTCGATGTCGATGACCTTGTCGAGGTGCTCCAGCCCCTCCAGCCGCCCGTAGGGGGCCGGGTGCTCCAGGGCGCCGTTCAGCTTCTTGGCGACGGCCTTGTAGAGGGTGTCGATCACCAGGGTGGACTTGCCGCCCCCCGAGACGCCGGTGATGCACGTGAAGGTGCCGAGCGGGATCTCGACGTCCACGTCCTTGAGATTGTTGCCCCGCGCGCCGAACAGGCCGAGCTTGCCCTTCCGGCCCTTGCGGCGGGCGGTCGGGGTGCGCACCGCCATCGCGCCCGTGAGATACTTGGCGGTGAGCGAGGCGGGGTTCGCCAGCACCTCCGCGGGGGTGCCCTGCGCGATGATCTCGCCGCCGTGGATGCCGGCGCCCGGGCCGACATCGACCACGTAATCGGCCTGCAGGATCGCGTCCTCGTCGTGCTCGACCACGATCACCGAGTTGCCGAGGTCGCGCAGGCGCTTGAGCGTGCCGAGCAGCCGCTCGTTGTCGCGCTGGTGCAGGCCGATCGAGGGCTCGTCCAGCACGTAGAGCACGCCGGTCAGGCCGGAGCCGATCTGCGAGGCGAGGCGGATGCGCTGGCTCTCGCCGCCCGAGAGCGAGCCGGAGCCGCGGGCGAGCGTCAGGTATTCCAGGCCGACATCCACCAGGAAGCTCAGCCGGTCGCGGATCTCTTTCAGGATCCGGACCGCGATCTCGTTCTGCTTCGCGGTCAGCTTCCCGGGCAGGTCCGAGAACCAGCGGTGCGCCTCGGAGACCGAGAGGGCGGTCACGTCGGCGATGTCCGCCATGGCGACCTTCACGGCCAGAGCCTCGGGCTTCAGCCGCTTGCCGCCGCAGGCGGCGCAGGGCGTCTCGCTCATGAAGCGCCCGATCTCCTCGCGCACGGCGTCCGAGTCGCTCTCCTTGTAGCGGCGCTCCAGGTTCGGGATCACGCCCTCGAACGGCTTGTTGACCGTGTACTTGCGCAAGCCGTCGTCGTAGGCGAAGCGCACCGCCTGCTTGCCCGAGCCGTAGAGCACGATGGCGCGGGCCGTCTCCGACAGGCTCTGCCAGGGGACGCCCGTCTTGAAGCCGAAATGCTCGGCGAGCGCCTCGAGCGTCTGGCCGTAATAGGGCGAGGTCGACTTCGCCCAGGGGCCGACCGCGCCGCGCTTCAGGCTCAAGGCCGGATCGGAGATCACCAGCTCGGGATCGATCCGCATCTCGTGGCCGATGCCGCTGCAGGTCGGGCAGGCGCCGAACGGGTTGTTGAACGAGAACAGCCGCGGCTCGATCTCCGCGATGGTGAAGCCCGAGACCGGGCAGGCGAAGCGCGACGAGAAGGTGACGGTCCGCGGCGCCTCGCCCTCGGGGGCGTCGGCGAACACGATCTCGGCGACGCCGTCGGCGAGTTCCAGCGCGGTCTCGAAGGACTCGGCCAGCCGCGAGCCGATATCGGCCCGGACCACGATCCGGTCCACCACCACGTCGATGTCGTGCTTGAACTTCTTGTCGAGCTTGGGCACATCGTCGATGGCGTAGTATTCGCCGTTCACGCGCAGCCGCTGGAAGCCTTTTTTCTGATATTCGGCGATCTCCTTGCGGTACTCGCCTTTCCGCCCGCGAACCACGGGCGCCAGCAGGTAGAGCCGGGTCTTCTCCGGCAGCTCCAGCACCCGGTCGACCATCTGCTGGACGGTCTGGCTCTCGATCGGCAGGCCGGTGGCCGGCGAGTAGGGGATGCCGACCCGCGCCCAGAGCAGGCGCATGTAGTCGTAGATCTCGGTCACCGTCCCCACGGTCGAGCGGGGGTTCTTCGAGGTGGTCTTCTGCTCGATCGAGATCGCCGGCGACAGCCCGTCGATCTGGTCGACGTCGGGCTTGGACATCATCTCCAGGAACTGGCGGGCGTAGGCCGAGAGCGACTCGACGTAGCGGCGCTGCCCCTCGGCGTAGATCGTGTCGAAGGCGAGCGACGACTTGCCCGAGCCCGAGAGCCCGGTGAAGACCACGAGCTTGTCCCGCGGGATGGTCAGGTCGACGTTCTTGAGATTGTGCTCCCGGGCGCCGCGGATCGCGATGACCCGCCGGTCCTCGACGGGGGCCGGCGCGGCGTCGAACAGGGCCTCCAGCTTGGCGTCGATGGCGGCCTCGGTCCGCGCAGCGGACGCCTCGCCCTTCGCGCGGGCCGGCTTGGGCTGGGCTGCCTTGGCCGGAACTGCCTTCACAGGGGCCACCTTGGCCGGAGCTGTCTTGGCCGGGACCGCCTTGACGGGCGACTTGGGAGCGGCTTTGGCGGCGTCGGCGCGGCTTGCGGCACGACTTCCAGCTTGGGCTTTGGCCATGAGGGCGGCGGTCTTTCGAGGCGTCGACGCGGTCAGATCGGATTCGCGCGCGGGCCAGCCGCCGCAACGGCCTCATGTCGAGCCCGACGGGGCTCACGGCAAGATGCGGCCGGCGGGACGCAGGCCCGTCATGCGCCGCCCTTGCTAGAACGAAACGCGTACGGCGGCAACACTTCGGTGTAGCGGCGGTGCGGGTGACGTCATCGACGCCTCAGCCTATAAGATAATTTGTGAAAAACGCTTATCGTCGGGCGCGTGATCCTTCCGGGCGAATAACGGAGACCCCATGGCGACCATGACGATTTCCCTGCCCGACCCGATGAAGGAGTGGATCGAAGCGCAGATCAGACAGGGCGATTATGCCAGCACGAGCGACTACGTCCGCGACCTCGTGCGCCGTGACCGCGAGAGACGAGCCCAGGCCGATTTGACGCTTGAGGATCTGCGCCGGATCGTCGACGAGGCCCGCGCCGGAGGACCGAGCCGCCGCAAGGTGCCCGAGATCCTCGCCCGGGCCAGGAAGCACGCGCAGTCTGACCAACCGCTAGATGAGTGACTATACCCTCACGGCGCGGGCTGAAGCGGATCTGTTCGACATCGCTGTCTATGGTTACCGGCAGTTCGGTATCCGCCAAGCGGAAGCCTATGCTGACGGGTTGGAACGCATCTTCCAGCTTCTTGCCGACAATCCCCGCATGGGCCGGACAGCTGCCGCGATCCGGCACGGCGTGCATCGGCACGAGTACGCCGCCCACGTCATCCTGTACGAGCCGGTGGAAGGCGGTGTCTTGATCCTGGCCATCGTCCACGGCCGCAGCGTGAGGGGGCTCGACCTGTAGCGTGGGTTTTCGCTGCGCTGCCCGAGCCGCCCGAGCCCCGAGATGCGACGCGATCGACAGGTGCCGATGCCAGCATGCGACGCGACCGATCCGGCCGCCCTCCGCGGTTCCGACGACCGCACGGCCACCCAGCAGCGCCTGTCCACGCGGCTCCTGTTCCTGATCGTGGGCATCGCCAACGCCACCTGGGCGCCCCTGGTGCCGCTGGTGAAGGACCGCGCCGGCCTCGACGAGGCCGGGCTCGGCCTGCTGCTCCTCACCTTCGGCATCGGCTCGCTCCTGGCGATGCCGAGCGCCGGGGCGGCGGCCGCGCGGCTGGGATACCGGCCGGTCCTGCTCGCCGGGACGCTGGCGCTCGGCCTGGCCCTGCCGGTCCTGGCCCTGGCCTCCGGGCTCGTCCCGCTCACCGGGGCGCTGCTGCTGTTCGGGGCCGGGATGGGGGCGGTGGACTGCGTCATGAACCTGCAGGCCGTCGCCGTCGAGCGCGCCGGCGGGCGGCCGATGATGTCGGGCTTCCACGGCCTCTACAGCCTCGGCTGCATCCTGGGGGCGCTGATCGCCAGCGTCCTGCTGGCCGCCGGGCTCGGCGCGGGCTGGAGCGCGCTGCTGCTCGTCGGGGGCATCGCGGCCCTGTTCGCGGCGGCCTGGCCCGGCATCCTGCGGACCGACCGGGCAGGAGGCGGCGACAGCGGCGGTCCCGCCCTCGCGCTGCCCCGGGGCCCGGTGCTGGTCCTCGGCCTGCTCTGCTGCGTGGTGTTCCTCACCGAGGGCTCGGCCCTCGACTGGAGCGCGGTGTTCCTGATCCAGCAGCGCGGGCTCGATCCGGCCTGGGCGGCGCTCGGCTACGCTTCCTTCTCGGTCACCATGACGGCCGGCCGGCTCGGCGGGGATGCGATCGTGGCCCGCCTCGGCCGGCGGCCCGTGGTGATCCTCGGCGGCCTGCTGGCGGCGGCCGGCCTCGCGCTCTCGGTCGTCATCCCGGCCTGGGAGGCGGCGCTCGCCGGCTACGCCCTGGTCGGGGCGGGCTGCGCCAACATCGTCCCGGTCCTGTTCACGGCGGCGGGGCGCCAGACCGCGATGCCCGCGCGCGTGGCGGTGCCGGCGGTGACGACGCTGGGCTATGCCGGGGTGCTGGCGGGGCCCGCGCTGATCGGCTTCGCCGCGCAGGCGCTCGGCCTGCCCGCGTCCCTGCTGATCGTGGCGGCGCTGCTCCTCGGCGTGGCGGCGGCCGGCCGGTCCCTGCGGGTGTGACCCCTCACGCCTCGGCGTTGCGCGCCATGAAGGTGGCGGGCGTCCCGTCCTCCGGGTTCACGAAGACGATGTCGGTCGGCGCCCGCCGGGGCGTGTCGATCGACAGGAACACCACCGGGTCCCCGGGCTCGAGCGCCGGCATCGCGTGGACCGTGCCCTTCTCGAAGAACAGGAGCTGGCCCGGGCCGAACGCCGTCTCGGCGGCCGGATCGCCCAGCCAGACCCGGCCCCGGCCCGAGAGGCAGTAGAGGTACTCGTCGCAGGTGGCGTGATAGTGCGGCGGGGTCGGCCGGTAGACCCGGAACACCCGGGCGCTCGCCGCCTCCCGGTCGGTCAGGTAGGTGTCGACCAAGAGGGTCTCGGCGCTGTCGGGCAGACCCGCCGCCAGCGCCGTCACGTCGAAGAGGCCGGTCCCCGCCGCGTCCGCCATCACGTCCTCCTCAATCGGAAAACCCTTCGAGCACGATCTTCCCCCTGGCGCGCCCGCTCTCGACCAGCGCGTGGGCGCGCCGCAGGTTCGCGGCGTCGATCCGCCCGTAATGCTCCCCCAGGGTGGTGCGCAGGCGCCCGGAATCAACGAGGCGGGATATCTCGTCGAGGAGCGCACCCTGGGCGGCGATGTCGGCGGTGGCGAACATCGAGCGGGTGAACATGAACTCCCAGTGCAGCGACAGGCTCTTGCGCTTGAGGAGCCCGACGTCGAGGCGCTCCGGATCGTCGATCAGGGCGAGGCGGCCCTGCGGGGCGATCAGTTCCACGATCGCGGCGAGGTGGGCGTCGGTGCTGGTCGTGGAGAAGACGAGGCCCGGCGCGCCGATCCCCAGGGCCGCCACCTCCGCCGCCAGGGATCTGGAATGGTCGACCACGTGGTGGGCGCCGAGGTCCCGGCACCAGGCCGCCGTCTCAGGCCGCGACGCGGTGGCGATCACGGTGAGGTCGGTGAGTTCCCGGGCGAGCTGGATCGCCACCGAGCCGACGCCCCCCGCGCCGCCGACGATCAGGATCGCCGGGGCCGCGCCCGGCACCGGCTTGTCCACGTCGAGCCGGTCGAACAGGGTCTCCCAGGCGGTGATCGCGGTGAGCGGCAGGGCGGCGGCCTGCGCCCAGTCGAGGCTCTCCGGCTTGTGCCCGACGATGCGGGCATCGACGCAATGGTATTCGGCGTTCGTCCCCGGCCGGGTGAGGTCGCCCGCGTAGAACACCGCGTCGCCCGCGGCGAAACCCTGGACCTCCGCGCCGGCGGCGACGACGGTGCCGGCCGCGTCCCAGCCGAGCACCTTGGTGCCGCCTTCCTCCGGCTCGGCCCGCCGCCGGACCTTGGTGTCGACCGGGTTCACCGAGACCGCCTCGACCTTCACCAGCAGGTCGCGCGGGCCGGGCTCGGGCTGGGGCAGGTCAAGGTCGACCAGGGCCTCGGGATCGGTGATCGGCAGGGACTTGCGGTAGCCGACGGCGCGCATGGTGATCTCCTCGGAGTGTCGCCGCAGGAGATGCCGCCCGCCTTCACGGGCCGCAAGTACGCACATAAAACGCCACTAGTGCCGGAAATGATACCGTCGGAGACAGCCCATGCCCCGCACCCGCCGCCACACGGGCGCCTGCAGCCCCGGCTGCGCCGTCGAGGCGACGCTCCGGCTCATCGACGGCAAGTGGAAGGGCGTGATCCTCTACCACCTGCTGGAGGGGACCCTGCGCTTCAACGAGATCCGGCGGCGCCTCGCCAGCGTGACCCAGCGCATGCTCACCAACCAGCTGCGCGAAATGGAATCCGACGGCCTGATCACCCGGACGGTCTACGCCGAGGTTCCTCCGAAGGTGGAATACAGCCTGACCGAGCGGGGGCGGTCCCTCGATCCGGTCATCCGCGCGCTGAAGACCTGGGGTGATCTGCACGCGGAATTGGCAGATACGGCTCAAAACGCCGCCTGATTGGGCAAACCGGTGCCGAATATGGGCGCGACCACATAACCGGATCTTTATGACTTGGCCGGAAGGTGGCGCATCTCCCGCCGGACGGTTCCAGAACTTCCGATGCCGATCCTCGCCTCGCTCCGCGCCCGCATCCTGGCGGTGGCGCTCGCCCCGTGCCTCGCCTTCGCGGGGGCGGCGGGCCTCGCCGTGTCGGACCAGTGGGCGCGCCGCGCCGAGATAGGCCGGGTGGAGGGCCTGGTCGGCCTCGCCTCCCGGATCAGCGCCTTCGTGCACGAGGCCCAGCGGGAGCGCGGCGCCTCGAGCCTGTTCCTGGGCGCGAAGGGCGCGCAGTTCGGCCCGGAACTGGCGGCCCAGCGCGAACGCACCGACGCGGCGCTTGCCGGGCTTCCCGAGGCCATGAAGGCCGCGACGGGCTTCGGGCCGGTCTTCCAGGCGCGCGGTGAGGGCTTCGCGCGGGCGCTCACCGGGCTGGCCGCGCAGCGCCGGGCGGTCGACGCCCTGACGGCGGCCCCGCCGCAGGCCGTGGCCTACTACACGGGCCTGATCGGGGAGGGGCTCGGCCTGGTGCGGGCCATGGGCGGCGCGATCGACGAGGCCGGCCTCGCCGCCCGGGCGAACGCCTACGCGGCCTTCCTGGCGCTGAAGGAGGCCGCCGGCCAGGAGCGGGCCGCCGCCTCGGCGGTCTTCGCCTCCGGCACCCTCGACCTCGCGGCCGCCCGCGGCCTCGCGACCCTCGCGGCCGACCAGGCGACCTATGCCGGCCTGTTCCGGGCCGGCGCCGAAGCGGGGCAGGCGAGCCTGCTCGACGCCGCGGAGGCGACCGAGCCGTCCCGCGCGGTCGCCCGCCTGCGCGCGGGCGTGCAGGAGACGATGCCGGGGACGCCCCCGGCCTTCCGCGACGCGCCGGGGTGGTTCCGCCTCGCCACGCAGCGGATCGACGCCCTCAAGGGCGTGGAGGATCGGCTCACCGCCGACCTGGTGGCGGCCGCGGGGGCGGCGCACGCCCGCGCCGAGCGGATGCTGGCCCTCTGGGCCGCCGGCGGGCTCGCCCTGTTCGCCCTCTCGGCCGGCCTCGCGGTCTGGCTCGGCACGGCCATCGCCCGGCCGCTCTCCCGGATGGCCGGGGTGCTGACCGCGATCGGCCGGGACGCGGGCACGGCCGACCTGACCATCCCGACCGGCGGGCCGCGCGAGGTCCGGGCGATCGCCGCGGCCGCCCTGGCGTTCCGCGACAGCGTCGCCGAGCGCCGGGCGGCCCGGGCCGCGCAGGAGCGGCTCGCCGCCGAGACCGCGGCGGCCCAGCGCGCGGCCGCCCTCGGCCTCGCCGACAGCTTCGAGCGCCAGGTCGGCGGGATCGTCGAGGCCGTCTCGGCGGCGGCGGCCCAGCTGGAGGCCTCCGCGCACGGGATGGCGCGGGCCGCCCAGGACACGACCGATCTGAGTCGGGCGGTGGCGGTGTCGGCCGATTCGGCCGCCCGCTCGGCCGACACGGTGGCGGCGGCCACCGAGGAGCTCACCGCCTCGGTCCGGGAGATCGGCGTGCAGGTCGGGTCCTCGGCGGACCTCGCGGCGAACGCCACGCGGAGCGCCGACGGCATGGCCGGGGAAGTCCACCGCCTCGCCCAGGCGGCCGGCAGCATCGGGGAGATCGTCGCGATCATCTCGCAGATCGCCGGCCAGACCAACCTGCTGGCGCTCAACGCCACCATCGAGGCGGCCCGCGCCGGGGAGGCCGGCCGCGGCTTCGCGGTGGTGGCCGCCGAGGTCAAGACGCTCGCGGAGCAGACCGCCAAGGCCACCGAGGAGATCGCCCGCAAGGTCGCGGAGATCACCGGATCGACCGAGGCCTCGGTCCGGTCGATCGGCGGCATCACGGCGGTGATCCGCGACCTCGCGCGGATCGGCGCCGAGATCGCCGCCATGGTCGAGCAGCAGGGGGCGGCCACCGCGGAGATCGCCCGGACCACCGCGCAGACCTCGCAGGACACACGCGGCGTCTCGGGCCACATGGCGGGTGTCGGCGCGGCGGCCGGCACGGCGAGCCAGGGTTCCGCCCAGGTGCTGCGGGCGGCGGCCGACCTGTCCCGGCAGGCGGGCGACCTGCGCGGCGCCGTCGAAGGCTTCCTGGCCCGGGTCCGCGCGGCCTGAAGAGAGGCTTCCGGCGGGTCGAGCCCCCTGGCGGTGTCGGGAACCGTCTCGGCGCGAGGCGGCCCGGGGATCCGATGACGGGCTTGCGGCCGCCACGACACGCCGCGCTCCCTGGGCGGCACGGCGATCCAGGACTTCGAGGCCGAACGCGCCGACCGCCACGAAGGCTCCGCGCCGGCCGCGAGAGGGCACGGGGACGGTGCACGCCCGGAACCCCGGGGCTTCAGCGCGGGATCCGGGCCGGATCGCCTCCGGGTTTCCGGCCCCGTCGGGAATCAGTCGGGAATCGCGAAGCCGATCGACAGACACAGGGCCGCGACGGCCGTCAGGGCCATGGCGGCCTGACGGACCTGACGCCAGCGCGCGCTGCGCGCGCGCTCCTCCGGGCTGGCGCCGAGCTGGAGCTCGTCGTCGAAGCCCGTCACGAAGGATTCGAAACTCGGGAAGGCGCGCCGCGCGAGCCAGATCCACACGCCGACGGCGATCAGGCCGAGGACCCAGCCGCCGTAGGTAAACGCATCGTCCAACATCCGGCGCAGCCCTCGAGACGACGCCCCCCTCGCGACTTATTCTACGGGAAGTTGCGAAGATTGCCTAGGCGGAAGAAGGGCTTCCGGTGGCGGTTCCGTGTTTCCGAACGTGTCTCGCCGGGACCGATCGGGTGCCGGTCCGGCCGCGTCCCCGTCGCGCGTCCGTCACGGCCCCGGCGGGTTCCTGTCGCTCCCCTGTCAGTCTCTTGTCAGTCTCTCGCGCGGCCGAGGGCGTAGAGGGTGATGGCGGCGGCGTTCGAGACGTTGAGGCTGCGGATCGCGCCCGAGAAGGGGATCCGGGCCAGGACGTCGCAGCAGCCCCGGGTCCGCTCGCGCAGGCCCTTGCCCTCGGCACCCAGCACGATCACCAGCGGCCGCGCGATCGTCAGCGCGTCGAGGCTCTCGGGCGCGTCCGAATCGAGGCCGACCCGGGTGAAGCCGCGCTCGCCCAGGGCGATCAGGGCCTCGGCGAGGTTCCGGACGGTCACGAAGGGCACGTGCTCCAGGCCGCCGGAGGCGGATTTCGCCAGGACCCCGGTGGCGCCCGGCGCGTGGCGCGCCGTGGTGACGATCCCGGCGACCCCGAAGGCCGCGGCGGTGCGCACGATCGCCCCGACATTGTGCGGGTCCGTGATCTGGTCGAGCGCCAGCAGCAGCGCGTCGGCGGGCAGGTCGTCGAGGCCGGGCGCGGGCAGGGGCTCGGCCTCCAGGTACAGGCCCTGGTGGACGGCGTCCGGCCCGAGCAGGCGGCCGATGTCGCTCGGCCGCACCAGCTCCGGGGTGATCCGCACGGCGCCCCCGAACTCGGCCTCCAGCCGCGCGGCCGCGTTCTCGGTGGCGAGCAGCCGGTGCAGGCCGCGCTGGGCGTTGCCCAGGGCCTGCACCACGGGATGCCAGCCGTAGAGTACGGTCGGCCCGTCGCCGCCCTCCTCCCACGGGCGGGACGCCCCGCCCGGGCGACCTCCGGACCGGGGGGCGGGGCGCCGGGGCCCGTGCGGGCGGGGCCGGGCGGGGCGTCCGCCGGGCGGCCGGCCGTCGTCGCGGCGATCCGTCATCGGGCCGCGATCGGCGAAGGGGCCCTGGATCGGGCGAGGCTGGGTCGGGCGAGGCTGGGCCAGACGAATTCGGGCAAGGGGGGCATCGGCGCGCTCTTCTCTGAGGGCCCTGTCGGAAGGAGCCGAGAAACCGGGCGGCATCGCGCGCGTCAAGCCGGCATCACACCGGGAGCTGCCGGCAGCCCTCGGGGATCCAGGGCCAGGACGATCGACGGAGCGCGCCGGCACGGCACCGGATTCCGTCGCCGACCCGTCAAGTCGGGACGGTCCTCCCGCGTAGGAATGTGGAAAACGAACTCATATTCCCTTTGTGACCTGTGCATGTGCGGGCGCGACACGGTCGTTCGTCAGAACGAACGGGCTGGTCCGCAGTAGGAAGATTATCTGGGAGAATCTCTCAGAGAGTCAGTTCAGCAAGTTATATGGGGTTGCGAATTCCGCATCTGTGCCAGGGCCTTGGCCTGCGTTCGCGCATTCGACTCTGCGCCGGCCCGCATCGGACTCTGCGTCGCGGCGTATCCGATTCTGCGCCCGGAGGGCCGGTCGGCGTATCGGAATCTGCGCGGCGGCGTATCCGATTCGGCGCGAATCCGGGCCCGGAGCGGTGAATAACGGGGACGGACACCGAGCGGTCCCGCGTATCGGACTCTGCGTGGGATCGCCGGGGGAGCGGGGCCCGTATCGAACTCTGCGCGTGCCGGCCCGGGAGCCGGCCGTGAAGGGAGCAGTGTCGGCCCGCTTTCGGGCGTATCCCCGCGACCGGGGAAGCGTGGATAGCCGGGACAAGGCCGATCGGACGGGGGCCGCGGCGGGCGAATCGTGGCATGGCAGGATCGGGCCGTCCGTCCGCCTGGCGGATCGACGGCCCGTGTACCGCGGGCCGAGGGGCGATGAGCATCGAGGAGAAGATCGCCGGGATCCACGACCCGGACCTGCGGGCCGAGATCGAGGCGGCGCGCGGCGGCTTCCTGTTCGCGCAGATCGTCGAGCACGTGCTGCACCGTCAGCGCGAGCGCGACGCACAGGCCGCCCTCCTGGGGGAGGAGGAGAGCCGCCGGGCCGGGCTGTCCCGCGACCAGCGCCGCCGCGACGCGGTGCGCCTCGTGATCGAGAACGAGCCGGCCGTCCCGTCGAGCCTCCAGCACATCCACTCGGTCCTGGCGCTGTGCGGCCTGCCCTACCGGGACCCCGGGCCGGTGCGGGAATTCTCCCGCAGCTACGGCCGCAACTCGCTCAACCTGATCGCCGGCCGGATCAAGGACCCGGAGACCGGCGCCTTCGAGCCCCAGGGGCTGCCCTACGGCCCGAAGGCCCGGCTGGTGCTGCTGCACCTCTGCACCGAGGCCGTGCGCCAGCGCAGCCCCACCGTGAAGGTGGCCGAGACCCTGTCGGGCTTCATGCGGGAGATGGGCTTCGCGGTCACGGGGGGCGAGCGGGGCACCATCCGCCAGTTCAAGGAGCAGCTGAACCGGCTGGCCGCCTGCTCCATGCAGATCGGCCTCTGGGACGGGCGCGACAGCGCGACCACCCTCAACGTCCCGCCGTTCCGCAGCCTGGAACTGTGGCGCCCCCGCGCCGGGGAGGGGGACGACGAGGCCGGCCGCACGGTGCGCTTCGATCCCGAATTCTACGAGACCCTGATCCGGCACGCCCTGCCGGTGGACCTGCGGGCGGCCCGGGCCTTCTCGGGCTCGGCGCGCAAGCTCGACCTGCTGTTCTGGACCGGCTACCGCCTGCGGTCCCTGCAGCGGCCGCTCCGCCTGACCTGGGCCAACCTCCAC
Source organism: Methylobacterium sp. D54C (assembly GCF_053345595.1). Classification (NCBI taxonomy): domain Bacteria; kingdom Pseudomonadati; phylum Pseudomonadota; class Alphaproteobacteria; order Hyphomicrobiales; family Methylobacteriaceae; genus Methylobacterium; species Methylobacterium sp. D54C. The sequence goes on from NZ_JBKFAK010000026.1 coordinate 20,792, forward strand.
GCGCAGTTCGGGGCCGAGAACGCCTCGATCCGCAGCTTCCGCCAGGCGTTCAAGGCCGATCTCGCGCATCTGCGCGAGGTGTTTCCGCGGCTGCCGCTGGTGCTCGACGACGGCGGGCTGACCCTGCACCCGGCCGATCCCAGCACGCTGCTCGTGCCGCCTCGCCCTGCGGCTAAGGGAATACGGAAGCGCCTCAAGGAATAGAACAGGGATCGCTGCCTCTCATTCCCTCAGGGAATGGCTGCCTGACGGAATATGTGACGGTGGCTATTCCCTGAATGGCGCGGAATGAGATATGTGTTCCGTCCGCCTGGAAGGAACATCACGTGGCCCTGTCGGATTCCGAGATCGCGGCGCGGCTCGCCGCGCTGCGACGCCAGCGCGAGGCGCTCGATCGGGAGATCGCCGATCTCGTCCTCTACCAGGAGCTCGGCCGCCGGCTCGCGGCCGGCGGAGCGGACGCGCGGCCGGACCCGGCCCCGAAGCCCGAACCGCCGGCAGGGCCACGCCGAGACCCGGCCGACGAGCCGCCGCGGGGGCGGGACGTACGGGACGTCCTAGAGGCCCGGTCCGGATCGCTTGCCGACGCGGCGGGCGCGGACCCCGGGCACTGGGGCGCGCGGACCGGTCCGGCGGCGCGGTCCGCGGGGGCGCCCGGTCCCGTCGGCGCCGCCGGACCGATCCCGCCGGCGATCGCCTTCACGGAGGACGCCGCCGGCGCCCGCCGCTACGGCCGGGCCTTGGTGCAGGCGGCCTGCGCGGCGATCGCGCGGGCGGGCCGGCCGCTGCACGCGGCCGAGATCCTGGAGGTGCTCGCCGGGCAGGGCTTCACCCTTCCCGGCCGGGATCCGGTGGCGGCCCTCAACACGCGCCTGTGGAAGCGGTCCGGGCCGGGCGGCCCCCTGAACCGGGTCGCCGAGGCCACCTACGCCCTGGCATCCATCCCGGGATCCGCCCCGGCATGGCCGGGGCCGGAGCCCGCCTGAGGGGCGCCGGTCACGAAGACGTGAGGCCGGACCCCGCCGGCTCCCCCATATTGGGGGGGCGCCGCGACGGGCGATCTGCTTGGCTGCGCGCCGGCAGACGGCGTCCCGGCCGGGGAGGACGTGCATGGACAGGATCGGCCGTGATCGGATGATCGGGCGGGCGCGATGACCGCGGCGCTCGCCGCGCCGGCCACGCAGGTCTGCGCCTTCATGCTCGGCTGCGCGCTGATCCACGTCGCCCGCGGCCACGCCGATCTGATCACGCGGCTCCTCGCCGTCACGGCGGTCGGCGCGGCCGTGCTGGTGCTTCTCGTCGCTTCCCTCGACTACGCGCCGGAAGGCGGAACCTTCGACGAGGTCACCGTCTACGCGGCCTCCTGATCCGGCCGCCCGATCCGGCCGCTTGGCCCATCAGGGGCCGCTCAGTTGACCAGGCAGAAGCCCTGACCGGTGCCGATCCGGCGCTCCTGCGCGCACCAGGGCTTGGACGCGCCGGGGCCGGTCGCCGGAACCTTCAGGCTGGCGGTCGTCTGCGCGGGGTCGGCGGCGGTGCCGCGGAGGGTGAGGCTGCCGACGGGCACCCGGCCGGGCGCGGGCCGGAGCGCGACCGGATCGGGGCCGGCCTCCGCTCGCGATCCCGGCGCGACCGCGCCGTCCGGTGCCGGGAGCGCGGGGCTCGCCGCCACCGGTTGCACCGGGTCGGGCGGGCTCAGGGTCGCGAGGCCGGGCATGTCCTGCGCCGCCGCGGCGCCGCACAGGACCAGGCAGGCGGCCGAGGCCGCAAGGAACCTGATCATCGACGAAGCTCCTGACGAGAACCATTCCGCCGGCCGGTCCCGCGGGCCGGACCTGCCGTGAGGCTGAGTCTGGCCTCCCGCTCGTTAAAGGGGCGCGAAGATTCAGGATTAACCGGTTTTGAAGATCGCCGTCTCCCCGGAGGCGGACAGCCTTGACGGCCCGCGCGGCGGGCCGCCGTCGTCCGGGAATGGAGGCCCGGCGACCGGGTGCGGACGCGGCGCGGAGCCGCTCCCGATCGCGCCGGGAACGGCTCCGTGCCGTCGTTTCGGGCCGTCGGTTCGGGCCGTGTCGCCGCGAACCGCCCCGGGTGGGCGGCGCGCCCTCCGCCCGACGGGTCTCGCCGCCGGCGGAGGGCGCCAGGGTCCTCAGTGCGCCGGGGCCGCCACCGCGGCGGCGAGCCGGTCGTGCGGGACACCCGACCCGCCCACCACCGCGATCCGGCTGCCGCCGGCGCTGCGCCGGCTCGCCCAGTCGCCGATCATCTCCAGGCAGGTGTGGTCGATGGCCGCGAGGTTGTCGGTGGCGAGGCGGACCTCGCCGCCCGCGGGGGTCCGCTCCAGGGCCGCCGTGAGGCTCGGCAGCTGCAGGAAGGTCGCCGCCCCCGACAGGCGCAGCTCCGGCACGCCGGGCACTTCGGGGGCCGCCGCGTGCTCGATCCGGAGCCGTCCCTTGCGCAGGCTTGGCAGGGCCTGGATCAGGCTCAGGGCGAGGCCGGTGAGCACCCCGGTGAGCAGGTCCACCGCCACCACGGTGGCCATCGTGGCGAGCCAAATCGCCGCGGTCAGCCAGCCGTAGCGGGCCTGCAGGTGCAGGGCGTGGGCCGGGCTCGCCAGCCGCCAGCCGGTGACCACCAGGATGCCGGCGAGGCTCGCGGTCGGCACCAGGGCCAGCAGCCAGGGCAGCACCAGCAGGAACGCCAGGATCCAGGTCCCGTGCATCACCGTGGCGGCGCGGCTGACGGCGCCCGCCTGCACGTTGGCCGAGGAGCGCACGATCACCCCGGTCATCGGCAGCGCGCCGGCGAGCCCGCAGATCAGGTTGCCGATGCCCTGCGCGCCGAGTTCGCGGTTGAACTGGGTGCGGGGGCCGTCGTGCATCCGGTCGACGGCGGCCGCCGAGAGCAGGCTCTCGGCGCTGGCGATCACCGCGATGACCAGGGCCATGATCAGGATCTCGGCCTCGGCGAGGCGCGCCCAGGATTCGGCCGCCGGCAGGGCGAGGCCGGAGAACAGGGCCTCCGGCACCGCCACGCGCTTGACGGCGAGATCCCCGAATCCCGCCACGAGGCTGCCCGCCAGCACGCCGACGAGCGCCCCGGGCAGGAGCCGGAGCCGCGCCGGGCGCAGCCGCTCCCAGGCGATCATCGCCGCGATGGTGATCCCGCCGACGATCACGGCCCCGGTGCGGTCGCCCGTGCCGCTGACGAAGTTGAAGAACGCGGCCGGGATCGCCACGAGGTTGTCGAGGCCGCTCGCCCGGGGGAGGGCGTCGGTCAGGACGTGGATCTGGGCCAGCACGATCAGGATCCCGATGCCGGCCAGCATGCCGTGCACCACGGCCGGCGAGATCGCCCGGAACCAGCCGCCGACCCGCAGGGCGCCGGCGACGAGCTGGACGAGGCCCGCCACCACCAGGACGGGACCCAGGGCGTCGAGACCGTGCGCCTGCACGAACCCGTAGACGATCACGGCGAGCCCGGCGGCGGGCCCGCTGACCTGGAGCGGCGAGCCGGCGAGGAGGCCGACCACGATGCCGCCGACGATGCCGGTGATGAGGCCGCGCTCCGGCGGCACGCCGGACGCGATGGCGATGCCCATGCACAGGGGCAGCGCCACCAGGAAGACCACCACGGAGGCGGGCAGGTCCCGGGCGAGGCTCGCCCGGACGGCGCCGTCCGGGGCGAGGGCGCTCTGCAGGCTCGTGGTCAGGCGGCCGGGGGCGCGCATGGTCAGGCCGCCTGCAGGCGGCTGCTGGCGGAGGAATCCTGCGCCACGGGCATGTCGGCCCCGGCGATCGGCCGGAATTGCCCGCTCGCGCCGTCGTAGGCCAGGAGGGCACCGGTCTCGATCTCGAAGAACCAGCCGTGCAGCCGCAGGGATCCCTTGGCCAGGGCGGCGGCGACGCTCGGATGGGTGCGCAGGTTGGCGAGCTGGACCACCACGTTCTCCAGGGCCAGGGCGTGGTGGCGGGCCTGCGCGTCCATCCCCTCCGGATAAGCCTCGCAGACGATCCGCTCGGCGGCCTCGGCGTGGCGCAGCCAGGCGGCGACGCTGGGCATCCGCTTGAGCAGGTCCCGGTTCATCAGCCCCTTCATGGCGCCGCAATCCGAGTGGCCGCAGACCACGATGTCGCGCACGCCGAGGGCCACCACGGCGTACTCGATCGCCGAGGAGACGCCGCCGACCACGTCGGAGGCCGGGGGCACGATGTTGCCGGCGTTGCGGCAGACGAACAGGTCTCCGGGTCCCGCCTGGGTGATGTGCTCGGGCGAGACCCTGGAATCCGCGCAGGCGATGATCAGCGCGCTCGGGTGCTGACCGTCGCGCACCAGCTGCTGGTACATCTGCCGCTGGCCGGGGAAGACGCTGCCCTGGAAGCTGGCGATGCCCTGGATGAGGTTGTTCATGAAGGGTCCCTGAGGCTGGGAGAACCGGAAGGCGAGAACGGGGAAGGGCGATGCGCCGGAGTGCGCCTGCCGGACGGCGGCGCGGGACGGGAGCGCGGAGCGGTCTCCCGTCGGCTCCGCCCGGCCGGAGGGGCCGGGCGGCGGGTCTCGGTGTCGGGTGATGTGTCGGGTGTCGCGTCGGGTGTCGCGTCGGAGGCCCGGCCTCCGACGTCTCAGCGACGGACCCGGCGGCGCTCCGCGGTTCCGGAGGCCCAGTGCGGGTCGACAACCTGGCCGCGCGCCACGGTGGCCCCGGCCCTGTCGTGAATCATCGGCGCCCCGAGGAGCTGCCCGGACCCGGAGCGCTGCGAGTGCAGCGAGCGCGGGTCGTGGTGCGGGTCGTTGATGTAGGAACTCATGTGGCCGCCGCCGGCGGCCTGCCGGCTCCCGCCGCCGCCTTCGCCCGCCTGCGCCGCCAGGGGCGCTCCGAGGATTCCGACCACGAGGCCGAGGGCGAGGCCGAAGGCGGGACCGGCCGCGTGGCCGCGAACCGGGAGATGTCGGGACTGGGTGCGGGACTGGATCATGACGTTTCCTCGCTGTTCGACTTGTGGCGAGGGACACCGCATCCCTGCCGATAAGTCGACCCTAGTCTACATTTTCGGAATAGCGTGTGCGCATCGGCACATTGTATCTACGAAAGCTTTAATCCGTGGCGTAAGTACTATCGTGTGCGTCCGCGCACGTCTTTGTCCATCTTGAGAGAGGGGCCGGGATTAAGGACAGGTCTGGCGCCGACGGCGCGGAGCGTGTCCTTCCGGCGCGAGTCCGCGGCGCGCAGGGCCGCGCGGCCGCCCTCGCACCGCGGACGCGCGCGCTGTCGGGTGCGGTCGGGACGACGGTCGCCCGGGCCGGAGCGGGGTCAGGCCCGTCCGGTGTGGAGACGCGTCGCGGGCAGGGGATTGGCCGCCACGTAGACGAGGCCGCCGGCCTCGTAGGTGAGGCTGGCGGTCCTGCCTCCGGCGAGGCCCCGCTCGAGCAGGCGGGTGCCGAACCCCCTCCGCGACGGCGAGACGACCGGCGGGCCGCCGCACTCGCGCCAGGTCAGCCGCAGGGTCTCGGTGTCCGGACCCGCCTCCACCGTCCAGGCCAGCGCGGCCCGCCCGCCCGGAACCGACAGGGCGCCGTGCTTGACCGCGTTGGTGCACAATTCGTGCAGGATCATCGTGAGCGCGAGGGCGCCCTCGGGCGGCAGCCGCAGGTCGGGGCCGTCCAGGGTGATGCGCGGGGTGTTCGCACCCGGAGCGTCCCGGTCCGCAGGGTCACGATCCGAAGTCTCCCGACCGGAGGAATCCCGGTTCGACGGATCGCCGCCCGCGGGGTCCGGACCCAGGAAGGGCCGCACCGCCTGGGCGGCGATGCCGCGCAGATCCGCGCTCGCCCAGCTCTCGCGGGTCAGGATGTCGTGGGCGCGCGACAGGGCGAGGAGCCGCGCCTCGAAGGCGTCGCGCCCGGCCGCCGCGCCGGCGCCCAGATTCTTCAGGCTCTGCGCCGCCATCGCCTGCACGGTGGCGAGGGTGTTCTTCACCCGGTGATTGAGTTCGTCGATCAGCAGCCGGTGGGTCTCGGCGCGCCGGGCCCGCTCGTCCGCCGCCGCCGCGAGGGCGTCGGCGATCGTCGCGCCCTCGCGCACGAGGGAGCGGGGCAGCGTCGGCAGGGGCTGGTCGCGGCCCAGGGTCTCGGCGGCGACCGCCAGATCCAGCAGGGGGCGGGCGATCAGGCCCGCGAGCAGCCACGCGAGCAGCGCCGCCGCGAGGGCCACCGCGCTGCCCGCCGCCAGGATGCCCCCGCGCAGGGCCGCCACCGAGGTCAGGGCCCGGTCGGCCGTCTGCCGCACCACCACCTGCCAGCCGAGGCCCGGATAGTCGCGGTGGCCGGCCGTGGACGCGCGGGCGCTGAGATACGCGGCGTCGTCCGGCCAGGGGCCGACCCGGCTCGTGCCCTCCGGATCGAGGGGCCGGCCGCCCGCCAGGACCGAGCGGGGCAGGGGGGCGCCCTGCAGGGCGGGCGGCCCGAGGAGCACGGTGCCGTCGCGGGACAGGATCAGGATCTCGGCGCCCTGGCGGTGGCCCCGGAGGCCAGCCTCGAGGATGCGGGCCATGTCGCGCGCCCAGGTCCAGTCGAGATGGGCGGCCAGCACCCCGAGGACGCGGCCGTCCGGCGCCCGCACCGGCGCCGCGACGTCGAGGAGCCGCAGGGGCTCGCGCGACGCCGCGCGCGCGGCGGCCTCGTCCGGGGGCATCAGCGCCTCGAGGAGCTTGGCCGGGTGCACGTCGCCCACGTAGGGGCCCGCGCGGCCGCCGCGGAAATAGTCGCGGCCGGAGACGTCGGCGCCCTCCAGGGCGCCGGTGCTGGTGACGGAGAAGCGCCCGTCGGCGTCGATCAGCCCGATGATCGAGTAGGCCGGGTAGGTCGCCTGGAGCCGCTCCATCACGGCGCGCTTGGCGGCCGTTCCGGTCCCGGGATCGCGCAGACTGTCCGAGGCGGCGGCGATCTGGATGTCGCGCCAGCGCTCGAACATCCCGATATCGAGGCCCCGGGCCATCTGACCGGCGATCTCGGCGAGCTGGCCGCCGACCTCCGCCTCGAGCCGTCGGGTCGCCTCGCGGCTCACCAGGGCGGCGAGCGTCAGGGTCGTCAGGAAGCCGAGCGTGCCGAAACCCAGGGCCAGCACGACGCGCAGCCGCGGCGCGCGCCACCGGTCACGCCATCCGCCGCGGCGGCCGGCCCGGTCCGCGGGGCCGGCGCAGGGCGCCGCAAGGGATTCCGATCGCGCGACCGCTTGCATCCGATCTCCCTGGGATCGGCCGGCTCCCGGTGGAGGGAGATCGTGCCCGCGATCCCGTCTCAGCACGCGGGGCAGGCCTCAGCAAGGCGGAAACGGGCCTCGGCGATGCAGAATTTCTATCGGGAGTTGCAAATCTGCACGCCGTCGTCCCCCCGGCGTCTGGGTGCAGTCCGGGCTGCCGGCCGGGGCCTCAGTCCTCGAGAAGGGCGTGGGCCGCCCGGACCAGGAGCCCGCCCGGCCGGCGCAGGGCGTCGAGCACCGAGAAGTGCTCGGCCCCGGGGACCGGCAGCAGGGAGCCGGGGGCGTGGGCCGCCGCCCGCAGGGCGTGCAGGTTGCGGGCGTCGTGGATCAGCGCCGGCAGTTCGCGGGAGCCGTAGGCGATGCAGAGCGGCTTCGCGATCACCGGGAGCCGCAGGGGCGACAGGGTCTCGATCTCGCCGTCGGTGAGGCTCAGCTTGGCGTCCAGGGAGGTCTGGCGGATCGGCGCGAGGTCGTAGACGCCGGAGATCGCCAGGCCCGCCGCCACCGCCGGATGGCCGAGCTGCATCGCGGTGAGCAGCCCGCCCGCCGACCAGCCCGACAGGATCAGGGGACCGCGGATCCCGCGCGCGGCCCCGTGGGCGGCCAGCCAGTCGAGGGCCGCGCCGATCTCCGCCACGATCCGGGAAAGGCTCGCCTCCGGCGCCAGGGTGTAGCCGACCATCGCCACCGACCAGCCGGCGGCGTTCGGGCCCTCCGCGAAGCAGGCGAACAGCTCCCGGGCGCCCCGCTGCCAGTAGCCCCCGTGGATGAAGACCAGGCAGGGCGCCGCCGCGTCCCGCGCCGGGTAGAGGTCGAGGGCGTTGCGGGCGCCGGGGCCGTAGGGCACGTCGAGGCCGGCCGGATGCGCCGCCCGATAGGCGGCCGAGGCCGCGTCCCGGGCGGCCACCTGGGCGGCGCTGTCGGCCACCGCGCGGGTGTTGTCGTAGCAGGCGTCCCGCGCCTCCTGCGCGAGGGTGTCCCAGCGGCGGCGCGGATCCGCGGGGGTCGGATCGTCCAGGCGGAACTCCAGCACCATCGTGTCCGTCTCGGGCCGCTGCGGTCGCCCGCACCATGGCAGGCGGCCGGGCCCGGGTCGAGGCGGTTCAGAAGCCGGGCGCGGCACCCGGGACGGTGCCGTCGTAGCCCCAGCCCGTGAGCGGCGGCGCCGCGACCCGCTCGCGCGTCGCCGGGGCGACAGTGCGGGCGAGGGGCCGGGGCCGCTGCCAGACCCGCCAGAGCGGCCGGTCGCGCGCCGCCATGCGGGCGAGGGTCAGGTCCATGTCGGAGGCCGCGCGGTGATGCGGTCGCCCGGCAGGGGGCGCGGCCTGCCGGCGGGCCTCGGCCGGGGCGGCCAGCAGCGGGGCCGTCGGCAGGAGGAGCGTCGGCAAGAGGAGCGTCGACAGGAGGACGGCGAGGATCGGGGCGGGACCGGGACGCATGGTCGGGGCTCCGGGACGAGCGGGCCGAAGGGGCCCTACCCGGCGGCTACGCCCGAACGTCGTCCCGGTTCCGGAGCGGCGCCGGCCGGGCCGGGCATTGCCCTGGATCCCCGGAAGGCCGAGAACTCCGGCGGACGCCGCGTCCCTCCGAAACCGATTCGGGAGGGGCGGTGTGCCGGCCGCGGCCTGGCCGAGACCCAGCCAAGACCCAGCCAAGACCTCCCTACGGCCTCCCCACGACATGGGATCCATGACAGAGTCCGCACAGACCGCCACGCCGCGCCCCGGCACGCCCGATCCGGCGGCGCTGCTCGCCGCGCTCGTCGCCTTCGACACGGTGAGCGCCCGCTCGAACCTGCCTCTGATCGACTGGGCGGAGGCCTATTGCCGCGACCTCGGCGCCGCGGTCGAGCGGGTGCCGGATCCGACGGGCCGGAAGGCGGCGCTGCTGGTCAGCGTCGGGCCGTTCGAGACGCGCCCCGGCTACGTGCTCTCCGGCCACAGCGACGTGGTGCCGACCGACGGCCAGCCCTGGTCGTCGGACCCGTTCGTCCTGCGGGAGGAGGGCGGGCGGCTCTACGGGCGCGGCACCTCCGACATGAAGGGGTTCCTCGCGGTCTGCCTCGCGCTCCTGCCCGAGATGGTCGCGGCGGAGCTCGCCACCCCGATCCACATCGCGATCTCGTACGACGAGGAGATCGGGTGCCTCGGCGTGCGCCCGCTGATCGCCCGGATGCTCGAGCGCGTGCCGCGGCCGCTCGGCTGCTTCGTGGGCGAGCCGACCGGAATGGACGTGGTGGTCGGCCACAAGGGCAAATCGGCCGCCCGCCTCACCTTCCGCGGCAAGGCCAGCCACTCGGCCCTGGCGCCCCAGGGGGTCAACGCGGTCGAGTACGCCGCCCGCTTCATCGAGCATGTCCGCCTGTCGGCGGAGGCCATCGCCCGGGACGGCGCCCGCGACGCGCTCTACGACGTGCCCCACACCACCGGCCTGTCGAGCGTGGTCCGGGGCGGATCGGCGCTCAACATCGTGCCCGACAGCTGCAGCGTCGAGTTCGAGTACCGGGCGATCGGCGCGGACGATGCCGCCGCGCTGGCGGCGTCCGCGATCGCCTACGCCACCGGGACGCTGGCGCCGCTGATGCGGGCCGGCGATCCGGCCTGCGGCGTCGCGGTCGAGCCGCTGATCGATTATCCGGGCCTCGACACCGATCCGGAGGCGGCGATCGTGACCCTGGCCAAGCGCCTCGCGGGCCGCAACGGCCACGCCAAGGTCTCGTACGGCACGGAGGGCGGGCTGTTCGAGCGGCTCGGCGGCGTGCCGGCCGTGGTGATCGGGCCGGGCTCGATCGCGCGCGCCCACCGGGCGGACGAGTACGTCACCCGGGACGAACTCGCGGCCTGCGCGGGCTTCGTGCGGCGGCTGATCGGCGCCTGCGTGACCGGCTCCGCGGCGGCGTCCCAGGGTGCGCTCCCGGGCTGAACCGGCCTCCGCGCCGGTCGGGCGCGCCGCCGGTCCGCGGAGCCTCCGCCGCGCGGCGCGATCTCACCAGGGCGATCTCACGAGGGCGATCTCACCAGGGGATGCGGCCGAAGCGGTCGACCAGCCGCCGGTACTCGGCCTCGCTCTCGGCCCTCGACGTCCCGCCCTGGCCGACATCCGAGCTTCCGGAGCCCGGATGCACGAGGCGGCACACCAGCGGCAGGACGAAGCCGTGGCGCGCGAGCTGCACGTTGGGGCCGCCGAGCTGGAGGACGTTGGCGAGCCACGGGCGGACCAGGGCCGCGTGCTGCAGCGTGACGGGCGCCGTCGCCTCGACGAGGTGGGCGCGGCGCAGGCCGGTCTCGGCGAGGCGGCCGAGCCACTCGTTGTCGTAGTGCCACTTCGCGGCCGGGCTGATCGCGCCGACCTGCGCGAAGGTGGTCCGCCGCATCAGCCAGCCCGACGGCGTCGCGAAGTCGTTGATCCGCACCACCTCGCCGGCCTCGTCGGTCTCGAGCTGGGTCGAGGAGACGAAATCGAAGCGGTCCAGGGCGCGGACGGCGACGCCCAGATAGGGCGGCAGCCAGCGATCGTCGTCCTCGAGGAAGCCGACGAGGTCCCAGCTGTCGTCGACGGCGGCGATGGCGGCGTTCAGCGCGGGGATCTGGCCCTTGCGCGCGCCGCGCGCGAAGGTGACCTGCGGGTGCGCGGCGAGCCGTGCCGGGATCTCGGTCCCGGGATCGGTCCCGACGAAGAAGTGGATCGTCGCCGGCCGGTCGAGCTCCTGGGCGTTGGCGCTCGCGATCGCGTGTTCCAGGAAGTACGGGCCGGCCTCTCCGGCCAGGGTCGAGGGTTTGAGCCGCGACGGCGTGATGATCGCGATTCGCATGGTCAAGGCTCGCCGGTTCTGCAGATACGGTTTGCGGTCCGGTTCCCCCGATCTGCGCGCCGTCACGCGTGATCACCGCGCGTCGACCGAGAGAGACTTGCAGAACTGGAGCCGAGACGGGACCGTGCCTGTCAAGTCTCGGCCGGTCGGTTCGGGTTGAGTTCAATAATGGTCGAAAAGATTTCGAGCTACTGTATACATCGCGATCGATCAATCGACCGAGAATCGATCCGAAATTCTGAAAATTTCCGGTGTTCCATTATTTTCGCGAAACGGCTTGAATCATTGTTGCCGCGATGCCACCCTTCGCTGGAAGAAGCGCGGCATGCCGGGCGGCGGAGCCCCTCCCGGCCGGCACCGGCCCGTCGCGGAGGAAACCTTCGCGCCGCTCGCGGCTTGGATCAGCGCCTTGGATCACCGCCTTGGATCAGCGGTCCGCACCGGGCCGGGTTGAGGGAGACCCTTCAGAGCATGGCCAGCCTCAGCGTCGCGATCGCGTTCGGCGTCCGCCTGCTCCTCGTGCTGCTGTTCCTGCCGTTCAGCGCCCTCGACAAGATCCTGAACTTCAGGGGCGCGGTCGGGCAGGCGCGGCAGGCCGTGCACGCCACCGCGCCCGCGGTGGCGCTGATCCTGATCGGGCTCTGCGTCGAGATCGGGATGTCGCTGTGCATCCTGACCGGGACCGCCGACCGGGCCGCCGCCTTCGTGCTCGCCGGCTATTGCGGGGTGACGGCGCTGCTGTGGAAGCAGTTCTGGGTGCCGGGGGATTTCTGGGCCGGGGGCAGGGGCCGCGAGCTGTTCTGGGACTTCCTGAAGAACTTCGCGCTGGCGGGCGGCTTCCTGCTCATCACCTTCGGCACCGGCGCCGGGACGGTCCAGGACTTCCTCGCCGATCCGCTCGGATCGACCCATCCCTACGCGATCGCCGACCGGGCCCGGCCGTAGCGGGGCGCGGTCTGCGCGGCTCGGCGCGGCGGGGCCCTCAGCCCTTCGGCACGGTGGCTTCCATGGACGGGCGGCGCTCGAACTCCGCGTACCAGGCGGCGACCGCCGGGCGGCCCTCCCGCCACGCGAGATCGGGGAAGCGCAGGTCCAGGTAGCCGAGCGCGCAGCCCAGCGCGACCGTGCCGATATCCAGCGCCGGCATCCCGCCGACCAGGCTCTCGAACCGGTCCAGCGCCGCGCGGATCTTGCCGACCTGACCGGCCTCCCAGGCGTCCCAGCGGTGGGGCTCGGGACGCAGCACCCGCTCGTAGCGGGTGAGCAGCGCCGCATCGAGCAGGCCGTCGGCGAGCGCCTGCCGGGTCAGCGCGTCCCAGCGGGCGGCGCCCTCGGGGAACAGGTGCGGGCCGGCGGAGAGGCCGTCGAGATACTCGCAGATCACCCGGCTGTCGTAGAGGGCTGTGCCGTCCTCCAGCACCAGGGCGGGGATCTTGCCCAGCGGATTGTGGGCGGCGACCTCCGCGGAGGGGCCGGTCGGCGAGGCCCCCGCGACGGTGACGGCGATCCGGTCGATCAGGCCCGTCTCGTGGGCGAGGACCAGCACCTTGCGGGCGTAGGGAGAGGCGGGGGAGTAGAGGAGCTTCATCGGACCGTCCCGGTTTGGTCTCAGGCGCCGTGATCGCGGCGCCGGGACCTTGCACCGATACCGCGGGGAATCCAGTCCCCGGCGCCCCGCCGGAGGCTCAGACCTTCCGGGTCACCCTGGAGCCGGCATGGACCACCCGGCTGCGGCTCCGGCCCGAGCTCGGGCGTCGCACCCGCACCCGCTGGCGCCAGACGAGGATGGCGCTCGCCACCCGATCGAGGACGAGCATGCACAGGCTGCCGACGATGGCGAGCACGCAGGCGGCCCCGATCAGGACGCCCCAGATCCCGGGGGCCGGGATGATCATCAGGCACAGGAGACCGAAGACGGCCGCGCCAGGTATCCACTTCGCCATCGCGCCGTCCGCCTGAACCAAGGGTGTCGCTCGGGCACAAGCTGCACCGAGACCCTTAAGAGGGTTGGTTCGACTGGTGTGTAGGCGAATAGTTTTGTCTCTAGAAGATATGAATCTGTCGGTCTCGGTTTATGTACGGTAAATACGGCGGTGAATATGGTCGGTCAGCGGCGTCCCGGGACCTGATCTCAATCCACCAGCGACAAGGTCCGTCCGGCGCTGACCAGATGGTAGAATCGGCCGTCGAACATCTGCATCACCGCCTCGGTGGCGGCGTGCGATTGCGGGCGGATCGACGAGGCGAGGCAGGCGTCCAGGGCCGCCTGGTCGGGGAAGTCCATCTCCAGGATCATGGCGATCGGCCGCGCGTCGTCGTCCTTGGAGACGAGGCGCTGGACCCGCACGGCGGTGACGCCCGGGAACCGCCGCCAGAACGGCTCCAGCTCGTCCCGGACCCGGCGGAAGAACTCCTCCTCCCGCCCGTCGCGCACCGTGCCCTCGTAGATCGCGGTCCTGGTCAGCATCGGCCGTCCCCCGGAAGTCCCCGTCAAACCCCCGGGTCAACCGCCGGCGGCGGGGATCGCTCCCCGCGATGATCCGGCAGCGCTCCGGCAGCGCTCCGGCAGCGCTCCGGCAGCGCTCCGGCAGCGCTCCGGCGGTGACAACGCGCACCGGCTGTCGGCGGAATCGGCCGCCGGCGGGACGGACGGGCTTCTCCCCCGCGGCCGGTCGGCGTATCCAGGGACAGCCCATCGTGACGATGCGGGAGAGACCGGGATCTTCCCAGCAGAGGGGACCCGGCGCCGACGGAGCAACCGCCCCGGAAACTCTCAGGCACCGGAACCGTGTCGTCAGGGCGATCTGGAGAGTGGTGCAGCGGGCTGAAACCGTGGGCACCCGCCGAAGGGGACGTCCGTGCCTCGCCTCGCCAGGGCGGGTCGGATCAAGCTCTCAGGCACCGGGACAGATGGGGCGCGCAACCGGCCGACCACTCGAGGGCGGCCTCCACGCGTCCAGTCCCGGAGTCCAAGCTCATGACCCACATCGCCGTGATCGGCGCCGGCATCACCGGCGTGACGACCGCCTACGCGCTCGCCCAGCGCGGCTACCGCGTCACCGTCCTCGACCGGCAGCGCTACGCCGCCATGGAGACCTCCTTCGCCAATGGCGGCCAGCTCTCGGCCTGCAACGCCGAGGTCTGGAACAAGCTCTCCACGGTGGTGCAGGGCCTGCGCTGGATGCTGCGCCGGGACGCGCCGCTGCTGATGAATCCCAGGCCCTCCTGGCACAAGCTGTCGTGGATGGCCGAGTTCGTCCGCGAGATCGCCCATTACCGGGAGAACACCGTGGAGACGGTGCGGCTGGCCCTGAAGGCCCGGGAGGCCCTGTTCGCCATGGCCGAGGCCGAGGGGATCGACTTCGACCTGAAGACCCGCGGCATCCTGCATTTCTACCGGGACCGGGCGAGCTTCGAGAAGGCGACCGCCGTCAACGCCCTGCTGCGGGAGGGCGGCCTGGAGCGCTACGCCGTGACCCCCGAGGAGATCCGGGCGATCGAGCCGACGCTGGCCGGGCGCTACCACGGCGGCTTCTTCACGCCCTCGGACGCCACCGGCGACATCCACAAATTCACCCGCGGCCTCGCGGCCGCCTGCGCGCGCAAGGGCGTCCGCTTCGTCCAGGACGCCAGCGTCGAGACGATCGCGCCCGGGGAGGGGGGCTACGCCGTCGGCTGGCGCGAAGCGGGCCGGCCGGCCGGCGACGCGCGGGTCCTGCGGGCCGACGCGGTGGTGATCTGCGCGGGCTGCGCCAGCCGGCACTTCGCGGCGATGCTCGGCGACCGGGTCAACGTCTACCCGGTGAAGGGCTACTCGATCACCGTGAACCTGCTGACCCCGGAGGCGCAGGCGGCGGCCCCGGAGGTGAGCATCCTCGACGAGGCGGCCAAGATCGTCACCAGCCGCCTCGGCGACGAGCGCCTGCGGGTCGCCGGCACCGCCGAGTTCAACGGCTTCAACCGCGACATCCGCCACGACCGGATCGAGCCGCTGGTCGACTGGACCCGCGAGCAGTTCCCGCGCGTCGACACCGACCGGGTGGTGGCCTGGAGCGGGCTGCGACCGATGCTGCCGACCATGCTGCCCAAGGTCGGCCGCGGCCGACTGCCCGGAATCTTCTACAACACCGGGCACGGCCATCTCGGATGGACCCTCTCGGGCGCCACCGCCGAGCTCGTCGCCGGGGCGGTCGCCGCCGAGCACGCCCCGGAGCCGACGATCCTGCCGCTCGCGGCCTGACCCGGGTCTCCGAAGGGCCCGAGGCCCTTCAGCAGGTTGTCAGGGCGGAGCCCTGACGCGCAGCGCGGCGCGCCGTCCCATCCTCGAACAGGGGGCGCGCCGTCGAAGATTATTTTGTATTCTCTTTCCGAACCACCCCGGAACCCGAGCCGCGATGCCCTCGTCTCCCGCCTATCTCGACCCCGCGACCGGGGCGACCTACCCGATCGAGACGCCGCGCTGGCGCTCCGAGACGGGCGGTCCGCTGATGATCACCGACCTGCCGGGAATCGGGCGGGCGGAGATCGACACAGGCCGGCGCTCCCTCTGGCGCTACGCCGCCGCCCTGCCGGTGGCGGTGGCCGACCCGGTCACGCTGGGCGAGGGCTGCACCCCGCTGGTGCGCCGGCCCTGGCGGGGCGGCCACGCCCATTTCAAGCTCGAGTGGTTCGCGCCCTCCGGCAGCTTCAAGGACCGGGGCGCCGCCGTGATGCTGTCGATCCTGCGCCAGCAGGGGATCGACGCGGTGCTGGAGGATTCCTCCGGGAACGGCGGCGCCGCGGTGGCGACCTACGCGGCGGCCGCCGGGATGCGGGCCAAGATCCTGGTCCCGGCCTCGACCTCGCCGGCCAAGACCGTCCAGATGCGGGCCGCCGGCGCCGAGGTCGAGCTGGTGCCCGGCACCCGCCAGGACACCGCCGACGCGGCCGTCGCCCAAGCGGAGTCGATCTTCTACGCCAGCCACAACTGGCAGGCCCATTTCCTCCAGGGCACCAAGACGCTGGCCTACGAGCTGTGGGAGGATCTGGGCTTCACCGCGCCCGACGCCGTGATCATCCCGTGCGGGGCCGGCAGCAACATCCTCGGCTGCGATATCGGCTTCTCGGAGCTGCTGCGCCGGGGGGCGATCGCCCGCCTGCCGCGGCTCTACGCGGTCCAGCCGGCCCATTGCGCCCCCCTGCACGCGGGTTTCGAGGCCGGCGCCGCGGATTTCGTGCCGATCACCCCGCGCCCGACGCTGGCCGAGGGCGCCTCGATCGCCCAGCCGGTCCGCGGCCGGGAGGTGCTGGCGGCGCTCCGCCGCTCCGGTGGCGGCACCGTGGCGGTCTCCGAGGACGCCATCGAGGCGGCCCTGATGGAGCTCGCCCGGTCGGGCCTCTACGTCGAGCCGACCTGCGCCATGGCGGCGGCGGCGCTCACCGACCTCACCGCGCGCGGCGCGATCCGGCCCGAGGAGACCACCGTGGTGGTGCTCACCGGCACCGGCATCAAGGCGACGCCGCGCATCGCCGAGCTTCTGGGCCTCGCCCCGTAACCCGGCTCCCCCCGCCACGAGATCCGCACCCGTTCAGGAGGACACACCATGCGCAACAACATCCCCGCCACCGTCGGGATGCCGGTCGAGGAGGTGGACACCCCCTGCCTGCTGGTCGACCTCGACGCCCTCGAGCGCAACGTCGACACGCTCGGACGCTTCATGAAGGCGCACGGCCTGCGCCACCGGGCGCACGCCAAGACCCACAAGTCGTCCGACATCACGGTCCTGCAGATGGAGCGGGGCGGCGCCTGCGGCGTCTGCTGCCAGAAGGTCAGCGAGGCCGAGGCGCTGGTGAGCGCCGGCATCCGCGACGTACTGGTCTCCAATCAGGTGGTGGCGCCGAAGAAGATCGAGCGCCTCGCGGCGCTCGCCACCCGCGCGCGGGTGCTGGTCTGCGTCGACGACCTCGGCAATGTCGACGACCTCTCGGCGGCGGCGGTCCGGTACGGCGTCACCCTCGAGTGCCTCGTGGAGATCGACGTCGGCGCCGGCCGCTGCGGCGTCGCGCCGGGCGAGCCCGCTCTGGCGATCGCGAAGAAGATCGCGGCGGCGCCGGGCCTGCGCTTCGCGGGCCTGCAGGCCTACCAGGGCAAGGCCCAGCACGTGCGCGATTTCGGCGAGCGGAAGGCCCTGATCCAGACGGCGATCGACGAGACGAAGCGCACCGTCGACCTGCTCAAGGCCGAAGGGCTCGACTGCGCCATCGTGGCGGGGGCCGGCACCGGCAGCTTCGCCATGGAGGGCGGCAGCGGCGTCTACAACGAGCTGCAATGCGGTTCCTACGTCTTCATGGACGCCGACTACCAGCGGGTGAAGGACGCGGACGGGCGACCGATCGCGGAGTTCGAGAACAGCCTGTTCATCTACACGGCGATCATGAGCAAGGCGAAGGCGGACGTCGCGATCTGCGATGCCGGCCTGAAGGCGCAGAGCATCGACAGCGGCCTGCCGGTGGTCTTCGGCCGGGACGACGTCGAGTACGTCAAGTGCTCGGACGAGCACGGGGTGATCAGCGATCCCGGCAACGTGCTGAAGCTCAACGAGCGCCTGAAGCTGATCCCCGGCCATTGCGATCCGACGGTCAACGTCTACGACTGGTACGTGGGCGTGCGGAACGGCCGCGTCGAGGCGATCTGGCCGGTCACCGCCCGCGGCATGACATTGTAACGGGATTCCGAAGGGCCGAGGCCCTTCGGCGGGGCGTCGGGGCGGCGCCCCGACATCGGGCTCCGCCCGATACCCGCGAAAGGTCTCGACCTTTCGAAACCATGACTCGGGAGATCCCTGAATCCATGCGCTTCATCTCCGAGGAGGACTCCGCCGCCCTGGTCGATCACGCCCTGGCGTTCGACGCGGCCCGCGCGGCGCTGATCGCCGCGGTGGCGCCGGGGACCACCCTGTTCCCGGCGGTGCTCGGCCACGGCTCGGAGCCGACCAACCGGTTCTCGATCAAGTCGGGCTCCACGGCGGACTATGCCGGCCTGAAGGTCGGCTCGTTCTGGCCCGGCAATCCCGATCGGGGCCTGCCCCGGCACAATTCGGTGATCCTGCTGTTCGACCAGGCCGTCGGCCGGGTCGACACGGTGATCGAGGCCGGGCGGGTGAACGCCTACCGGACCGCCGCCGCCGACGCGGTGGCGGCGAGCGTCCTGGCGCGGCCGGACTCGGCGGTGCTGGCGGTGTTCGGGGCCGGCAACCAGGCCGAGTTCGAGTGCGCGGCGCTCGCCCGGGTCCTGCCGATCCGGACGGTGCTGGTCGTCGCCCGGGACGCCGCCAAGGTCGCGGGCTTTGCCGAGCGCCTGGCGGGGCAGGGGGCCTCGGGGATCGACGTGCGGGCGGCCGCGCCCCGGGAGGCCTGCGCGGCGGCCGACGTGATCGTCACGGCGACGCCGGCCCGCGCGCCGCTGTTCGAGGCCGATTGGGTCCGTCCCGGCACGCACGTCGCCGCCATGGGCGCGGACGCGAAGGGCAAGCAGGAGCTGCCCCCGGCCCTGCTGGAGCGGGCGGCCCTGTTCTGCGACCTGCCGGAGCAGTCGCGCACCATCGGCGAGTTCCAGCACGCCTCCGCGGACGCCCAGGCCGGAATGCGGGCGCTCGGCGACGTGCTCCGGAGCGGGGAGGGGGGTCGGACGGGTCCGGAGGCGATCACCGTGTTCGATTCCTCCGGCATCGCCCTGCAGGACCTGACCATCGCCCGGGCGATCCTCGCCAAAGCCGACGCGCGCCTGTAGGGGGAGGCCGGCGCCGGCCCTCCCCGCCCCGGCGGAGGACGGCATGCAGGACAGGCAGATCCGGGTCATCGGCATCGGCACGGGCGATCCCGAGCACCTGACCCTCCAGGCGGTGCGGGCGCTCGCCGACGTCGACGCGGTGTTCGTCCTCGACAAGCGCGCCGAGACCGCCGACCTCGTCGAGATCCGCCGCCGGATCTGCGCGGCCCATATCGCCAAGCCACACCGGTTCGTCACCGTCGAGGACCCGCCCCGGGAGCGCCGCCCGGCCGATTACGGGCGCACCGTCGAGGCCTGGCACGCGGCCCGGGCCGAGCGGCTGGAGACGGCCTTCGCGGCCCATCTCGGGGCCGGGGAGGTGGGGGCGATCCTGGCCTGGGGGGACCCGGCCCTCTACGACAGCGTCCTGCGCATCCTCGACCACATCCTCGCCCGCGGGCGCGTGCCGTTCCGGCGGCTCGTCGTGCCCGGGCTGTCCAGCGTGCAGGTCCTCGCCGCCCGCCACGGCGTCCCGCTGAACGGCATCGGCGGGTCGGTGCTGATCACCACCGGCCGGCGCCTCGCCGCGGGGTGGCCGGCGGAGGCGGAGAGCGTCGTGGTGATGCTCGACGGCGACCCGGCCTTCGCGCATCTCGACCCGGACCTGACGATCCACTGGGGCGCCTATCTCGGCAGCCCGGACGAGATCCTGGTCTCGGGCCGGCTCGGCGACGCGGGCGAGGAGATCCGCCGGGTCCGCGCCGAGGCCCGGGCCCGGCACGGCTGGATCATGGACATCTACCTGCTGCGCCGTGACCGCGCCGCCACGGACAGGGCCGGCGCGGCCGGCTAGACCGCCGCCATGCTGCGCCTGCGGGACTACCAGCGCGCCAGCCTCGACGCGCTCTCGGCCGCCTGGGCGCGGGGAGGGGCGGACGACGCGGCGCCCGGCCACCTGATCGTGCTGCCCACCGGGGCGGGCAAGGCGCTCGTGATCGCGGCGCTGGCCCGGGAAACCCTTGAGGAGAACCCCCTCGCCCGGGTGGCGATCGTCACCCACAGCCGCGAGCTGGTCGCCCAGAATTTCTCCGAGCTGACCCGGTCCTGGCCGGGGGCGCCGGCCGGGATCTTCTCGGCCGGGCTCCGGCGGCGGGAGGCCGAGGCGCAGGTGCTGGTCTGCGGCATCCAGTCGGTGGCCGACCGGCTCGACACGGTGGGCCCGCGCGACCTCGTGATCGTCGACGAGGCCCACCTGATCCCCCGCGCCGCCGACACCCGCTACGGCCGCTTCCTGGCTGGCCTGCGCGCGCGGACCCCCGGGCTGCGGGTGGCGGGCTTCACGGCCACGCCCTACCGGCTCGATTCGGGCCGGCTCGACGAAGGCGAGCACCGGCTGTTCTCCGGCATCGCCTACGAGGCCGACACGTTCACGCTGATCCGGCGCGGCTACCTCGCGCCCCTCGTCTCCAAGGCGACCCTCACCCAGCTCGACGTCTCGGGGGTCGGCCGGCGCGGGGGCGACTACATCCCGGGCGAGCTGGAGGCGGCGGTCAACCGCGACTGGATCACCCGGGCGGCGGTCGCGGAGCTCGCGGAGTACGGGCGTGCCCGCCGGGCCTGGCTCGCCTTCTGCGCCGGCCTCGCCCACGCGGACGCCGTGCGCGACGCGGTGCGGGCGGAGGGGCATTCCTGCGAGAGCGTCTCGGGCGAGACACCCCGCCGGGAGCGCGACCGGATCGTGGCGGCGTTCCGGGCGGGAAAAATCCGCTGCCTGACCTCGGTGGGCGTGCTCGGGACCGGTTTCAACGTGCCCGAGGTCGATCTCGTGGCGCTGCTGCGCCCGACCCGCAGCACCGGCCTCTACGTGCAGCAGGTCGGCCGGGCGCTGCGCTGCGCGCCCGGCAAGGCCGACGCGCTGATCCTCGATTACGCCGGTCTGGTGCGGATGCACGGGCCCGTGGACGCCGTGACGGTCCGGAGCGCCACCCAGGGACTGGGCGGGGCAGGGGCCCCGCGCGCCAAGCCCTGCCCCGGCTGCGGCGCCCTGATCGCGCTGAACGCCTCCACCTGCGAGGCGTGCTGGACCGAGCCGGAGGCGGACCCGGACGCCGAGGCCCCGCACGAGGCCGCCGCCGACGACGAGCTGGCGATCCTCTCGGCGGATCCCGGGCTGCCCGGTCCCGAGCCGGCGGGCCCTGCCCCGGTGGCGGAGGCCGGCGGGCAGGAGGCTGCTCGGCAGGAGGCCGCCTGGCATCCGGTCACGGCCCTGAAGCTCGAGGCCGCACCCGACGGGCTCGACCTCGTCCTCGGCTGGCGGGACGGCCCCGCCGAGGCGGCGTGGCGCGTCCGCCTGCGGCCCGAACGCAGCGGCTACGAGCGGGAGAAGGCGGTGTCCTGGTGGCGCGGCCTCGGCGGCGGCCGGGACGCGCCGATGAGCGCCGCGGAATTCCTGGAGCGCGCCGCGCTCCTGGCCCGGCCGGCCTCGATCCGGATCCGGCCGGGCCGGCTGTCGGAGCATATCGACTGTCGGACCCGGGATGGCCGGATCCTCGGCGACGTGCGCCGCCTGGGCGGGCGCGCCGCGTGAGGCGGCGCGAGTCGCGGCGGGGAGGGGGCTCGGACCGCCCTCGCCCGATCCGGATGCCGCCGAGCCGAGCGGGCCTCGACGCCGGGCCGCACCGCCCGGATCCGGAGGCGGCCGGAGACGAGATCCCATCCGGGCTCGCAGCCGGCCACTCACAGCGGCTCAGCCGGCGGATCACCCCTCACCCAGCCCGATTTGCTCGTTGCATTCCATAATATATCTTATGCGAACATCGTGGACGCGTGTGGGGGCCGGATTGTCGGGTGCTGGGCGCCTCGCCCTGGAGGCCGCGCGGTTGGATCAGGGCTGTTGATCGGACGTCAGGTCGAGGCCGGGGATGAAAGGGTGCGCGCGCCGACGCCGGGCATGTTCGGCTCCGACCCGGGCCGCGACGCGCCCGTCGTCGCGCGCGACGCGGCGTGATCGCCGCGGCGGGCGCGGGGACGAAGGGGCCGACGGGCGCCGAAGTCCGACGCTCCCGGGCAGGGCGGTCGGGTCAGGGGCCGGAGGCCCCTCCCCGCGGCGGACGGACTGGAACGACGCACGGCCGAGCGCTGCCGCGGCGCTCCGGCTAGCTCAGCGTCGCGCGCGGTGGCTGCCCGGCTCTTCGGGCGTGGCCGCCCGCGAACCCGGCGGCGATCTCCGACGCGCCCGGCGCGGTCCTGTCCGCGCGGGCGAGGGCACCTGCGCGTCCGGCCGGGCTCACCGGTCCCCTGCCCTGCCTGTCTGACCTGCCGGTCTGACGGCTCCCGAGCCGGATGGCCAACCCGGCGGGGCCATCCAGGCCGGCGGTGCGCGCACCGCGTCAGCGCATCACCGACACGCTGGTCAGCCAGAGCCGGCAGAGCCGCGGCCAGAGGGCGACCGGCGCCTCCGACCGGCCGATCCCGAAACCGTGGCCGCCGACCGCGAAGCGGTGGTACTCGACCGGTACGCCCGCTTCGCGGCAGGCCGCGTCCAGGATGCGGCTGTGCTCCGGGCTGATGACCGCGTCGTCGTCCGCCTGCACGAGGAACAGTGTCGGGCAACCGGACCGGATATGGGTCTGGAGCGACCAGTCCCGGCTCGCCGCCGGGCTCGGGGTCTCGCCGACGAGGGACCGCCGGGTGGTCGTGCGGTCGTAGGGCGGCTCCAGGCTCACCACGGGGTAGATCAGCGTCGCGAAGTCGGGCCGCGCCGACAGGTCGTCGGCCGCGTCGACGGGGTCGTAGGCCCGGAACGTGGAGCGCGCGGCGATGAGGCCGCCGAGGTGCCCGCCGGCGGAGAAGCCGAGCACGCCGACGCGGGCCGGGTCGATCCGGAAGCGCGCGGCCGCGGCGCGGATCAGGCGCAGGGCCCGCTGCCCGTCCTGGAGCGGCGCCAGGGGGCCCGCCGCCCAGCCCTCGCCCGGCAGGCGGTAGGTGAGCACGAAGGCCGTGATGCCCTGCGCGGCGAGCCAGAGCGCGGCGGGGAGCGCCTCCTTGACCATCCCGATCCGGGCGTAGCCGCCGCCGCCGGCGACGAGGACCGCCACGCCGGTCGGCGTCTCCGGGGCGTACACCTCCAGGACCGGCACGGCGACGTTCTTCACGGCGCCGCTGTCGTCGCGGACCGGCGGACCCCGCGGACCGCCGCCGCCCGGCGGCTCGCCCGGCCAGAGCGGGATCCGCTCCGGTGCCCCGACGGCGTCGGCCCCCCGCGCGGACAGGACGGCCGAACCCGCGGCCAGGGTGAGGAGCAGAGAGCGGCGGTCGGGCACGAAACCGGTCATGGGCCCCCTCGCGACGGGCGCGGTCCCGTGCGGCCCGGTAGGCAAGACCGCCGTGCCGGATCGGTTCCCGGTCGGGCGCCGGTCCGGGTCTACAGGACCCGCGGCAGCAGCCGGCCGAGGAGATCCCGGCCCGGGAACCGGACCGGAGGCATCCGCAGCGCCGGCGCCGGCTCATCGCCGGGGATCGGCCCCTCGGCGAAGCGGGCCCCGGCGGACCAGAACCCGTCCCGCCGCGTGCCGATCATGCCGAGCCCGACGGGTTCCCGCGCCGCGTCGGGGCGCAGCCGTCCCGCCGCCCAGACGCGCTGCCAGCACCGGCGCCGCGACAGGTCGGCGTCCCGCCAGCCCAGCCGCGCGTAGCCGGCCGCCGCGAAGACCCGGTCCCCGGCGAAGTCCTCCGGAATCCACACCCAGCTCGAGAACACGTGGACCGTGTCGGCGCGGAAGCCGGCCGGGTTCACCGCCCGCGTGTAGGCGCTCAGAGCCTTCGCCCGGTGCCGGCCGACATGCCGGCGCAGGCGCCCCGGGAGCGCCAGCGCCTCCGGGAAGGCGGCGGCGTCGAGGCGGGTCGGTGCCGCGCCGCGCTCCAGCGCGTAGGCGCTGTCCACGAGGTGCATCCAGGGTTCGAGATCGACCTCCCAGGCCTGCTCCACCGGCGCGAACCGGCGGACCCGTCCCGCGATCAGCCGGTCGGCGACGCGCCGGGCGGGCTCGGGAACCCAGTCCGGCCCGGCCTCGGTCACGCGGAGCAGCGTCGCGGGCCCGTGCGCACGGACCGCCTCGGCCAGGCGGGCGAAATCGGCCTCGGGCTCGTCGCGGCCGGCCTTGCGCACCAGGATCTTCGACCCGTCGGCGAGCTCGTCCAGCAGCTTGCGCTTGAGATGGGCCAGCCGGCCGTACTCCCGCTCCAGCAGCACCTCCGGCTCGATCGAGCCGGCCGGGTGCCCGGTATTCGCCCAGATGTTGTAGGCGACGCTGTGGCAGTAATAGGTGCCGCCGGAACTCACGGAGAGCCGCAGGTCGCCCGGCACGCCGAAATCCGCGAAGCCGCAGCGCAGGCCGCGGATCAGGTCCTCCATCGGCGTGTAGGAGAAGCGCAGCAGGCCGGAAGGCTCGACCCCGCCGTAGCGCTGCACGAACCCGAACTCGCAATTGTCGCCGAGGCTCCGAAAGGCGTGGAGCCGTTCGGCGAGGAGCACCGCCGTCGTCCTGTTCTCGGTCACTGCATCCGCTCTGTCTCGCCGCGCCCGTCGCACCTCGATCGCGGCGGGGTAGGGCCATTGTCCAGTCCCCGCCCCGTCGTCGGGGCGCGCCCCACGCTCAGCCGGCCGGGGGCGCCTCCGGGGTTACCTCCAGGGGCACTTCCAGGCGGAAGCAGGCGCCCTTCTCTCGGGCCGGGATCGTCAGGCTGCCGCCGAGCTGGCGCGTGAGGCTGCCGACCACCCGCATGCCCAGGCTCTTCGAGCTGCGCCCGATCTCGAACCCCGCCGGAAGGCCGATCCCGTCGTCGGCAACCTCGACCACGAGCCCCTCCGGCCGCCGCTCGGCGCGGACCCGGATCTCGCCGCCCGCCGGGTGCGTCTCGGTCGGGTAGGCGTATTTCAGCGCGTTGGTGACGAGTTCGTTGACCAGGAGGCCGATGGGAATCGCCCGGTCGGCCGAGATCCGCTGCGGGCAGGCCGTGCAGGTAAGCCGCTGGCCCGGCACGCCGCTGGCGAGGTTGGCCACCAGCTTCTCCAGGAAGGGCGCGAGGTCGAGCTCGCCCGGCACCCCCTCCCCTTCACCCTCTACCTTGTCACCCTGCCGCCAGAGCTGGTCGTGCACGCCCGCGATCGCCTCGACGCGGCTGCGCGCGTCCGCCAGGGCCGCCTGAACGGCGGGTTCCTCGGCGGCCCGGGCCTGCAGGGCGAGGAGGCTCGCCACGATGGCGAGGCTGTTCTTGACCCGGTGGCTCATCTCGCGGGCGAGCAGGTCCTGCCGGGCGAGGGCGGCCCGCAGCAGGCTCTCGGTGCGCTGGCGCTCGATGGCGCCGCCGAGCAGGTTGGCGAAGCCCTGCATGAAGGCGATGTCGGCCTCCGCGAACATGCCCTCGCGGGTGTCGTCCACCTCCAGCACCCCGAAGGCACCGTCCCGGTTCTCGATCAGCACGTTGATCGCCCGGCGGATGCCGTGCTCGGCCATGAGCTGCGGCGTGCGGAACCGGGTCTCGTCCGCGAGGTGGTTGGAGATCACAGGCCGGCCGGTCTTGAGGGCGAATCCGGCCGGGGAGGCGAGATCGGCCCCGATCCGGGCCTTGCCGATCACGTCGGGCCCCCAGCCGACACCGGCCCGGACCAGCAGGGTATCGGCGCCGCGCCGATATTCCAGGGCCTTGCAGAACTCGGCGCCCATGCCCTGCGCGCACAGTTCCGCGGCCCGCTGCAGCAGGTGGTCGACATCGGTGCCGCGCAGGGCCTCGACACCGAACTCCGACAGGATCGCCTGCTGGCGCAGGCGATAGTCGAGATCGGGCGGCGCGGGCGCGCGGCGCGGCTCGGGGCTCGGTTCCACTTCGGTCTGGTCGGTCTGCGGAGTCATGGAGGGCGGCAGGGTAGCAGGAAGGTGGCCCCGGCGCGAAGCGTCGTCGCCCGGAGGAGCGCACGCGTCCTCGCACCCGTCGCCGCGAGTGTCGTCGTACGTGTCGTCGCACGTGTCGTCGCACCCCGGCGGCCGCCCGGACCCCCCGGCCCCGTACGGCGTTCGTCCGTCGAGCACGCTTCGACGAATGCGTGGAGAAACGCGCGGAGGAACGCACGCATGGCCGACGACCTGAACGGACTCTCCGACAAGGCCCTCTCGATCCTCGCCTTCGCGGCCTATCACCGGCTCGTCAGCGGCGAGACGGTCACCTCGGTGATCCGCCGTGACGGCGCCGGCCACGAGGCCGACCCGGAGGGCGTGAAGGAGCTGGAGGGGCGCGGCCTCGTCACCGCCGGCGAGAGCGCCATCGACCTCGGCGAGACCGCGCAGGCGGCGGTCGAGACGATGGTCACCGCCCTGCGCCGGGAGGTCGGCCGCTGAGTGCGGCATCCCGGCCGTGGAAACCCGGGAACGCGCCCGCCGCCGGGCGCCTTTCCCCGCATCCACGCCCTCATTCACGCTCATATCCACGATGGAGACGCGCATGACCGCCAAGGCGAAGGTGAAGACCGGGGACGACGTCACCTACAAATGGGGCAAGGGCACCGTCTCGGGTGAGGTGACCAAGGTCCACACGCGGGACGTGGAGAAGACCATCAAGGGCAACACGGTGAAGCGCGAAGCCTCGAAGGCCGAGCCCGCCCTCGAGATCAAGACCGCCAAGGGCAAGACCGTGCTGAAATCGGCCTCTGAGGTCCGGGTCAAGTCGGCGTAAGCGCGCAACCTTCGCGTGCCGTGATCTTGCGCACATCGCTTTCTGCTTAAGGTCTCGCCGGAAGCGGGGCGGCGGCTATCTGTAACGGTTCCAGCCTTGGAAGCCGGGACCCCCGCATGACCATTCCCCTCAGGCTCACCCTGAACGGGCAGCCGCGCGAGATCGCCCTCGACGATCCGCGCGTCACCCTCCTCGATCTCCTGCGCGAGCGCCTCGGTCTGACGGGCGCCAAGAAGGGCTGCGACCGCGGCCAGTGCGGCGCCTGCACGGTCCTGGTGGACGGGCGCCGGATCAACAGCTGCCTGACCCTCGCCGCGAGCCTCGACGGTGCCGAGATCCTCACCATCGAGGGGCTCGCCGAGGGTGACCGGCTGCACCCGGTCCAGGCGGCCTTTATCGCCCATGACGGCTTCCAGTGCGGCTTCTGCACCCCCGGCCAGATCATGAGCGCGGTCGGCCTGATCCGCGAGGGCCACGCCGGTACCGATCCGGAGCGCATCCGCGAGGGCATGAGCGGCAATCTCTGCCGCTGCGGCGCCTACGCGGGGATCCTGGACGCCGTGCGGGACGCGGCCGCCCGGACCTCGGAGCAGCGGGAGGACGCGGCGTGAGGACCTTCGACTACATCCGCCCCGCGAGCGTGCCCGAGGCCGTGGCGGCCGGCCAGCAGCCGGGCACCGCCTTCCTCGCCGCCGGCACCAATCTCGTCGACCTGATGAAGGGCGGTGTCGCCACCCCGGAGCGGGTCGTCGACATCACCCGCCTCCCCGGCCTCTCGGCCATCGAGCGGCTGCCGGACGGCACCGCCCGGGTCGGGGCCCTGGTCCGCAACAGCGACCTCGCCCACGACCCGGCCTTCGCCAAGGCCTACCCGATGGTGGCCGAGGCCCTGCTGGCCGGCGCCTCGGCGCAGCTGCGCAACGCCGCCACGGTCGGCGGCAACCTGATGCAGCGCACCCGCTGCCAGTACTTCACCGACGCGGTCTCGCCCTGCAACAAGCGCGCGCCCGGCTCCGGCTGCGCGGCCCTGGGGCACGCCACCCGCATCCACGCGGTCCAGGGTTGGAGCGAGCACTGCATCGCCACCCACCCGTCCGATTTCTGCGTGCCGCTCGCCGCCCTCGACGCGGTGGTCGAGATCGCCGGGCCGGACGGTGCCCGGGAGGTGCCGCTCACCGCGTTCCACCACCTCCCCGGCGACCACCCGGAGCGGGAGACCGAGCTGCGGCCCGGCGAGCTGATCACCGCCCTGCGCCTGCCCCCCGAGGCGGCCGCGTTCCGGGGCAATGCCCGCTACCTCAAGGTCCGCGACCGCACCTCCTACGCCTTCGCGGTCGTCTCGGCGGCGGCCGCCCTCACCCTGGAGGCCGGCGGCCGGATCGGCCAGGCCCGGCTCGCCCTGGGCGGGCTGGCGCTCAAGCCCTGGCGGGTGGCGGAGGCTGAAGCCGCGCTCGCCGGGCAGGCACCCTCCCCCGAGGCCTTCGCGAAGGCCGCCGAGGCCGCGCTCGCCGGCGCCAAGCCCACCGGTGAGGCCAACGCCTTCAAGGTCGAGCTCGCCCGCCGGGTGGCGATCCGCGCGCTGACCCAGGCCGCCGCGGGCACGCCCGCACGGATCCCGGCCCTCCCCGCTTCCCCGTTCGGCATCGTCTGACCCTGCCCCCGGTCGGCGGCTCCAGGGCCGTCTTTGCGAGCGGAGCGAAGCAACCCAGGCGGCGCCACGATGCCCGGTGTCGCGCTGCCCTGGGTCACTTCGCTGCGCTCGTGATGACGGAGCGGGTCACCGCAACCGAAGGCTTCAACCGGAACCCTTTGAGGAGACCCGCATGACCGCGACCTCCACGCCCGCCCCGAATCTCCCCGCCGGCGCGATCCGGCACGGCTCCAGCATCGGCCAGCCGCTGACCCGGCGCGACGGCCCGCTCAAGGTGACGGGCCAGGCCCGCTTCTCCGCCGACAACCTGCCGCCCGGAACCCTCCACGCGGCGCTCTGCGTCGCCCGGATCGCCCGCGGACGCGTCACCGGCCTCGACGTGGCCGCCGCGGAGGCGCATCCCGGCGTCGTCGCGGTGATGCGGCCGGGGCACGCCCCGACGCTGGCCAAGGACCCGGACGCCAAGGACGGGCCGTTCACGTTCCGCCTCGACCTCCTGCAGAACGACCGCGTCCGCTACGCCAACCAGCCCATCGCCGTGGTGATCGCCGAGACCCTGGAGGCGGCCACCGAGGGCGCCCGGCTGCTCGCCCCGACCTACGCGGCCGAGACGCCGCGGATCGGGCTCGATTCCGGCGAGGCCTTCACGCCGGATTCGGTCGGCGTCGGCGCGCCGCCCGTCGAGACGGACGGCGATGTCGAGGCCGGACTCGCGGCCGCGTCCAAGGCGATCGCCGCCACCTACGAGACGCCGGCCCAGTATCACAACGCCATGGAGCCCCACGCGGCGGTGGCGAGCTGGGACGGGGACCGGCTGACGCTGTTCATGCCGACCCAGGCGCTCGCCATGTCGCAGGCAAGGCTCGCCGGGCTGTTCGGCATCGGCCCCGACGACATCCACATCGAGAGCCCCTATCTCGGCGGCGGCTTCGGCTCGAAGGGCGTCCCCGCCGGGCCGCAGGTGCTCGCCTGCATGGCGGCGAAGCTCGTCGGCCGGCCGGTGAAGCTCGTCCCGACCCGGACCCAGATGTACGGCCCGATGGGCCATCGCGGACCGACCCGGCAGACCCTCCGGCTCGGCGCCGACGCCTCCGGCAAGCTGACGGCCCTCGACCACCACATCCGCACCGCCTCGTCGAGCTTCGACGACTTCTTCGAGCCGGCGGGCCGGGCGACCAGCACCCTGTACGCGAGCCCGGCCATCGCCATCCGGCACGAGGCCGTGCGCCTCGACACCGGCACGCCGCTGTTCATGCGCGCGCCCGGCGAGGCGACCGGCAGCGTCGCCCTGGAGAGCGCGCTGGACGAGATGGCCCACGAGCTCGGCATGGACCCGCTGGAGTTCCGGCTCGCCAACTACGCCGAGGTCGAGCCGATCACCGGCAAGCCGTTCTCCTCGAAGGCCCTGCGGGACTGCTACCGGCGCGGCGCCGAGGCCTTCGGCTGGGCCGGTCGCCCGCTGCAGCCCCGCCAGACCCGCGACCGGGACGGGTTCCTGGTCGGCACCGGCATGGGCACCGCCACCTTCCCGGCGCTGATCTTCGAGGGGATGGCCCGGGCCGAGATCCGCGCCGACGGCACCGGCACGGTGGAGCTCGGGGCGATCGACATGGGCCAGGGCTCGTGGACGGCGCTCGCCCAGATCGCCGCCGACGGGCTCGGGATCGGGATGGACGCCCTCACCTTCCGGATGGGCTCGTCAGACCTGCCGAATGCCGGCATCGCGGGCGGCTCGGGCCACACCGCCACGGCGGGCGGCGCGGTCCACGCGGCGGCCGGCGACGTGATCCGGCAGCTCGCGGAGCTCGCCACCAACGACCCCGCCTCCCCGCTCTACGGCGCCGGCAATGCCGGCGTGACCGCCGCGGGCGGGCGTCTGACCCGGCGCGACGACCCGGGCCGGAGCGAGTCCTTCACCGACATCCTCCGGCGGGCCGGCCGGTCGCGCATCGAGGGCCAGGGCAAGGCCGGCGCCGACCCGGCCGCGCAGGCCTCCTACGCCATGCACGCCCACGGCGCGGTCTTCGCCGAGGTGAAGGTCGATCCCGATCTCGGCCAGATCCGCGTGAGCCGCCTCGTCGGCGCCTTCGCGGCGGGCCGGGTGATCAACCCGCGCCTCGTCCAGAGCCAGTATTACGGCGGGATGATCTGGGGCCTGTCCTTCGCCCTGCACGAGCGGGCCGAGATGGACCCGCGCACCGGCCGCTTCCTCAACGACAATCTGGCCGAGTACCACGTGCCGGTGAACGCCGACGTGCCCGCCCTGGAGGCGATCCTGGTCCACGAGGACGACGCGGTGGTGAACAACCTGGGCGTGAAGGGGGTCGGCGAGATCGGCATCACCGGCACGGTGGGCGCCATCGCCAACGCGGTCTGGCACGCCACCGGCGTGCGGGTCCGCGAGATGCCGATCACCCTCGACAAGCTGCTGGGCTGATCCAGCGCGTCGGTCGCGTGGAACCGGTCCCGGGCGCGTCGCGCCGCCCGGGTTTTTTTAGTATGGGGCATGCCACCCGGCGGCCGGCGGCCGCCGCAGCAGCGCGGAGACCGGCATGCCCCTCACCAGCGACATCGGCGGCGTCGTCCCGATCGCGCCGACCCCGTTCCATCCGGACGGCCGGATCGACGAGGTCTCCCTCGACCGGATGACCGACTTCTTCGGGGCGGCCGGCGTCGACGGCCTGACGATCCTCGGCCAGCTCGGCGAGGCCGGCAAGCTCGACCACGCGGAGGGCATCGCCGTGGCGCGGCGCGTTCTCGGGCGCACCCGGCTGCCGGTGATCGTCGGTGTCACGGCGCCGGGCTTCGCGGCCATGCGGTCGCTCGCCCGGGAGGTGATGGAGCTGGGCGCGGCCGGCGTGATGATCGCGCCGCCCAACACGCTCCGCACCGACGACCAGGTGGTCGGCTATTATCGGAATGCCGCCGAGGCCGTGGGCCCGGACGTGCCCTTCGTGCTTCAGGACTATCCCCTCACCTTCTCGGTCCAGATGACCCCCGGCGTGATCCGCCGGATCGTGTCGGAGAACCCCTCCTGCGTGATGCTCAAGCACGAGGACTGGCCGGGACTGGAGAAGATCTCGACGCTGCGCGGCTTCGAGGCGGACGGCTCGATGCGCCACATCTCGATCCTGGTCGGCAACGGCGGTCTGTTCCTCGATTTCGAGACCGAGCGCGGCGCCGACGGGGCCAATACCGGCTACGCCTTCCCGGAGATGCTGGTCGACGTGGTCCGCCTCGGCCGGGCCGGCGAGCGCGACGCCGCCCACGACCTGTTCGACGCCCACCTCCCCTATCTCCGCTACGAGCAGCAGCAGGGCCCGCTGGGGCTCGCGGTCCGCAAATACGTGTTCATGCGCCGGGGGATCTTCGCGTCCGACGCGCAGCGCAAGCCGTCGCAGGCGCTGACCGCGCAGGCGAAGGCCGAGGTCGAGTACCTGCTGGCCCGCCTCGCCCGCACCGACGCGCGGGCCCGTCTCGCGGCCTAGACCGCCCTGCCCCGGCCGGAAGGCCGGGGCCTCGCCGAAGCCGCCTCGCCCGCTCCGGCGGGCGGGGCGCCACGGCTCACTCGAGCCTGTAGGCGATGACCGAATCGCCCGGCGTGGTGCCGAGGGCGCCGTGCCCGCCCGCCGCGATCACCACATACTGCCGGCCGTCCCGGCCGCGATAGGTCATCGGGGTGGCCTGGCCGCCGGCCGGCAACGTCGTGGTCCACAGGACCTCGCCGGTCTGCATGTCGTAGCCGCGGATGCGGTCGTCGAGCGTGGCGGCCGTGAACGCGACGCCGCCCGCCGTGGTCAGGGTGCCGCCGTGGGCCAGCATGCCCATCTCCAGGGGGAGCGGGACCGCCAGGCCGCCGACCTTCTGCCCCGCGACCGTGCCATTGCGGCGCTTCCAGGCAACGGTGCCGTCGGCGAGATTCACGCCGACCCGCACGCCCCAGGGCGGCGCGCTGCAGGGGATGCCGAGGGCGGAGCGCATGTGCGCGATCGAGATCGCGTAGGGGCCGCCGAGATTCTCGTTGACCGGGCTCGCCTCGGGATCGGCACCGAGGAGGCGCCTCTCCGGCTCGCCCGGGGGGCGCGGGAGCAGGCGGTAGATGTAGGGCAGGTATTGCGGCGTCGCGATCATCCAGTGATGGACCGGATCGACCGCCACCGACCCCCAGTTGAACACCCCGATATTGCCGGGCCAGACGATCGCGCCCTCCGACGCCTGGGGCGGCGTGAACGGGTTGCCGTCGTAGCGGTTCGACCGGAAGGCGAGGCGGCACTGGATCTGGTCGAAGGGCGTGACGCCCCACATGCCGGCCTCCGTCAGCGGCGCCGGCGTGAAGCGGAGGGACGACATCGGCTGGATCGGGGACGGCGTCTCCCCCGGGATGTCGGTCCGGGTCGAGACCGGAACCTCGGAGACCGGCCGGACCGGGGCGCCGGTGCGGCGGTCGAGGACCCAGACGTTGCCGACCTTGGTGGGGATCAGGATCGCCGGCACCGTCTCCTCGCCCCGCGGCAGGCTCAGGAGGACCGGCTGGGACGGGTTATCGCGGTCCCACAGGTCGTGATACGCGGTCCGGAACGCCCAGCGCAGCGTGCCCGTCTCCAGATCCAGCGCCGCCAGGGCGTCGATGAGGGCCTCGTCCTCTCGCGACCGGGCCACGCCCACCTGATCGGGCGCCCGGTTGCCGAACGGCACGTAGACGAGCCCCAGGGCCTCGTCGGCCGAGAACTGCGTCCAGGCCACCGCCGAGTTGGGTTCGTAGCGTTCGTCGGGCCGCAGCGGCGCGGTCGCGTCGGGCTTGCCGGCGTCGAACTTCCAGACGATCGCGCCGGTGCGCACGTCGAAGGCGCGGATCACGCCCGAGGGGTTGTCCGCGTAGTAGTTGTCGGCGATGGCGCTGCCGAGGACGATGAGGTTCCGGGTCACCAGCGGTGCCGAAGTCTGCTGATAGGCGGCGCGCCGGAGGTTCGGCATCTGCGCCGTCAGATCGACGAACCCGTCCGCCCCGAAGGTCCTGCACGGGGCGCCGGTCTCGGCGTTCAGCGCGTAGAGGCGGGCGTCGACCGAGGCCGCGATGATCCGGCGCGGGCACTCGGCGACCGCGGCCGCGACGGCGGCGGCCCGGTCGGCGTCGGTCTCGGCGGGCGGCGCGTAGCCGGCCGAGTCGTTGTAGGATACGCCGCGGCAGGTCTGGTGCTGGTACTGGCCGTCCCGCGCCATCTTCGGGTCGAAGGCCCAGACCAGCCGGCCGGTCTCGGGCTCCAGGGCCTGGACGATGTTGTGCGGCGTGCAGAGGTAGAGCAGCCCGTTCACCTTGATCGGCGTGGCCTCGAAGGTGAATTCCTTCGGATCCGCCCGGCTGTCGCCGCGCAGGTCGCCGGTATGGTGCTCCCAGGCCACGGCGAGGCCCCGGACATTGGCGGTGCCGATATCCGCCAGCGCCGAGTAGCGCTGGCCGAGATTGGTGCCGCCATAGGCGACCCAGTCGTCGGCCGGAAAGGGAACGCCGCTCGGATCGACGGCGGCCGGCCCCGCCCCCGCGACCTTCGGCAGGCTGCCTCGCGTCTCGACCGGGTCGACGAACCAGGACGCGGCGCCCGAGGCCGCGATCAGCAGGACGACGACCCGGAGGGCGAGCGGACCGTTCCCGAGACCGGGCTTCCAGGGCCGTTCGGGCGCGTCGCGCAGGCGCCGCACCACGGAGGGCAGGCAGAGCACGAGGCCGACGAGGAGGAGCAGGGCCCCGCGCGGGATCCATTGCCACTTGTCGAGCCCGACCTCGCCGAGCGTCCACACGAAGGCCGCCGCCAGCACCAGGGCGTAGATCCGGAGGCCGTTCTGGCGTCGCCGGACCAGTTCGACGCCGGAGACCAGCACGCCCAAGCCCAGGGCCACGTAGAACCAGGACCCGCCCGCGAGGGCCAGTGTCAGACCGAAGCTCGCGAGAGCGAGGCCAAGCAGCGCGATCGACAGCGCTATCGTTCCGAGTGCCACGGCGGTGGTATCCGCTTCCTGAGCCGGCCGGTCACGGCGGCGCCGGAAGCTGAGCCCCCACGGCGCCGCCGCATACCCGACGGCTTATCGCCGCCGTAGCTGTCCCAAGGCTGGACAAGGCTGCCGGGCGCCGCCGCTCACGCCCCGGCCCGGTCCTCCGGACGCAGGCTGACCCTGTCGCCGTCGCGCAGCGAGGCCGCCGGGCCCACGACGACGCGCTCGCCGCCGTTCAGACCGTCGCGCAGCTCCAGGAGCGTGCGGGTCTGGCGGAAGATCGTGACGGGGCGCATCCGCACCACGCCCCCCCCGTCCCCAGCCGCCTCGACCACGGCCACGCGGGTCCCGTGCTGGTCGAAGATCAGCGCGTCGTTCGGCACCGTCACGGCGGGCGAGACCCGCGGGATCTCCAGCGTGATCGTGATGTAGAGTCCCGGCCGCAGC
Organism: Methylobacterium sp. D54C; assembly: GCF_053345595.1. Taxonomy (NCBI): domain Bacteria; kingdom Pseudomonadati; phylum Pseudomonadota; class Alphaproteobacteria; order Hyphomicrobiales; family Methylobacteriaceae; genus Methylobacterium; species Methylobacterium sp. D54C. Next base: position 55,422 of record NZ_JBKFAK010000026.1, read on the forward strand.
GCCCCGTCGGGGTTGGGGATGTCGACCTGCGTGACCAGCGTGCGCGCGGCCGAGAGCAGCGTCGTCGACGAGCGCGAGACCGTACCGGGGAAGATCCGGCCCGGGATCTGCGCCACCTCGACCGAGGCGGCCAGCCCGTCGCGGACCCCGTCGGCGGCGTAGAGCGGCACGTTCACCGCCATGCGCAGCACGTCGTCCCGGTTCAGCGTGAGGAGCGGCGCCCCCGTATTCGTGTCCGCCGTGACCGCGTCGCCGACGTCGTTGTTGCGGGCCGTCACCACCCCGTCGAAGGGCGCGCGGATCTCCTCGAAGCCGGTCAGGACCTTGAGCCGGGCGACCTGCGCCTCCTGGGCGGCGATGTTGGCTTCCGCGACCTTCACGGCGGCCCTGGCGGCGTCGACGTTGGCGGTCTGCGCCAGCACCCCGGCCTGGGAGGTGTCGGCGTTCTGCCGGGTCTCGACCCCGGTGCCGGCGAGCGTCGAGGTCCGCCGGTTGGTCACGTCGGCGAGGTGGCGGTTGGCCTCGGCCTGATCCACCATCGCCCGCGCCTGGATCAGCGCCGCCTGGAGCTGCAGCACCTGCGACTGGGCCTGGACCAGCTGCTGATCGAGGTCGGGCGCGCTGATCCGGAACAGCAGCTCACCCGCCTTCACGTGCGAGCCGATATCGACCTTGCGCTCGACGATGTAGCCGGTCGCCCGCGGGTAGAGGTTCGCGATGTCGAACGCCTGGGTGGTGCCCGTCTGGGTCAGGCTCAGGGTGTCGGAGGCCCGGGCCGCGGCGGCGACCCGCACGGTCGGCGGCTTCGCCTCGGCGGCGGGCGGACTCGCCGCGCGCGACGCGTCCGGCCACAGGCGGTATCCGAGGACGCCGAGGCCCGCCAGCGCCAGCAGGGCGAGCCACCGGCGGCCGCCGCGGGCGGGCGGGACGGTTCCGTCCGTGGCTGAACTGTCCCGGTCCGCCATCCTCGCCCTCGGGTCGCGCCGCGCCTGCACCGCCGCCTCGGCGCCCGGCCGGGACGCGTGCGCCGCCGTATTCAATGCGCCGTATTCAATGCATAGACCGCGCGCGGGCTCCGGGCGAGATGCCGCAGCGCACAGCGCGGCCCGCCCGCGGATCCTCCGAGCACGCGACCGGTTTCCCTGCCACGGACTCAGGGACCCATCCACGATGACCGAGATCTCCAGGCGCGCCGTCATCGCAGCCGCCGGCGGCGCGATGGCCGCGTCCTCCGCCGCGGCGCAATCCGCCGGGCCGGCCGCGCCCCGCCCCGAGCGCGGCGGCAAGGGCGCCGACATCCTGGGCCCGCGGAACCGGCCCCGCGCCGCCGAGGAGCCGTTCACCCTGGCGCCGCCCGCCACCGACCACGGCACCATGCCGAACCTGAAATGGTCCTTCGCGGACAGCCACATGCGGCTGGAGGAGGGCGGCTGGGCGCGCCAGACCACGATCCGCGAGCTGCCGGTCTCCAAGGCCATGGCCGGGGTCAACATGCGGCTCAAGGCCGGCGCGGTCCGCGAGATGCACTGGCACAAGGAATCCGAGTGGGCCTACATGATCAAGGGCAAGGCCCGGATCACCGCGGTCGACCAGGACGGGCGCACCTTCGCGGACGATGTCGGCGCGGGCGACCTCTGGTACTTCCCGGGCGGCATCCCGCACTCCATCCAGGGACTCGCCGCCGACGGGATCGACGGGTGCGAGTTCCTGCTCGTCTTCGACGACGGCGGTTTCTCGGAGGATTCCACCTTCCTGCTCACCGACTGGCTGGCCCACACGCCCCGGGACGTGCTCGCCAAGAATTTCGGCCTGCCCGAGAGCGCCTTCGCCAGGATCCCCGAGAAGGAGCTCTACATCTTCCCCGGCCCGAAACCCGGCCCGCTCGCGGCCGACAGGATGGGCGGCTCCGGGCCGATGCCGAAGACCTTCAGCCACCGCATGCTGGCGCAGGAGCCGGTCCGCACCCGGGGCGGCAGCGTGCGCATCACCGATTCCACGGTGTTCCCGGCGTCCGTGACGATCGCGGCGGCCCTGGTCGAGGTCGAGCCCGGGGGGCTGCGCGAGCTGCACTGGCACCCGAACAGCGACGAGTGGCAGTACTACCTCTCCGGCCAGGGCCGGATGACGGTGTTCGGCTCGGAATCGAAGGCCCGCACCTTCGACTACAGGGCCGGCGACGTCGGCTACGTGCCCTTCGCCATGGGGCACTACATCGAGAATACCGGCGACACGACCCTGACATTCCTGGAGATGTTCAAGAGCCCGCGCTACGCCGACATCTCCCTGACGCAGTGGCTGGCCCTGACCCCGCACCCCCTGGTCCAGGCCCATACCGGGCTGGATCCCGAGCGCCTTGAGGCCCTGCCGGAGACGAAGTCCCCCGTTGTGCCGGGTTGACGCGCCCGGGAACCCGGACCGATCCTGGCGCGTCGACTCGCACAAGCGTTTCCGAAACCCGCTCGACTCTCGCACGGAGGGACCTATGCGTGCCGCGTCCCGCGCGCTCCTCGCCCTGGCGCTCGCCCTCCCCGCGGGCTCCGCCTGGGCGCAGGTGCAGCAGAACGACCCGAATGCCGCCAACGCCTCATTCGCCCTGCAGGGCCAGATCCGGTCGCTCAACCAGCAGCGGGTCTCGGACTTCAACACGCTGAACCAGACGTTCCAGCGCAACGTCCAGGCCGATTCCTTCGGGCCCTACCTGCCCTATCGGGGCGTCCGCGGGGACGTGTACCGGGGCCGCCATATCGGTCGGAACGGGATCGTGCGGCGGGGCGGCGGCCTCAACACGAGCGTCTGCACCGGCTGCTGACATCGGCCTCCGCGCCGCCGGGATATCCGCGCAGAGCGGGGAAAGCCCGAAAAAAACCTTTTCCCGCGGGCACGCTTCCCCCAGAAGCTGGGCCCATGGTGGCGTGCGCATGAACATCCTGCTGATCGGCTCCGGCGGCCGCGAGCACGCCCTGGCCTGGCGACTGGCTCAGAGCCCGCTCTGCACCCGCCTGTTCACGGCGCCGGGCAATCCCGGCACGGCCCGCCACGGGACCAACCGGCCGGACCTCAAGGTCACGGACCACGCGGCCGTCGCCGCCTTCTGCGCGGCGGAGGCGATCGGCCTCGTGGTGGTCGGGCCCGAGGCGCCCCTCGTCGCCGGCATGGTGGACGACCTGAAGGCCGCCGGGATCCGCGCCTTCGGGCCGACCCGCGACGCCGCCCGGCTCGAGGGCTCGAAGGGCTTCACCAAGGATCTCTGCGCCGCCTGCAACATCCCGACCGCCGCCTTCGCGCGCTTCACGGCCCTGGAGCCGGCGCTGGCCTATGTCCGCCAGCAGGGCGCCCCGATCGTCGTGAAGGCCGACGGCCTCGCCGCCGGCAAGGGCGTCACCGTGGCCGAGACGGTCGACCAGGCCGAGGACGCGCTGACCGGCCTCTTCGCCGAGCCCGGCACCGAGGTCGTGGTCGAGGAGTGCCTGTTCGGCGAGGAGGCGAGTTTCTTCGCCCTGTGCGACGGCACGCGGGCGATCTCCCTCGGCACCGCCCAGGACCATAAGCGGGTCTTCGACGGGGACCGGGGGCCCAATACCGGCGGCATGGGCGCCTATTCCCCGGCCCGGGTGGTCACCCCGGAGATCGAGGCCCGGGTCATGGCCGAGATCATCGCGCCGACGCTTGCCGGCATGCGGGCCCGCGGCTGCCCGTTCACCGGCATCCTGTACGCCGGCCTGATGCTGACCGCCGACGGCCCCAAGCTGATCGAGTACAACACCCGCTTCGGCGACCCGGAGGCGCAGGTGCTGATGCCGCGCCTCGCCTCCGACCTCGTGCCGGCCCTGCTCTCGGCCTGCGAGGGCGACCTCTCCGGCGTGAGCCTGGAATTCGATCCGCACCGGGCGGCCCTCACCGTGGTGATGGCGGCGGCCGGCTATCCGGGCGCCGTGGTCCGGGGCTCGGTGATCCGGGGCGTCGACGCCGCCGAGGGCGACGGGGTCCACGTGTTCCAGGCCGGCACCCGCGCCGAGGGCGGGCAGCTGCTCGCCGATGGCGGCCGGGTCCTGGCGGTGACGGCCCTCGGCGGCAGCGTCACGGACGCCAAGGCCCGCGCCTACGCGGCGGTGGCCCGGATCGACTGGCCGGAGGGCTTCTGCCGGCGCGACATCGGGTTCCGCGCGGTGGCGCGGGAGGCGGGAGAGGGCTGAACCCCCGGTCTCGCTCGTGGCGGGTGTCCCGGGCCCCACCCCACCCTGCCCTCCCGGACGAGGCCGGCGTGCCCGGAATGACGGGGTTGTCCGCGTCAAGCCGCCCGCCCCCTACTCCCCCACCGCCGCGCCGGCCGGCCGGCGGTTGTCGTTGGCACCGTAGAGCAGACCTGGCCGCATCCGCTCCGTGCGCGAGGCGTCGTTGCCCGACGACGCGGCCTCCGGCAGGGCGGGCGCCGCGGCCCGGACCGCGATGAGCTCCTGCGCCCCCCAGGGCCTCTGCTCGACGATCGTGTGGCCCATGCCCCTGAGGATGGCCTGGGTGTCCGCCGAGAGCGCGAAGGGCTCGGCGTAGACCGTGTCGGGCAGCCACTGGTGATGGATGCGCGGGGCGTCCACCGCCTCCTGCGGCTCCATGCCGAAATCGAGCACGTTGATCAGCGTCTGCGCGTTGATCGTGATGATCCGCGAGCCCCCCGGCGAGCCCGCCACCAGCGCGACCTTGCCGTCGCGCAGCACGATCGTGGGCGCCATGGAGGAGAGCGGGCGCTTGCCCGGCTGGATCGCGTTCTTCGTCCCCTGCACGAGCCCGAACAGGTTCGGCACCCCGGTCTTGACCGTGAAATCGTCCATCTCGTCGTTGAGGAAGAACCCCGTGTCGCCGGCGATCACCCCGGCGCCGAAATAGCCGTTGATCGTGTAGGTCAGCGCGACCGCGTTGCCGGCCCTGTCCATCACCGAGATGTGGGTGGTCTCGAGCCGCTCCCGCGGCTCCGGGCCGGGATCCGGACGGATCTCCGCCGACGGGGTCGCCCGGTCCGGGCGGATCGAGGCCCGGAGCGTCTCCGCGTAGGCCTGCGACAGCAGCCGGTCGACCGGGTTCTCCACGAAGGCCGGGTCGCCGAGCAGCAGGTTGCGGTCCGCGTAGGCGCGCCGCATCGCCTCGACCATCAGGTGTACGGTCCGGGCCGAGTTGAACCCGGCGGCCCGCAGGTCGTAGCCGTCGAGGATGCTGAGGATCTCGCAGAGCGTGGTGCCGCCGGACGAGGGCGGGGGCGCCGACAGGATCGTGGCGCCCCGGTAGCGGCAGGTGAGCGGCTCGGACTGCGTCACCGTGTAGGCGGCGAAGTCGGAGGCCGTCAGCAGGCCGCCGCCCGCCCGGGAGGCCGCCTCCACGGCCTCCGGGATCGCGCCCTTGTAGAACGCGTCCGCGCCGTGGTCGGCGATGGCCTGGAGGGTGCGGGCGAGGTCGGACTGGACCAGTCGGTCCCCGGGCCGCCAGGGGCTGCCGTCCGGGCGCAGGAAGATCCGGGCGACGTTCGCTTGGCCCGCGAACAGCTTCGTGCCGGATTCGAGGATGTCGGTGTCGCCCCGGGTCAGCACGAACCCGTCCCGGGCGAGCGCGATCGCCGGCGCCATCACCAGCGCCAGCGGCAGGGTCCCGTACGCGGCGAGGGCGGTGTTGAGGCCGAGCACCGTCCCGGGCACGCCGGCCGCCTTCCAGCCGCGCAGGCTCGCGCCCTTCACGACGTTGCCGGCAGCGTCGAGATACATGTCCCGGGTGGCGGCCGCCGGGGCGGTCTCGCGGAAATTGATGAAGCGGCTGCGCCCGTCGGCGCTGTGGAGCACCAGGAAGCCGCCGCCGCCGATGTTGCCGCAGCAGGGGTTCACCACCGCCTCGGCGTAGGCGACCGCCACCGCGGCGTCGACGGCGTTGCCGCCGGCCCTCAGGATGTCGGCACCCACCTGCGAGGCGAGGCGCTGGGACGAGACCACCATCCCGTTCTCGGCCTCGACGGCCGGTCCCGAGGCGGAGCGCGCAGCGGGCGCGCCCAGGGCGAGCAGGGCCGTGAGGAGCAGCGCGCGTGCCGGTGCGATCATCCCTGCCCTCTCCGGTGCGGGTCCCGCGCCGTCATATAGGGGACCGCGCGCTGGAGTCGCTGGACCCGTCCGATCACCGTATCCCGAGGGGCGGCGAAGCCGCCGCGAAGGAGCCTCCGAGGGCTCGCGAGACTTCCGGAGCCCCTCCGAGCCCCTCCGAGCCCCTCCGAGCCCGCAGCACAGCACCGCAGGATGAGAGGGGCGAAGGGCGGTGAGGGATCGGGCCGATCTGCCTCACTCGGTTTCGCTGGAACGGTTCGGTTGAGGTGCACCTCTCCGTCATCACGAGCGCAGCGAAGTGACCCAGGGTCGCGCCACGTCAGGAAGCGTGGCGCTGCTGGATTGCTTCGCTCCGCTCGCAAGGACGGCGCGCCGCCGAAGGCCTCAGCCGTTGCGGAACGTGTAGCTGTAGCCGTTCAGCGCCGGCGCGCCGCCGAGATGGGCGTAGAGCACCTTCGAGCCCTTCGGGAAGAAGCCCTTCTTCACGAGGTCGATCATGCCCTGCATCGACTTCCCCTCGTAGACCGGGTCGGTGATCATCCCCTCGAGCCGGGCCGAGAGGCGGATCGCCTCCACGGTCTCCTTGGAGGGCACGCCGTAGACCGGGTAGGCGTAATCCTCGTTGAGCACCACGTCGTCGGCCACGATGTCGCCCGCGCCGACCAGGGCGGCGGTGTTCTGGGCGATGTCGAGGACCTGGGCCTTGGTCTGGGCCGGGGTGCAGGAAGCGTCGATGCCGATGACGTTGCGGGCGCGCCCGTCGGCCGAGAAGCCCACCAACATGCCGGCATGGGTCGAGCCCGTCACCGTGCAGACCACCACGTAGTCGAAGCGCAGGCCCATCTCGGCCTCCTGCTTGCGCACCTCCTCCGCGAAGCCGACGTAGCCGAGCCCGCCGTACTTGTGCACCGAGGCACCGGCCGGGATCGCGTAGGGCTTGCCGCCCTCGGCCTCGACCTCGGCGAGCGCGCGCTTCCACGAATCGCGGATGCCGATGTCGAACCCGTCATCCACGAGCTGCGTCTGCGCGCCCATGATCCGCGACAGGAGGATGTTGCCGACCCGGTCGTAGACGGCGTCCTCGTGGGGCACCCAGGCCTCCTGGATCAGCCGGCACTTCATCCCGATCTTGGCGGCCACCGCCGCGACCATGCGGGTGTGATTCGACTGCACGCCGCCGATCGACACAAGCGTGTCGGCGCCGCTCTTGATCGCGTCCGGCACGATGTACTCGAGCTTGCGCAGCTTGTTGCCGCCGTAGGCGAGGCCGGAATTGCAATCCTCGCGCTTGGCGTAGAGCTCGACCTCGCCGCCGAGATGCGCGGTCAGGCGCTTGAGCGGCTCGATCGGCGTCGGGCCGAAGGTCAGGGGATAGCGCTCGAACTTGTCCAGCATCGGGTCTCTCCGGGTCTCGGGGCGCCCCGGGGCAGCAGCGGTCTCGGTCCGCCCGGGCGCATCGAAGCGAGGCCTCGGCAACGGCCCGGCGCGAGGCCCGGCTCCGTCTTCGAGGCGCGGGGAGAATCTACCCGATCCGGGATGAAAGGTGCTCTCGATCTTCGAGCATGAACAGACCTTGACTTGCGCTGCTGACCAGGCTGGCTGGGGAGTATTCCGGATTTCGCGCCGCATCCGAAAGAATCGTCCATGTCCGTAGGGCTCGATCGGATCGACCAGAAGATCCTCCGCCTCCTCCAGACGGACGGGCGCATGGCGAATGCCGAGATCGCCGAGCGGGTCGGCACCAGTGCGGCCACCTGCCATCGCCGGATCCAGCGCCTGTTCGCGGACGGGTTCGTGCGGGCGGTCCGGGCGCTGATCGATCCGATGCGGGTCGGGCGCGGCACCCTGGTCTTCGTCGGCGTCGTGCTCGACCGCTCGACGCCCGAGAGTTTCTCGGAGTTCGAGGCCGCCGTGCGCGCGATCCCCGCGCTCCTCGACTGCCACCTCGTGGCCGGAGACTTCGACTACATGCTGAAGATCCGGGTCTCCGACATGGCCGACTTCAACCGCCTCCACAGCGCCACGCTGATCGGCCTGCCGGGGGTGCGCCAGACCCGGACCTTCTTCGTGATGAAGGAGGTGATCGACAACGCGCCGCTCGATCTGTGAGGGCCCCCTACCCCTCCCCGCGCCGCGCCTTGCGCAGCGCCTCCCACCGGTCGAGGCGCTCGGCGAGCCGGGTCTCGTAGCCCCGCTCGGTCGGCTGGTAGAGGTGCTGGCGCCCGAGCGCGTCGGGCCAGTAATCCTGGCCCGAGAAGGCGTCGGGCTCGTCGTGGTCGTAGCGGTAGCCCTCGCCGTAGCCGATCCGCTTCATCAGCTTGGTCGGCGCGTTGAGGATGGTCCGCGGCGGCGGCAGGGAGCCCGCCTCCTTGGCCAGCCGCGTCGCGGCCTTGTAGGCCTCGTAGACGGCGTTCGATTTCGGCGCGCAGGCGAGGTAGATCGCCGCCTGGGCGAGGGCCAGCTCGCCCTCGGGGCTGCCGAGGAAGTCGAACGCGTCCTTGGCGGCGTTGGCCACCACCAGCGCCTGCGGGTCGGCGAGCCCGATATCCTCCACCGCCATGCGCACGAGCCGGCGGGCGATGAACAGCCGGTCCTCCCCGGCATCGAGCATCCGGCAGAGATAGTAGAGCGCCGCGTCCGGATCCGAGCCGCGCACGGTCTTGTGGAGCGCCGAGATCAGGTTGTAGTGGCCCTCCTGCGCCTTGTCGTAGATGGGCGCGCGCCGCTGCACGATCGCTTGCAGCGCCTCGGCGTCGAGGGTCTCGCCGGGGCGGGCCGAGCGCCAGACCTCTTCCGCCAGGGTCAGGGCCGCGCGGCCGTCGCCGTCGGCCATGCGGACCAGAACGCCGCGCGCCTCCTCGGTGAGCGGCAGGGCTTGGCCCGTCAGCGCCTCGGCCCGGACCAGCAGCCGCGCGACGGCGCCCGGATCGAGGGCCCGGAACAGCAGCACCCGGGCGCGGGACAGGAGCGCGGCGTTCAGCTCGAAGGACGGGTTCTCCGTCGTCGCGCCCACCAGCGTGACGGTCCCGTCCTCCATCACCGGCAGGAAGGCGTCGAGCTGGGCCCGGTTGAACCGGTGGATCTCGTCGACGAACAGCAGGGTCCCCTGCCCGGTCGCCCGCCGCTTGCGCGCCGCCTCGAACACCTTCCGCAGGTCGGGCACGCCGGAGAAGATCGCCGAGATCTGCTCGAAATGCAGGTCGGTGCCCTGGGCGAGCAGCCGCGCCACCGTGGTCTTGCCGGTGCCGGGCGGCCCCCAGAAGATCAGCGAGCCGAGCGTCCGTCCCCGCAGCAGGCGCGTGAGCGCCCCGCCCTCCCCGGTCAGGTGTTCCTGGCCGACGACCTCGGCGAGGGTCTGCGGGCGCAGCCGGTCCGCCAGCGGGCGGGCGGCCTCGGCGCCGGGGGGGCGGCCGGGATCCGGCGCGGCGGGTGTCTCCGCGGAGGCGAACAGGTCGGACATCCGCGCATCAACACCGGGCGCGGCCGGGGGCGCAAGCCGGGAGCCGGGGCTTGCCCACGGCCACGGACCTGGCGCCCCGCGACGGGATCAGCCGCCGAACACCGAGGTCAGGATCTCGCCGTTGCGGTTGATCGCGACCTCCCAGGAATTGAGGCTGTTGCGGGTGACCCGGTCGAGATCCTTCGTGGTCGCCATCGGCACGCCGTTGACCGCCACGATCACGTCGCCCTTCTGCAGCCCGACCCGGGCCGCGATGGAGTTCTCGTCCACCGCCTGCACGGCCACGCCCTCGGCCGGGAAGTCCACCTGCATCTCCTCGGCCACCGCCGGCGAGGTGTTGACGAGGGTCGCGCCGACGAACGGCGAGCGGGTCTTCACCTTGAGCGCGTCCCGGGGACGCGTCTCGGGCGCCGGGGCGAGCTTGACCGGGACCGTCTGCCGGGTCGTGCCGCGGAGGATCCCGAACCGGGCGTGGCCCTGCACGCCCTTCAGGGCGAAGCGGTAGCCGAAGGCCTCCGGATCGGCGACCTCCTGGCCGTCGACCGTGAGGATCAGGTCGCCGCGCTTCAGGCCCGCCTCCTCGGCCGGGCTCTTGGGCTGGAGGCTCGCCACCAGCACGCCGGTCGGGTGATCGAGGCCCATGCTGTCGGCGATGTCGGGCGTCACGCTCTGGATGCGCGCCCCGAGCCAGGGCCGGCGCACGACGTTCGCCCCGTCCCGGGCGGCGTCGACCACCGCCTTGACCATGCCCACCGGGATCGCGAAGCCGATGCCGTGGCTCCCGCCGGATTGCGAGTAGATCGCGGTGTTGATGCCGACGAGTTGGCCGCGCAGATCGACCAGCGCGCCGCCGGAATTGCCCGGGTTGATCGCCGCGTCGGTCTGGATGAAGTACTGATAGTCCGCCGAGCCGACCTGCGTGCGCGCCAGCGCCGAGACGATGCCCTGCGTCACCGTCTGGCCGACGCCGAACGGGTTGCCGATCGCCATCACGAAGTCGCCGACCTCCAGGGCGTCGGCATCGCCGAACGGCATCGGCACGAGGCCCTTCGGCGGTTCCTTGATCTTGAGCACCGCGAGGTCGGTGCGGGTATCGCGCATCACGATCGTGGCCTCGAACTCGCGGCGATCCGCCAGGGCGATCCGCACCTCGTTCATGTTGTCGATGACGTGGTTGTTGGTGATCACGAGCCCATCGGCATCGACCAGCACGCCCGAGCCCAGGGAGCGCTGCGCCCGGTCACCCCGGGGGCCGCGGCCGCCCTCCGGCTCGCCGAAGAAGCGGCGCATGAACTCCTCCATGGCGCTGGTGCGCGCGCTGGAGCGCTTGTCCACGTGGGAGGCGTAGACGTTCACCACCGAGGGCGCGGCCCGCTTCACCACGGGGGCGAAGGAGAGCTGCACGTCAGCCTTGCTCAGCGGCACGACCTTCGCGGTGCCGTCCTTCGCGGGCTCCCGGGTCTCCGTCCGCGCCATCTGCGCCGCGGCCGGGCTGGCGGCCAGCAGGGCTGCGACGAGGGCGGGCAGGGTGAGGCGGGTCAGCATGCAGGGCTCCGGCGTCTGGGCGGGCGCGCCGTCCAGGCCGAGACAAGGCAGGCGCACCGTGCGGCCCCACGCTATCGAGGCCGATTGCGGCAGGTCGACGACACCTTCGCCGCAGGCGGGGCGTGTCGCCGTCAGACGGCTTCCTTGCTGCGCGCCCGCCGCTTCCCGGCGGGCTGCGGCGCGGGCTCGGCTTCGGGTTCCGGCGCCGCGGCGCGCGGCTGCCCGAGGCCCAGGGAGCGGGCGAGCTGCGAGCGCTGCTCGGAATAGCTCTGGGCCGTCATCGGGTAGTCCGAGGCGAGGCCCCACTTGGCGCGGTAGGCCTCCGGCGTCAGGCCGCGCAGGGTGAGGTGCCGGCGCAGCGTCTTGTAGGGCTTCCCGTCCTCGAACGAGATCAGGAAGTCCGGATTGATCGAGCGCCGGATCTCCTGCGCGGTCGCCTTGGCGATCGGCGGGCTCTGGCCGGCGTCGCAGACCCCCCGAATCGCCGCGTGCACCTCGTTGAGGAGGCCGGGCAGATCCGCGCTCTGCACGTGATTGTGGCTCACATAGGCCGAGACGATCTCGGAGGCGAGCGTGACGAGGCGGAGAGAGCCGCCGTTCGACTGGGCCATGTCTCGTGCGTTGCCTTCTCGTGATGACGAAACTCGCCAGAACGCAAGCACTGCGTCGCGATTCGGACGCCTGATACAATCGCATTCGCAAGAAGCGTCAAGTCTTAAATTCGGAACTGGGGTATACGGTCCCAAATAGCGTAATAAGAGCGATCTTGATCGCTCAACCTCAAGGAGTAATGCCTGTCAGGGTCTCGCTTGTGCGCAATCGATATTGCCGAATTATCCCTGCGACCTGACGCGGCCTGCACTCTACAGCCGAAGGTGCGATGCGGTGCCGGCTATAGAGCTTACGAGGCCGTTTCTGCCCATCGATTGTGCATTCGCAGAGCGTCGCTGGCCGATACCTCAAAGCCGATAGGACAACCTCAGCGACGCTTTGTGGCGGTCGCACCTCGGCGGTGAGCGACGGAGGGTCTGGAGGCGGACCGACGGTGCGCCAGTGGCGCAACCTGATCGCGAACTCGCTCGGGCGTTCGGGCTCCGTCCGTGGCCGGACAAACGCAGAACCCGCCGCGCTGTTGAGCGCGGCGGGTTCTGTGTGTCGGATTTGGTTGCGGGGACAGGATTTGAACCTGTGACCTTCAGGTTATGAGCCTGACGAGCTACCGGGCTGCTCCACCCCGCGCCAAGTCTGTGCGGCTGATCCGG
>NZ_JBKFAK010000259.1:0-283 GCF_053345595.1 Methylobacterium sp. D54C
CGGCCAGGGCTCGGCCCTCTCGGCCGACGCCCACTGGGGCGTCGACCAGCAGACCATGGAGGCGCGCGCCTACGCGGTGGCGCGGGGGTTCGGCCCGCTGCTGGTCAACACGGTCGTGGGCTTCATCGGTCCCGAGTACCTCTACGACGGCAAGCAGATCATCCGCGCCGGGCTGGAGGACCACTTCTGCGGCAAGCTGCTCGGCCTGCCGATGGGCGTGGACGTCTGCTACACCAACCACACCGATGCCGACGGCGAAGACATGGACGCGCTCCTGACCCTG
>NZ_JBKFAK010000260.1:0-282 GCF_053345595.1 Methylobacterium sp. D54C
GCGACTTGCCCCTGGACGAGGCGATGAGCGTGGCGGTGGGCGGCGACTACGACCGCATCGGCGCGATCGAGTGCGAGATCCTCCAGCATTTCGGGCTCCGGGACGGCCAGTCGGTGGTCGATTTCGGATGCGGCTCCGGGCGCCTGGCGGTGCACCTCGCCCGCACCGCGAGCGTCGCGTATCTGGGCCTCGACGTCGTCCAGGACCTGCTGGACTACGCGAAGCGCCGCTGTCCCAGGGACTACCGCTTCGCCCGGAACACGGCGCTGTCGCTGCCGGTCG
>NZ_JBKFAK010000261.1:0-282 GCF_053345595.1 Methylobacterium sp. D54C
CGGCGCCGTGCCGCCGCAAGGAGCGGCGCGTCTCGTATGTCGGATCCGTAGCCGGCCCGTCAGGCGTGCGATCCGTCGTCATGCGCCCCTCGTGGGCGTCTGCCGCGTCAGGGCGTTCAGCTTCGACAGAACTTCGTCGCGCGGGCCGTGCAGCTGCACGCGCCCGTCCCCGAGGACCAGGATGCGATCGCCCGCCGCCAGCGCGCTCGGCCGGTGCGCGATCACCACGACGATGCCGCCGCGGGCGCGCACGCCCTGCACGGCCGCGGACAGGGCGCGATC
>NZ_JBKFAK010000262.1:0-282 GCF_053345595.1 Methylobacterium sp. D54C
CCATCCGGGCATCCCGATCCCGCTCGGGCCCGATCGCTTTCCCTGCCTCGTCGTCGGCCAGGACAGCCTCGTGGCCGTGGCGGCGCCGGCGGGTCTCCCCCGCGACCGGGAAGGCCGCCTGCCCCTCCTGCAATATTCCCGCGGCTCCTTCCTGGGCCGGCTCGCCGCCATCGCCCAGGCCCGGGGGGGCGCGCCCGCGACCTATCCGGTCCACACGAACGAGAACTCGATGGCCGAGGCCCTGCGGTCGATGGCGCTCGCGGGACACGGGGTCGCGTGGCT
>NZ_JBKFAK010000263.1:0-282 GCF_053345595.1 Methylobacterium sp. D54C
CGGGCTGAGCTTCAGCCAGGAGATGATGGACGGCGACGTCGGAGCCCTCTCGGGCGGCTGGAAGATGCGCGTCGCGCTCGCCCGCATCCTGCTGATGCGCCCGGGCGTGATGCTCCTCGACGAGCCGTCCAACCACCTCGACATCGAGAGCCTGATCTGGCTCGAATCGTTCCTGAAGGGCTACGACGGCGCCTTTCTGATGACCTCGCACGACCGCGAGTTCATGAACCGCATCGTCACCAAGATCATCGAGATCGACGCCGGCGCGCTCACCACCTACTC
>NZ_JBKFAK010000264.1:0-282 GCF_053345595.1 Methylobacterium sp. D54C
CACGGCGTAGTGGATCATGTCGGGCGGCGGCACGATCCCGGACTCGCTCGAGACGAACAGGACGCGCCCCCAGCCGCGCGCCTACATCCCCGGGAGATAGGCCTGCGCGAGCCGGGCCCCCGACACGACGTTGACCGCGAACAGGCGGTGCCAGTCGTCGTCGGCGATATCCGGGAAGGCCTTGGCCTCGTAGATCCCGAGATTGTTGACGAGGATGTCGACCGCGGGGGCCGCGCGCACGAGCGCGGCTGCGCCCTCGGCCGCGGCGGGATCGGCCTGGAT
>NZ_JBKFAK010000265.1:0-281 GCF_053345595.1 Methylobacterium sp. D54C
CAGGTGGTCGACTACGTCGCCACCGGCGGGTACGCGCTGCGCGCGTACGAGCGCTTCGCCAAGATCCTGCGCGGGCCGGACGGACTCTGGCGGGTGCGCGACGCCCGCACCGCCCAGGCCTACAGGATGAATGTCGGCACCATCGTGGAGGCGGCGCGGGTGAAGGTCCGCCCCGGCCGGACCCTGCGCGGCAAGCCCGGCACGGTGCTGCCGAAGACCGGCCGCGTGCTCGGCGAGATCGAGGACGAGTTCGCCGAGACGCTCACGGTCGGCGACACCTT
>NZ_JBKFAK010000266.1:0-281 GCF_053345595.1 Methylobacterium sp. D54C
AAGGCCTGGCCGAGCAGGAAGTCGCCGACCAGCACGGAGGCCTTGTTGCCCCACTTGATCCGGGCGGCGACGCGGCCGCGGCGCATGTCGCTCTCGTCGACCACGTCGTCGTGGAGGAGCGTCGCGGTGTGCATGAACTCGACGCTGGCGGCGAGCTCCACGTCGCCGTCGGTGGCACCGGCGTAGCCGCAGAGCCGGGCGCAGGCCAGAGTCAGGATCGGGCGCAGGCGCTTGCCGCCGGAGGCGACCAGGTGGTTGGCGACCTCGGGGATCATCGCCAC
>NZ_JBKFAK010000267.1:0-281 GCF_053345595.1 Methylobacterium sp. D54C
GCCCGCGCCTCCGGCTCCGGGCTCGCGAGCAGCGCCGCCACCAGGGCGGCGAGTTCGGCAGGCTCGGCGATCCCGGCGGGGGGACGCGCCTGGGCGGTCCGGAACGCGAAGGTGCGCACGGCGTCGTGCGGGGCGGCCAGCAGGCGCCCGATCTCGCTGGCCGTCAGGGCCGCGCAGGCCCGCGGGCCCGCGCGCAGCACCCGCAGGCCCAGCCGCGCCACCGGCTCGATCCGCCCCTCCGCGGCGAGGCGGAGCGCCAGGTCCGGGCGGGCGCTCCAGAG
>NZ_JBKFAK010000268.1:0-280 GCF_053345595.1 Methylobacterium sp. D54C
CTGCACTCGCGCGGCGAAGCGAGCGTCAATGCCAAGCGGGTGCTGCGCATCCTGCGGGCGAACGGGCTCACCCTCGCGCCGCACACCGCCCGGCGGCCCGGCCGCACCCACGACGGCACCGTGGTGGCGTTACGCTCGAACGTGGAGCGGGTCGCTCGGATCACCTCGAACTGCGCTGCCGGGACGGTGCGGTCGTCCGCGTGCTGTTTGCCATCGACGCGTGCGACCGTGAGATCATCGCGTGGTCGGCGACCACGACGGGCGTCTCGGCCGAGATGGT
>NZ_JBKFAK010000027.1:0-57799 GCF_053345595.1 Methylobacterium sp. D54C
AACGCCGGACCGTCCCCTCCGGCTCAAGTCTACGGTCAAGTCGAGACACAAAACGATCCTCTCGTGCGGATCGTCAAATTGCCCGGTCAGATCGCCCCACAGAAGATGGGGTCGGAACATCGCTTACTTTTGGCAAGGCCGCCGGGCTACCTCTCAACTTGCCGGCGAGTTCACGACCGTCTTGCTGGCCGCCCACGCTCGTCCGCAGATATGCCCCTCTGCTGTCGCGGCGGGCGTGGATGCGTTGGCCGATTGTCGTTCGCACCGGCTGCGCACGGACACAGAAACGTGATCGAACGCTTCGGTCGGGTTCTACATTTGGGGTCCGTCGACTCCGGTCGACCTCCACGCCTGCCGCCTGGTGGACCCCTCAAACCCCCATAATGGTGGGTGTGGAGCATGCATTTTGCATTCAGCCCGGCCGTCGAGCCTTCCCTCGACCGCCACGCCCGCCCTGACGTTCGCCCCCCCTCCCGAAGGGCGGGCGTGGATGTTGAGGGACTGTGCCCCGTTCAGCCCCGGTCCGTTCGCGCCGGACTGAACATAAGATAACCGAGCGTTCCGGTCTGTTCGGAGCGCAAGGTGGGGGACCGATCCCCCACCCTTGGTCACCGCAGCAGCGCCCGAGGCGGCAGGTCAGCCCGAGCGGCCAGGGCCTCGGCGATCCGCACCCGATCCCGTGAACGGGCGAGAGCTGCATCCGCGTCAGCCATCAGCCGCTCGTGCCGGAACAGGTCGAAGCGGGCAAGCCGGAGCATCCGGACCGCGAGGAAGGCGTAGATCAGGCGCATAGCGGATGCCTCCGCAGGTACTCGCGCACATCGGCCATCGCCTCGTCGGTCCACTCCTCGAAAGTCAGGGCGTAGCGGAGACGCGCCATGATCGCCGGCAGCGTCGTGAACGCCTGCGCATCCGACTCCTCGGTTGGGTCGTAAAGCTCCTCGATACGAACAAAGAGAGCGTCCGCCGGCTCTCGGGCGACAATGTATGCCCGCCACTCGGGCAGCTTCTCTGCCTCTGGCCACTGCGGAATGACGAAGTCTCGTCTCGCTTGAGACCAAGCCTCGTAGGCCGCTTTGTAGTGCGACGCGAGACGATCGTACTCGTCCAACATCGCGACCAACTGCGGGGCGATGGCGAGAAACCGGGCCTCATGGTCCGGCAGGATGGCTTCAGCGGCGACCGAGGGCACAGAGGCCAGTGGGGCCGCCAGGATGGCGCCGAGGGCGGCGCGGCGGGTGGAGGCCATCACTGGATACCCTCCTGCGCCGCAGTGACGGCCTCCCGATAGTAGACGCTCAGCCGCTTGCCGGCTTCCATCAGCGGCGTAGCGATGGTGTTGAGCATCGCGTTGTCGATTTGGTGCTCGCACCCCGCCACGACGGACAGGAGTTGCCCGTAGCGGAACACATCCGCGATATCGCCCTCCAGCTTCAAGAGGGGGTGCAAGGCCGGATTGCGCTCCTTCATGACCGCGCCCTCCTGTAGTTGGTGCCGTCGAAGCCGGCGACCGCCGTAGCGATCTCATGAACGTCGCCGTCTTCCTCGGGATCGTGCGGCTCATCCTGAACGTCACCGCCGTGCTCGTTCTCGGCTTCGAGGTCGGCGCCGTCCTCAAAGTCCGCGTCGCCATCGAGATCATCTAATAATGCGATGTCCGCCTCGATGCGGTCGGCGATCCGGCGACGTAGCTCGCGGAGGTGCTGTCGATCCAGATCTGGATCCGCGGCGCGCATGGCCGCGATGGCAAGGGTGACGGGGCCCGACTGCCGGCCGGGCGCCGCGCCTAATAAGCTTCGAGCGTTTTGCTCGGTCTGAGCAAATTTGCTCAGGCCCTGACTGCCGGACAGGCGTAATAAGGACGTGCGTGTGCTATGGGCGTGGGTAGCCATGCCGCTCTCCTCAACAGAGTGGTGGGGTTAGGTCCGGTGCGGGAGCTTCCACCTTCCCGCCGGACCGGCATTGTGGTACCACTGGCCGCGAGGCACGTCAACTATGGTACCACATGCGCACGGGTAGAACCCGCGGGAAGCAGACCGGCATCCAGATCCAGGTGCGGGTGCAGCCCGAGCACGTGGCCCCCCTAGACGCTTTGATCGCCGCGCAACCGGATCCGAAGCCGACGCGGCCAGAAGTGCTTCGCGAGGCTCTAGCCGAGCACCTGAAGGCGAGGGGCTATCTGAAGTGAGGCGGACGAAGCCTAAGCTGCCCGACAGCCTGACCCAGCACCTTTCGGACCTGAAGGTCGTAGCCTTCCGGCCTCGACCTAAGCGGCGGAGGCCCAACCGCTTCTCCGGATCGGCGTAGAAGATCGCCGTGTCCGCCGTGACCCTTATCGTCGTGTGCTGGCCGGTGGCTTCCTGCTGCGCCTTTGGTAGAGCCGTCGGCGTCATCTTCATCGATGAGAATGGCGAGGGGCTGCGGGGTACGCCTGAGGAAAGTTTCGGCGGCATGACGAACTAGAAAGTATGCCACTAACAGAGTTGATCAATTCATATTTTCAAACTTGAGGCAATAGTATGCTGGATATGCTTTCAATTTTGAAGATTTGCTCTGGGATTGTGACTGGTATCCTTGGTATAGTAGGAATACTAGGGGATTTTAAGGACAAAGATACGAAAGCGATAACTAAATGGGGTTATTTCTCATTGGCTGGCATTATATCTTCTATGATTGTCGGAGCAATCATTCAATTACTTGAGCAGAACGGCAACGCCGCAGATAAAGCAAGATCGACAGAGGTATCACAGAGCATACTCAGCAATAGCCAGAAATCGGTCAACAATCTTGACAGAATGCTCTTTAAGATTGGCAAGCCAAATCTTTACATAGAGCTCACAAACACATGCTCTGAAGATACTAAAAGATTTTGCAAGGCTTATGCAAGTGCTGTGGCCCGCAATCAATATGTTGATCCAAAAGCTATAAAGACAGACGACAGTCCATTTAAAGATTTTGCAGTATGGCTCTCGTTCTATAAATCAAAAAATGATTATTTGGACACGCTTGCATCGACATCATACAAGCCAGATTTGCGTTATTTGGTCGAAGCCAATTCCAGCTACGCTTCTCACTCAAGAGAAAGTGTCTAAAACGACCTTCTTACCTATCCTGGCTCTGATAATCAGCGCCAAGATTACAGTATTAACGCAAAGAACGTGAACGTTTTAGAGTCGAATGGAAAAATAATTAGCACATCAGATTTAGCTGATAGTTATTTCGTCATATTTGGCTTACCAAAAGGAACAAAACTGAGAAGTTTGGAATTCATCGTGGAGGCTGGCGTCAGAATTATTTTAGATCTTGACGTTTGTCGCTACGATACACATGAATCAATGCGCAAAGACATGACCCCAACGATATACAATCATTTCGGGAGCTATTCTGTCGGCTGTCACATAAAAAACAACTCGTAGATCATCGGTTAGTGTCGACCGCTCATAACGGTCTGGTTGCAGGTTCGAGTCCTGCCGGGCCCACCACCAATCAGCTAAGTCGCTGCAAACGCTTAATGATCGTCGACCATCCGGCTTGCAACTGGGCCGGAATGCATCACAAGCTGCATAACATGGACGACGACAGCGTGCCCCTCCCTTGTCATGTGACCCGCCGCAACGGCGTGTTCCAGTACGTGCGCCGCATCCCCGATGACGTCGCCGCCGCCTTCGCCACCACCCGCATCCAGCGCTCGCTCAAGACCCGCTTGCCTACGGAGGCACGCCTCAGGGCCGCCCAGATCGACCGTGAGGTCGAGGAGCAGTTTACAAAGGCGAGGCTCAAACTCGGCTTCGAGGTCACACCCGCCCAGCACGATGGCTGGACCTGGCCGGATTGGGAGGCCTTCGTCGCGTGGCTGAAGGCGACCTGGCTCGACGAAGACCTGCAGCTGCGGGCGAAAACCATGCGCGGTCGCGACTTCGTGGGAGAGGGGGCATCTCCCCAGGCCGTGTGGCTTGATGCCGCGGCGATCAAGGAGCGGATTGCGTTGAGGAAGCGCCTGCTCGTGCTGGGCGTCGCTGAGTATGGCCGCGAGCGGGCCGGCTACCTTCAGAGCTACGCCCGGCGCCTCGGCATCACGATCTCACTGGCCTCTCCCTATCACGAGCAGACTATGCGGGCCTGTCTCACGGCAGAGCTCGAAGCCCTGAACGTGGTGTTCGCGCGCGAGGGTGGACAGCGCGTCGCGCATCCACACCCGGATACGATCATCGGCCCGTGGCGCCGGCAGCCGGAGGCGATTCAGGCCGCGGCCGTCGTAGCTACCGTGTCCGACGCGGCACGCGGCTGCGGTAAGTCGCTCGACGACTGCATCGAAGAGTGGATCAAGGATCGGGTTCGTCTCAAGAAAAAGGTCGACGGCCACCTCGTCAACGACATGCGGGCGACCATCAAGCGCTTCGAGGATCTGAGCAGGATTTCGGACGTGGGCCTCGTCGAGCGCAATCACGTCATCCGCTTCCGCGATCACCTCACCGACCACGCCGGCTACAAGGTCGCGACGGTCAACAAAAAGGTCGGGTTCATCACGACGATGGTCGCGACCGCCGCCGGCAAGGGCTGGGTCGGTCGCGCCATCGAGGGCGGGATCTACATCGACGTTCCCGAGGACGAGGACCAGCGCGACTCGTACTCGCGGGAGGAGCTGGAACGGATCTTCGCGCATCCCATCTTCCGATCAGGCGAGCGGCTCACGCGGGCGAAGGCCTGCGGCGAGCTGCAGTTCTGGCTGCCTCTGATCTCCTGCACACACGGCCTGATCTCGTCGGAGATCCTGCAGCTCGGGCCCGACACGGTCTGTAAGCACCCCGATGCCGACGTCCTCTGCTTTCGCGTCACCACCGCGGGCGGGCGGGCCATCAAGGCATTTTCGCGTGAGCGCTATGTTCCGGTGCGGTCGGAGCTCATCACGCTTGGGCTGCTAGAGCTTGTGGAGGTGGCCAAGACAAACGGCTGGCGCACGCTCTGGAAGGCAGTTGAAGATCGGTCTGGCGACGTCTCTCTGACGTCGAATTATTTTTCTGCTTTTTGGAGTGATTTTTCGAAGACAACAATCCGCATTGAGGGCGAGCAGAAGTCACTGTACTCTTTCAGGCACGCATTTAAGGACGCCCTCGATCGCGCCAAGACCAGTATCGAGGTGAAGCAGGCTCTGATGGGCCATTCGGACCCGGGTACGACCGGGAGGTATGGGGCTAAGCGGCAACCCAAGCCTGTCGACATCAAACTCTTGCGACGGTCAATCCAGAAGCTCGAATGGGTTTTTCTCGGCGCGGTACGAGGTTCAGGTCAGTAGCCGAGATCCTCATCTAAGCAACAGCCCGCGTAATTCGCTGATGTGCCGGCACTAAACAGCGTTACAGCTGCGTTGTTGTACATGGATGTGCGACAACGGGCAACTCGTCGTTGGCTCAAAATTACGAACGTCAGTTCGGCTTGGTCAGCATGGCAAGAACGACCGAATGTGTCCGTCTGAGGTTCGCCTTTGAGAGTCAGATTGCCAAAAGCGGAAGCGGTGCCCTGTGCATTTTCGACGCCCACAATCAGGGAGTACTCAACCCCCACTGGCACCTGGATCGTGTCGGCAGTAGCCGCATCGTCATCGAGCGCGCCAATCTAGTCCTTCCGCACCCAGACACGCACGAGGTCGCGCGAGAGGTCATGGCGCTTGGCCAAGCCGTGCAGCGACTCGCCAGACGGGTACACCTGTACGACCTGACGCTTAAACGCGATGCTGTGGGAGCTATGTCGGGACATGGTCTTTGTCGTCCGAAGACGCAGCAAACCGGTCAATCAGGCCAGCCTAATCCGCCCAGCGTCAGGGGCCCACTCCGATCCATGGTCAAAATTCAACGCCGTTTGACAATCAGAGGAGTTTGCCTGGGCATTGAGCTTCGACCGACGATGAGCGAAAGCCTCTATTCCGCTTCGGAGCAGGACTTCGTGACGGCTCTATTGGCCGCGACGAGAAACTCGGTCCATGAGAGGCGCGAGAGCTAAACGAAGGGAACAAAACGAGCTCGCGTGGTTTGAATTTGAGCTTGGCCGCCGTACTCGGGGGGGCTGTCGTGACGTCGGGAATAGCGGCCAGGACCGGCAAGGTGAGATGGCGTGCCAAAAAGGCGGTCGGGCCTTCGCGCGCCTCCGCCCCTCTGAAGGTGCTCCTGCCGACCCTAAGTGCGAAAAAGCCCTGGGTTCGGATCTTCGTATCGTACTGCTGCGCCAATGCCGCCACACAGTCAAAGCTTCAGATCCATCCCGAGCAATTGAAAAGCCATCAGATCAAGACCTGCTTCGTCGGTGACATTTATGTCGGAGACTGGCTCGATACCAAGCTTTCGCGCACGCAATGGGCTGCGCACGTTTTCGTAGCGCTGATGAGCCCCAAATACCTGCATAGCCGCGGGTACCAATTGAAGTACAAGCAAGCGATGGGCCGCCGTGCCCGCTCCGCGATTCGGGTCGTCGTCGTGATTGTGCGCCCCTGCGACTGGAAGGCGACGGACGCCTCCGAGCGCAAGGTGTTGCCGCGCGAGGGCCGCTTGGTCAGCGGCCGGCAAGGGGGGACGACGCCTTCGACGACATCACGCAGGGCCTTCGTGGCGCGCGCGGTCATGAACGAGATTGTCAGGGCCAATTCGCGCGCCGCGACGTCCAACAGGAAGCAAGAGGGCGCCGCTTCCAGGCAAGCGCACCTCGTCGTGGGAATTGAAGGGCGGGCGAGACGCTGGAAAAGCCAAGGGCAGGCCATCGCCAAGCAAGCGCGTTGCCGGGTGACGGCGGCGCTCGTGAATTCGGGAAGCGAAGATGTCCCTCGAAGAACACGTTACGCCAGGCAAACCGGTCGCCGGTGATGCCGATGGCGGAGACTCTCGCAACCCGGGCGCACTTAAGCTGCATTTGCCTGCCGTCCGCTTCGAGGAAACAAGGCGCATCGGTCGAAGGTTCTGTCTCCTCGTCCCTGCGTCCGAGCGAGCGGTGGAGCGTGTTTCCAGCCTCCGGATCTCATCGAAGCGGGACGTGGTCCTGCACCACCTGACGGACGGCGAGGTGGTGGTCGTCGCCGATAAGCGCCTATCGACCGTGCCCCCTGATGTCACCGGGGTGCTGCTTCAGGAACAACCGGACCGCCCAGCTCGCTGGCAGTGGCACCGGCGTCTGGCCGAATTTAGCGCCCATTTCGCAGATGCTCCCGAGTCCGTCGCCCTAGACATCGAGGCTTCGTGGCGCGACGCATTCCGCTTCAAGACCGAGGTCGCCGATGCGGACAACCGAGTGGCGAAGGGAGACGAGGGTCTCCGGCCGCCCCAGATCGGCGCACTGCACGCGATCGGCATGCACTGGAGCGTCTTCGCCATGGAGCCGGCGACCGTCGTCATGCCGACAGGTACCGGCAAGACCGAGACGATGCTCTGCACCGTCGTGAACTACCGGCGCGGTCCGACGCTTGTGGGCGTCCCCTCGAATGCCCTTCGGTGGCAGACCGCTCGGAAGTTCGAGAGCCTCGGATTGCTGAGGACGCTCGGCCTGATCGGCCAGGATACCCATAACCCCGTTGTCGCCGTCATCACGCGCGAACCGTCTTCTAAGGAGGACCTCGAACTGCTGCGCGGCTGCAACGTCGTGATCGGCGTCATGGCGTCGATGACGGGAGCCGCGACGCGACCGCTCTTCCCGGATATCGCCGCGATGACGAACTCCCTGTTCGTCGACGAAGCCCATCACGTCGCGTCCGACACGTGGAGCGCCTTCCGAAGCCATTTCGCGAATCACCGCATCGTCCAGTTCACCGCCACGCCGTTCCGGCAGGACGGCAAGCTCGTCGATGGCCGCGTGATCTTCAACTACCCGCTCTCGGCCGCCCAGAAGGACGGATATTTCAAGCCGATCCGATTCCTGTCGGTGTTTCAGGTTGACCCCGAGAAGGCCGACGCGGAGATGGCCGCCGAGGCGCTGACGGCGCTGCGAGCCGACCTTGCGGCAGGACGAAACCACCTCCTCATGGCCAGGTGCGCCCGCATCCCGAGGGGCGACGATCTCGTCGCCCTGTACCGGCGCCTCGCGCCCGAGATGAAGCCCATCCTGGTTCATTCCGAGATGGCGCGACCCGAGATCGACCGCCACCTCGCCACCCTCCGTTCCGGGGCGAGCCGCATCGTCATTTGCGTCAACATGCTCGGCGAGGGCTTCGACCTGCCGGAACTTAAAGTCGCCGTGCTCCACGACCTGCACAAGAGCCTTCCGGTCCTGCTACAGTTCACGGGCCGCTTCACCCGCAGCTTGGGCGAGCGCATCGGCGATGCCACCGTCATCGCCAACATCGCCGATCCCAGGGTCTCCTCGAAGCTCGAACGCCTCTACAGCGAGAGCGCCGATTGGAACCAGTTGCTGAGCGAGGCGAGTTCCAATGCGGCTCGGGAGCACGCGGAGCTGATCGAGTTCCTCCGCAACTCGGATACCCTCATCCCGGAGGAGAACCTCGACGGCTTCCGGATCTCGAAGACCCTCCTGAAACCGAAATTCAGCACCATCGCCTACAGGTGCGAAACGTTCAGCCCGAAATCCTTCCATGAAGGCATTCCGGACAAGACCTATGTCCACGCGGCTTGGTACAATCCGGCATCCTCGCTGCTGTTCTTCGTCACGAGAACGGAAGAGCGCGTCCGCTGGACCAGGAGCAAGAAGCTGGCGGATCGCCAATGGAACCTCTTCGTCCTGTATCACGACGAGGAGACGGGCCTTCTCCACCTGAACTCGTCCGACAAGAGCAGCATGCACGAGGGGTTGGCCACCGCCGTCGGGGCGACCGTCCGGATCTCGGGCGACCATATCTTCCGCTCGCTCGGCGGCATCAACAGGTTGATCTTCAACAACATCGGCCTGCGAAAGCACGGGCGGCGGAACATGAGCTTCGCCATGTACACCGGCGCCGAGGTGCGATCCGCCTTGACCCTGACGGAAACGACCGGGGCAACCAAGTCGAACCTCGACGGCAGGGGTTGGGAGGGCGGCGCTGTGGTATCGCCCGGCTGTTCGGCCAAGGGCCGGGTCTGGTCCAAGGCGCAGGGCA
Organism: Methylobacterium sp. D54C; assembly: GCF_053345595.1. Classification (NCBI taxonomy): domain Bacteria; kingdom Pseudomonadati; phylum Pseudomonadota; class Alphaproteobacteria; order Hyphomicrobiales; family Methylobacteriaceae; genus Methylobacterium; species Methylobacterium sp. D54C. Next base: position 9,068 of record NZ_JBKFAK010000027.1, read on the forward strand.
CCATCCCGCAATGGGTGAGGTGGTGCCGACCGGTCGGAAGGAAGCTCCTCGACCCAAACATCAACGTCGACAACATCATCCAGAACCTGCTCGTCCCCACGGTCGTGAAGGGAGCTTTCCCTGCCGAGCAGGTCCTCTCGGTCGAATGGCCCGCCGAGACGCTGAAGACATCCGATGAGCGCATCCTCATCGTGAAGAACGGCATCGAGGTGCCGATGGCCTATTGCGAGTGGGAGCACGAGCCGGACGCATCGACGCCGGAGCGGATCGCCTTCCGCCTCGTCTCCGCCGGCGGGGAACTCAACGACAGCATCGCCTTGGAACTCGACGCCGAGAAAGGCTACTGCTTCACCGGCGCCGGACATCTTCGGCTCAAGCAAGGCCGCTTCGGCACGGCGCTGGTCGACTATCTCTACGACTATCCCCTGGTCGTCCGATACGTCAGCCTCAAGGAGCTCGAAGGCGATCTCCTGTATGAACAAACCAATGCCGCCCCCGCCCGGATCGAGGACCGACAGCTTCAACCTTGGGACTGGAAGGACGTCGACATCCACGTCGAGTCGACCTGGAAGAAGGGAGTCGAGAGGCCACGCTCGATCCAGTCACGCGTCGGCGCGCATTACGTGGCCGAGGGTTTTCAGGTCGTCTTCAACGACGACGATGCGGGGGAGGCTGCGGACCTTATCTGCCTGAAGGAGACCGAGGAACTCATCCGCCTCGTCCTGGTGCATTGCAAATTTTCCGGCAAGCCCGATCCGGGAGAGCGCATCAAGGACGTCGTGGAAGTCTCTTCCCAGGCGATCCGCTCCGCGGCCTGGCGCGGCAACTTCGAGCGCCTGTATCGGCACATGATCTCGCGCTCGAAACTCTCCGGCAACGGCAACACGACCCGTTCGCGCTTCGTGAAGGGCTCGATGCAAAGGCTCTCGGATCTCTCCAGGGCCGCCCGCATGAAGGCGGTCGAGATGGAAATCATCATCGTGCAACCCGGCGTCATGCGCTCGGCCATTACCGATGACCAAGCCATGGTCCTTGGCTCGGCCTCGGCCTACCTCCGACAAACCATCGACGTAGATCTTTTGGTCGTCTGTTCGGGCTGACCCGGATCCGTCCAACGCGCCGGCTCCGTCTTCGGTAAACCGACGTCGCCGTCCGGATGGCGAAGGAGATCAGAGCGAGACCCTGGCCTTGATCGAGTGAGACGACCGGTCACTCGACCTTCCGTACGAGGCTACCGTCCGGGCTCCCTGGAAATACTTTCGTCGCCAGACCCGCACTGCCATATTGTTCCTCATGGCATCCATCATCGTCTTAAGCCTCCAGCGCTCCAGCGCTTGACCTTCTCGTGCGTGCGGCGTGCCTGCATCGTCCGAGTATGGCAGGCTTTATCGAGTGCCGACGACATTTCGAAAGCTGTTCGCATCACTCAGAGGTTTTGTTTACATGGCGCTGCTAAAGCATCGTGGCGCCTGCATTTGGCTTGCGTTCAACGGGACCTACCCGCCAACACATCTTCTGTTTAAACAAAGAGTTTTCAATGCCCTATCACAATCTTACCGACGCCGAAGCAAAGTCACGACTCGGCCAGTTCGTCGCCGAAGCCGTAAAGGTGATGACCGGCCGGCGCTTTTCGAGGAAGCCATTATCGGCTTATCGGATTGAAAACACAGCCGCGGTTGATGATAACGAGAAGACCGGCAAGGAGTATGCCGACTCAAGACATCGCGCTGAACAGGAGAACATCAACGATATCGATCGTATGCCGCGACGAATTAGAATTGAAGAATTTCATTTTGTACTAAAAGATACTGGAATAGCTAAGCAGAATTCAGATGAGTTGGAATATCTCATTGGACGTTATGGTAATATAATAGATGAAATAATGGAAAATGCTTGGCAATCGCATCGCGACAAACTGCAGGCGCGATTAGATAGTGAGATCAAATAGGCCGTGAGTGCTCAGTGCCCCGGATCGAACTGATTTTGCCGGGTCGATGATCCTCGGCATTGAACGACCGAGAGACCATGAGCCATGATCGCGTTCGAAGCTTCTAAGCCTCCAATCATCGAGTCTCATCCTTCTGGCCGCGACTATGCAGCGCGCGTTTCGTGGAGGTTCAGAAGGCCATACCGCTGAGAGCTTATCACAATGGTCAGGCTGATCCTGGGTTTCGTGCTACTCGTGGCGATCGTGGTGATTGGGTATCCACTGGCCTGCATCGCCGAACACGGGACTGATCTACGGTTGTGGCCGGGTGTCGCCGAGGTACCAGAGGCTTTCCTTCAGGCGGCCGTATCCTCATACGGCGTGCACGTCGTCGACACCTACCGAACCATGTTCAACGGGCGAGCGCCGGCTCTGGCCGGCGGCGGGTTCATGCAGGCGCTGATCATCACCTTGGTCGGCGGCGGTGTGGCCGGCTGGGTCGGCACCCCCAAGCTGAAGGGGCCGCAGCGAGACCCCAATGACACCTATGGCGGCGCCCGCTGGCCGAGTGTGGCGGAGCGCACCCGTATGCGCGCCGGCCTGGAGCTCGGTACCGATCCGGTGACCGGGCGCACCATCCGCTTCTCCGTGAAGGGCAATCTCGTCTCGATCGCCCCACCCCGGAGCGGGAAGACCAGCGGCTTGCTCATTCCAAACCTGCTCGCGCCCGAGGCGAGTGCGTGGTGCGGACCCGTGGTGGTGATCGATCCGAAGGGTGAAGCCTACACCGCCACCGCGCGGCGCCGGCGTGAACTCGGGCGCCGCGTCGTTTGCCTCGATCCGAAGGGGATCGTCGGAGGTACCGATACATGGAACCCGCTGCTGGCCCTTGATCCCGATGACATCCTCTATCTCCAGCGCCTCGCTCGGGCGCTTTTGCCGGACACGGTGGGCGGTGACGGACAGTACTTCCAGAACCGGGCCGCCGACGTGATTGTCGCCGGTTTTCTCGCCGCGCGGGCCGAGGGTCAGCCGACCGCCCGGCGGGTCTCTCAGTACATCGCCGACATCAATCTGTTCGCACAAGCGCTGCAGGCCGTGCCGGCCGATCCGGCGCGGAAAACGGCCGCGCTGCTGGATTCGGACCCCAAGACCCGCGATCCAATCCTTTCCACCGCTGCTCAGGCGTTCCAGTGGTGCGACGACCCTCGCCTGCAACGGCTTACCGAGACAAACAGCCTCGACCTTGCCGCCTTGTGCCGGGGTGAGGTCGATCTATTCATCACCCTGCCGACCGAGGACATGCGCGGCCTGTCCCCATTCATTCGCTGGCTGCTAACTGAGCTGTTCACGAGCGTGCGCCGCAATAGACCGAGTGAGCGCCTGGTCGTGTTCATCGACGAGGCCAGGGTTCTCGGCCGGTTCGAGGAGATCGTCGTAGCCTCGGGCGAGTTGCCCGGATACAACGCCAGCCTGTGGAGCTTCTGGCAGGACAGGTCCCAGTTGAAGGGCCTGTACGGTGAGGCCGATGCGCGCACGATGCTGGCCACGGCCGAGGTTGTGACACTGTCCGATCCGGCGCTCGTCGATCCGCAGGAGCGCGAGCACTGGTCGCTGGCGATGGGTGACTATACTTTGCTGGAGGAGAGCCGCACGGTCGAGCAAGCCCAGGACGGCAAGCCCGGTCGCACGACGGTCACTAAGACCGCGAAGCCTGCGCGACTGAAGTCCGCCGAGGCGCTCTCAGCTCTGCCGCTGACAGACCTCGTCGTGTTCCCCAACTGTCCGCTGCATCCCAAACGCGCGCTGCAGATCCGCAAGACGCGTCATGATGATGTTCGATTCGATGGGCTGGCGGACGCGATCGCCGGAACGGTTGCCGCCTAAGGGCGCTCGGTGATGGCCTTCCGGGTATCCTCGTCCGTTATCTGGATCTCGCCGTAGCCGGCCGCGTCGAACCAACGGCGTAGGTAGCTCTTGCCATCGCGCCGGAACCACACGAGGTCGGTCCCCTTGAACTCGTCCCTACGCAGGACCTGCCCTCCGGCCAGCGTCCAGGTCATGCTGTAGTCGCCGGTCAGGCGCACCGGTACGGCGTCCTGCAGGGTATTGCGCCGAGCTGACCACGCCAGGCCGAGCGCCGGGCCGAGGAGTAGCACCAAACCGATCAGGCCGCGGCGGCGGTAGCGCGCATGGCGTAGCATCCGGCGCACTGCGCCGCCGAGGCGATTACGCGCGCGCAGGCGCCGGCGCGGCAGCGCCTCGGCCACGGCTCGTTCTAGCTCGGCACGATCAGCCGGCGTGAGGACCGCGTCACGCAGCCCCGCCACCCGCGCCGCCGCTGGACTCGCGAGGATCTCCCGCAATCGGCGGGCGCTCGCCTCGCGGGCGCGCGCCTGCGTGGCATCAACCTGTGCCTCGGCTTCACCGAACCGCTCGCGCAGCCGCCGCAGGGCATCGCTCACCCGATCAGCCACTCGGCCGACTCCCTTACCGCGCGCATCGCCTCCAGGCGGAACTCGGCGAGAACGCCGACCGTGGTCGCAGCGAGCGCATAGTCCGGCTCGCCGCCCTTGTCGCGTAGCTGCTCGGCCAGCTTCTCCTCGTCGAGCTGCGGGATCAGCGCGAGGCCGAGCGGATCGACCACTGGGCGCACGCCAGCCGCGAAGGAGAACCGTGGGAGTCGTGTCACGCTTGCTCCCGGCACGAGTTGCCGGACCCGGTCGATGTCGACCGTGTCGCGGTACTCGTTGGCCACGACGAACTGCTTCGCCGCCCAAGGCTGCGCCAGAGCAGTCAGTGTCTCAAGGCTATCGTAGGCGCTCTCAGGGGCGGCAGCCACGAAGAGCACACCGAGCCCGCGGCCGCGTCGGGCGAACAGACCGGCGGCTCGCCCGACGGCGGCCAGGAATGGGGCAGCCCCATTGGCGCCGATATCGACGATGGCCGGCCGCGTCTCGCGTACGAGCGCGTTGATCACCGGGTTAAACTCGACCATCGCCGCTTCGCCGCCGGTCTTCATCAGTTCAGCGCTGTCGGCACGGATCGGGAAGTGCCGCACGCGCTCGCCGAGCTCCAGCAAGCGCGTGCTCGATTCGATCTCGTAAACGGGGGCGTCTTCGACCGCCTCGGCGAGCGCGCGGGCGACTGTGCTCTTGCCGACACCGCCGGTCTCCTGAACGACACACAGAAGGCGCGCGCCCGCTGGTGCGATTGCGCTGCGGCCGGAAGCAGCAGGGGGCGTAGATGGGGCGCGGGCCATGGGTCAGTCCTTCTTGAGCAGGGATTGGGCGCGGGCGAGGGCGGCGCGGCGACGCTCGTCTTCGGCGGGTCGTGGAGGCAAAGACGTTGCGGCTTCCCTCACGAGATCAGGTGATAAGCTCGGGCGTTGACGGGCCGAATTCGCCGTTGCAGGCGAAGGGGCAGAGCCCAAGGTAGCAGTCGGGGAGACTTCGTTCCTGATATCGCCTCGATCCCGACGTCCTGCCTCTTTGGCAGCCGAGCGCCGCGTTTGGCGGCGCACGCTAGCCACGACGCCAGTAAGGTTGCGCTCGGTAATCGCCCGACCATCGGCGGTAGCGAAGCCCTGCGCGGTCATCCCTGCGGCGATGGCGGCCCAGGTGCGGCCCTTGGCCTTGAGGGCCAGCAGCTCGTCGAGATTGTCGCGCACCGCCTGCATTAAGCCGGTGGCAGGCCGCCCGCCCGGCGCTAGAGCCCCGCGCTGAGCATTAGGGGTTGAGGCAGCGTCTCGCGCGAGACGGCGTAGATCGAGGCGGGGGGGCTGGGCCATACCGATGGTGTAGCCCGCGCCTCTTTGCGGACCCGTGCAGGATACCGTTCGGATCCCGTTCGATGCGGCAACCTCCCGTTAGGCTACGGCAGCAGACGGGATACTGCGGCAGAGGGCGACACGGTCACGGCATAGGACGGCAACGATACGGCAAGCTGTACGGCAACAATGGAGGTATCACACCACACGCACTGAAGTGATGACGCGTTAACCAAGGCGGCTCGACCGCCTCGCCGATTGGCCCGGAAAGTGTCAGGCGTCTGACCTCGCTCCGCGCGCAGCAGGTACGCCGATGGCTGACCAAATCAAGTTCACCCTCATTTTGGATGCCGCCCTCGCCGCCCGTCTGAGCACCTTGGCAGCCGATCAGGGATGGTCTGCCGAAGAGCTGGCGGCCGAGTGCGTGGCCCAGCACCTTGAGGTCGCGATCCGCCACCGGGTGCTGATCGAGCGCGCGGAACGGATCGACGCCGCCATCCTCGACATGGCTCAGGCCGTAGGCGAACTCGGCGCGCCTTCAGGGGGCATCGATCTGACCAAGGTCTGTCGCTACCGGCAGAACGGCGGGGATCGCGATGCGACGGCGGATCTGGTGGGATGACCGCCTCGCTGCACCGGCTCGGGGCCGGCCCCGAGGCCGGGCTGTACTACACCAACGATAGCCAGCGTGAGGCGCGCCCGGACCGGCGCGACGAGTATTATGCCAAGGATGGCGATGGCGTGTGGTGGAGCAGCGGCGGGACGGTCGTGCGCCACGGCGCGGCGATCGACGCCGCCTCGTTCCGCGATCTCTGCGCCGGATATCATCCCGGCACCGGCAAGCCGCTGGTGCGCGGCGCCGGCGCGGGTCACTGGGCCGGTCAGGACTGCACCCTGACCCCGGGCAAGTCCGTCTCCGTGCTGTGGATGGCGGGAACGCCCGAGCAACGTGCGGCGATCGAGGCGGCCCACCGCGCCGCGGTCGAGCGCGCACTCGCCTTCGTGGCGGCGGAGGGGCTGGTCACGGTTCGGACCGGTGCGGGCGGTGTCGATCGGCACCGGCCGAGCGATGTGATCGTCGGTCGCTTCGACCATTATACGACCCGGGAAGGTGATCCAAATATTCATACCCACTGTGTTTTTATAAATGTCGCAGGAGCACCAAAGAACGCAGGTGCTGGGCGGTACAAATCTCAGACGCATTTGACCATCGAGGTTGAACAATTCTACACTTATCAGCTCGCGGTCGGTGCCGCGTACCGCGCAGCCCTGGCGGAGGACCTGCGGGAACGGTTCGGACTGCGCTACCGCGAGGCCGGACGCGGGCAGTGGGAGGTTGCCGGACCGCCCGAGGCGCTGCTGGCGGCCTTCTCCAAACGCGCGGAGCAGATCCTCGCCTATGCCGGCGCCGGGGCCACCTCCGCCCAGCGCGAGGTCGCCGCTCTCGCCACCCGCCGGGGCAAGGACGAGCTGCCGACCGGCCCCGAGCTGGAGGCGCGCTGGCATGACGAACTCGCCGCCTGCGCGGTCGATCCGTGGGTGGCTGCGCGCTATCCCGAACTCGATCCCATCCTCGCGATCTCGGCCGCACGCGCGGCAGAACGCGATACACCGTTCGATTCGCCCGAGATCCCCGGCGACGGCCCGGTGGCGTGCGCCGCCTCGGACCTGTTCCGGCACGAGAGCGTCGTGACTCGCAGGGATCTGCTCCAGCGTGCCCTGGAGATCGCGGGCGTGCAGGGCCTTGGCGTCGGGGTGGTCGATGCGGAACTCGCCAGCATGGAGCGGGACGGCACGCTGCTGCCGCTGGCGGCCGCCGAGATGGTGCCGGGGGCGAGCGCGTGCTGGACCAGCCCGGGCATCGCCGCATGCGAGGCGGCGATGCTGCGCGCCGCCGATCGCCCGCTGGAACGGAGCTGGATCGCTCTCGAGGCGGTGTCGACGACCTTGGTCCGGGACGGTCGCCTCAGCGCGGAACAGGCCGAAGCCGTGCGCCACGCAGCCGGCTCGGATGGGGTGTCGCTGCTCCAGGCCGGAGCCGGCACCGGCAAGACCACGACGGCCGCGGTCCTCGTCACCGCCGCGCACGCCTCCGGGATGCGCGTGATCGGCCTGGCGCCATCCTGGGTCGCGGCCGATGAACTCGGACGCTCGACCGGGATCCCGGCGCAGGCGATCGCGCGCTGGCGCCACGACCACGCCAAGACGGTGAGGTCGGATGCCGTGCCCCAGGTCGACGCCGCGGCGCTCGACCGCGACACCCTTGTGCTGGTCGACGAGGCCGGGATGGTGTCGACCCGCGATCTGGAGGCGGTGTTGAGCGCGGCGCAGGCGTCCGGGGCGAAGGTCGTGCTGATCGGCGATCGACGGCAACTCGCCTCGGTCGCGGGCGCCAGCGCCTTGCGGGCGGTGGCCGAGATAGTCGGGCGCTCGGCGGTGCTCGGCGAGGTGCGCCGTCAGACGGTGGACTGGCAGCGCGCCGCCTCGGTGGTGATGGCGCGCGGCGACGCCGAGGCGGGCCTGCGCGCCTACGCGGCCGAGCATCGGGTCGAGCTGGTCGCGGGCGCCGAGGCGGCACAGACGCGCGTGATCGCGGCGTGGACCGAGCAGCGCGCACGCTACGGCGACGACGTGCTCATCGTCACACGGCGCAACGCCGACGCGACGGCGCTGAACGCCCGGGCGCGGGCGGCGCTGCGGGCGGAGGGCCGGCTCGGCCCCGACTTGATCACCCCATCGTCGCGCGACCGCGAGGATCGGCTGGTACCGCTCGCACTCGCGCTCGGCGATCACCTCCGGTTCGGCGAGAGTCTGCCGCACCTCGGCCTGCGCAACGGTACCCGCGCCCGGGTCGAGGCGATCGCGGCGGAGCCGGATGGGAGTGCGCGTCTGCGCCTGGCGTTGGAGGACGGACGGGTGATCGAGGCAGCGTGGGACGAGTTGCGGCGTACCCCCCGGTTCGGCAGTCGGCCGACACACCCCAAAGTTGTACACGCTTACGCTGGTACAGCTTATGCAGCGCAGGGCCGGACCTGTTCCGCGGCGGTGGTGTACCTCGGGGCCGGCACCGACGCGCGCGAAGTCTATGTCGGTCTGACCCGGCACCGGCATGAAGCGCAGGTGGTGGTCGAGCGCGACCGACTCGACGCCCTGTGCCGACAACGCCAGGCGGATCCGCGGATGCCGGCCACCGACACGATGATCCTTGAGCGGCTGTTCCGGGAAGCGCGGGGCTATCACGTGAAGGCCAACGTGGTCGACTACGCCGCCGACCGGGTCGCGTTCGTGCGCGACGGGGAGCTTGGGCTGCCCGAACGTGTCGCTGCAGGGATCGACGTCGGCCGGGCGGTGCGCGCGGCACGGGCGCTGCGCGAGGCGGCGGCGTGGCTCGGGGTCGGACACGTGATCGTCCCGGCCTGGCGCCTGATTGACTCCTACGGGCGTCGGCTAAGCCGCGCGCCGGCCCCGGCGGTCCGCCGCCTGGTGACGCGGCTCGCGCGCCATCTCGGCCGCCTCGATCCGGAACGTGGTCGCGAGCACGGGATCGAGCGGTGAACGTCGGCTTGGGGGCATGACCGAACGCGCCATGGGCGTGGTGATCCCGACTGACCAGCATCACCCATTGGGCCCGCGGAACAGGTCACCCAGCTTAGGTTGGAACAGGATCGTCCAGCAGCGGCGCTTGACCTGACCGGCTGGCTTTGGACCGAGCTGATTGAGAGGATCAGCCTGGACCAGGGGAGCTGGGGATGAAGCGACGACAGAAGCCGAGCGCGGAACAGGTCGTACTGATGTTGCGCCAGATTGGGGTGCAGACAGCGAAAGGCAAGAGTTTGGCGCTGGTCTGCACCGAACAGCGGACATTGGGCTTTGCGCCCATATTGGTCATGCAACGAGCTGCTGACGCTTCTCCACAGCAGACGCTCAGCCTGACGCCGGCCACCCAGCAGAATCTGGAGCTAATCCAGGCCTTGCAAATGCGCCGCGCCGGCGGGCTTGAGAACGCCCTGCGCATCATCAGCGGAGATACCGACCATAACCAAATGCGGGAGGCCGAGGTGTCGCTCGACGGCATGCTCGGGAACGCCGCTATCTAGCACCTCGCATGGTTACACGGGGATGCTGCGACTGCCATGAGCTAGCCGCCGTCAGCGCAGCTGCAAGCTGCTGTCACTGTCGCGCAACAACCCCCATCGTTCGATTTTGAGCGACTTGTTAGATCGCAACCTTCACCGTATCGGTGAATGGGAAAAATCAACCAAAACAGCAGTTTATAACAATTTTAAACAGGACCGTTCCGACGCCGCACTCTCCTGCGGCGACCGCGAACGGCTGTCCAAGATGCGCTGGGGCATGCTGGTATGAAGACCGAGAACTCTCGACTTGGAGCTTTGCGTTCGCTTGCACTTGCAAGTGTCTCAGTTGCGATACTCAGCTCCGCTGCTGGCCAAGCGCTATCGCAAGAGGCGAACACGCCTCGTCGCGGCGGCTCAGCCAACGGAGCGAGCGTTCAGCTAGATGAGTTGAGTGTCGAGAGCCGCAGTTCCGGAGAGCGTTACGGACCAGTGCCGTCAGGCCAACCTAGGCCTGGCGCGCCAGAAAACCCAAACGGACCGATCGACGGCTTCGTAGCCAAGCGTTCCGTCACAACGCTGAAGACCAACACGCCTTTGGTCGAGACGCCGCAATCCATCACTGTGGTCGGCCGCCAACAGCTCGACGCTCAAAACGCTCAAACGCTTGTCCAGGCGACCCAATATTCCGCGGGCACATATTCAGGATCATTCGGCTTTGATTCGCGCAATACATTTGTCTATCTGCGCGGCTTCAATGTCAGCGATTTTGGTATATACCTAAATGGCCTTCAAACCCTTAATTTTGGCTTCGGTTATTTCAATTACAATACTTTTGGGCTTGAGCGTGTTGAGGTACTGCGCGGTCCCGCGGCTGTCCTATTCGGCGCAGGTTCACCCGGCGGCATTATTAACCAAGTGAGCAAGCGCCCAACGTTCGATCCATTTGGCTATGTCGAGGTCGGCGGAGGTTCGTTCGGCCAACGTTATGCAGCCTTCGACTTCGGCGGACCGGCAGGCGATAAAGAAGGTCGGTGGTTCTATCGGCTTACAGGCTATGCTCGCAACGGCGGCACACAAGTCGACGGCGTTCCGGACGACAGCTATTTCATCGCGCCCTCCTTCACCTACAAGCCAGATGGGGCGACCACTTTCACCCTGTTGACCGCGTTCCAGCGCGACAACACAGGCGTGACGGCAAACTTCCTGCCTTACTACGGCACGGTGCGACCGCAGGCACTCGGTCTTCGGATCAAGCGCTCGCTCAACGTCGGCGATCCGAACATCAATACCTTCCAACGTGACCAAGCGTTCCTCGGGTACCAGTTCGAGCACGTATTCAACGATACATGGACCTTCCGCCAGAACCTGCGCTACTCGTTCGGAGACACTTATCAGAATTCCTATATCGGCCAGCTTGGCTACGATGCGACGGATGCGACACAGACACAGCTCGCGCGCTACCAGTTTCTGGTTAAGGATCGGGTCAACCTATTCCAGGTCGACAATCAGGGTGAGGCGCGGTTCTTCGATGGATACTTCCGCCACGACCTGCTGATGGGCCTGGACTACAAAGACTACCGCCTGAGCGATAATCAGGGCACCAACTTCGCGGCCAATCCGTTCTACTCCGCGCCCAACCTCAACATCCTTGCTCCGAGCTTCGGCCCCGCCATCGGGGTTCCGGGCCCGTATCAGGTCAACTTTGATACCTTCAAGCAGCTGGGCATATATTTACAGGATCAGATCAAGATTGATGATCGCCTGACCATCGTGCTCGGCGGTCGTCAGGACTTCGCCGACAACCGAGTGACTGACAAGCTCACGAACGGCGCTTTGAACAATGGCCGCAGCGACAACGGCACCACCTACCGACTTGCGGCGATTTACAACCTCGACTTTGGACTGGCGCCTTACGTCAGCTATTCGACATCGTTCCAGCCCCTGATCGGTACCGATGTCTCGAACCAGACCTTCAAGCCGGAAACTGGCAAGTCGATCGAGGGTGGTGTGAAATTCGAGCCGCCGGGCCAGGGCTACTTCCTAACGCTTGCAGGCTTTGACATCCATCGTAAGAATGTCCTCACGACGAATCCAGACGCACCGCTGTTCCAAGCGCAACTCGGCGAAGTGCGCTCAACCGGCTTCGAGGCGCAACTCGTCGCCAACGTACTCGATGGCCTCAACGTCGCCGCTTCGTACACTGTCTATGGTCTGACGAACGAGCGGGACGGCAACGCTAGCATCATCGGCAAGGTGCCAACGAACATCCCTGAAAATTTTGCCAATGCGTTCTTCGACTACACCATCCCGACTGGTGAACTTCGCGGCTTCGGATTTGGTGGCGGCGTGCGCTATTTCGGCCGGTCATTTGCCGACGTCGCCAACACGTTGCGGGTCCCAGACTATGTGCTGTTCGATGCTCAGGTGCACTACAATTGGGACCGCTTCCGCTTCCAGGTGAACGCCACGAATATTGCCGACCGGCGTTTCGTCTCATCCTGCCAAACGGCGAACTCGTGCTTCTACGGCGACGCACGCCGTGTCATTGCCAGCATCAGCTACAAATGGTGATGGTGCGCCCATGGCAGCGTGCGAACCTATGCTGTCCATGAAGACTCCGGCAGGCGCTAATCGGGTGCCTGCCGACCGCTTGCTGAGACCCCGCCTCGCCATTTGCGATCGACCCGGAGGCCCCGCCGCTTCGGTCGAGCTCGCGCTACTGCCACTGGGTCCAGAGCCTTCGCCTCCGTGGTCCAGCCAGCATTCGACAGCGCTGCCCGCATAGCCCTCCAAAACGCTCGATGTCGCCATTGACTGAAACGTCGATAGGTAGAGCCAAGAGGCCCATAGGCCCTGGGGCAGTCCGCCCATCGACACCCGTTCAGTGAGACGTAGATGATGCCGGAGAGTATGCGCCGGTCGTCCAGTTGACGGGCTTTGGTTGGGAGATGAGGCTCGATCACTGTCCATTGATCGTCATTGAGCCAGAACAAGCTGTTCTGATCGGGCATATGGTTTGGGCCGCACGAAGACACTGGCGCAAATTAGAACGGCTCCAATCAATCGACAATACCCCTCATCAAAATGTGCGCGAAGGCGGGCGGGCCGTGGTGATGTAGGTAAACCGCGAAATCAGCGGAGGATCATCGAAGCGGACCAGCTGCTTTCGGCCAGCTTACGTCATGCTGAATTGACAATGCGCGCAGAACCGGACGTTCCGCCTTGCGCCCAATCCGGACGAAAAGGTCGTGCCGCCATCATCTCGAAAGCAGACATCGCCTCTGGACTGATTGCTCTGCCGCCAAGTCGAGGGCGGCCTACCGGAGACGGACTCGGCGGCCTACAGCCGAAGCACTGGTTTGGCCCTAGTCCGGCTTGGTGAACTTGCATTTGCCCTGCAGTGACCACGGTCCCCGCGCCCCGGCTTCGGCGCAGAACGCATCGACCGCCCGGGTCACACCCGGGAAGCGGCCGCCCAGGCGGTCGTAATCGTCGGCGATCAGGAGGCCTCCAGGTCGCAGGACCGGCCACCAGGCGCGCAGGTCCGCCGCGACGGACGCCTCCTCGTGCCCGGCATCGAGATGAATGACGTCGGCGGTCACGCCGCGCAGACGCAGAAGTTCCGCGGCATTCACCGAGTCGAGCGGTAACGGCACGATGTGGTCCGTCATGCCTTCGCGCAGCACATTGGCCAGGAAGGTTCGATAGAGGCTCGGATAGCCATGCTCGGTGGCGAGTTCCGCGAAAAGCGCCTCGTCCGCCCAATGATCGACGGCTCCGAGCCACGTATCGACCGCGATCACGGTGCCGGCGACGTTGTGCTCGGCCATGGATCGCGCGAGAAAGAGGGCGCTGGCTCCCTTCCAAGTTCCGATTTCGACGACCACGCGGGGCTGGAACTCGATCACCGCCTCCGCGAGGTAGGGGTGGATGCTGCGCCAGCCTTGAAGGTCGCGGGCGCGTAGGTCGGCCGGGGGATCCGCGAAGGGGTCGCGGCCGTGCCACAGGGCGGCGATCAGGTCCTGACGGGTCATGTCACTCTGGTTTCAGGGTTTTGGAAAGGCGCAGGAGGGGCAGACACGCGGGGAGTGCGGTGGGGTCACCCGACGGCGCAGGCCTGCGCGTAGAGCGCCTCGCATCGGTCGAGCCAGCGTGCGCGGGTGAACAGGCGCAGGACACGCCCGCGCGGGACCGGCCGCGGGATCGCGAGCGCCTCGCCAATGGCGCCGGCAAGACTTTCCTCGTCCCCCGGGTCAGCGAGGGATCCGGCTTCGCCGACGACCTCCGGGACGGCGCCCCGGGCGAAACCGGCGACCGGCAGGCCGCAGGCCATCGCCTCGATCGCCGCCAGCCCGAACGGCTCGTCCCAGCACGGGGTGGCCAGGAACACGGAGGCGCGGCCGACCTCCGCAGCCAGATCCGCGCCGCTGAGTTGACCGCCGTAACGGATCGATCCTCCGAGCAACGGCGCGACCTGTTCCTCCCAATATCCGGGCTCCTCGATCGGGCCGAACAGGGTCAGCGGAAGCCCGGCCCGGCGCGCCGCCGCGATCGCGTGCGGCGCGCCCTTGTCCGGCGTGATCCGCGCGCACCAGACGGCGCTGCCGTCGCCGCGCGGTTGGTAGGGCCAGGCGACAGGATCGATGCCGTTGTGGAGCACCGATGCCTCCGGGGGCGCCCCGTCCGGCCACCACGCATCCAGCTGCGCCCGGGACGTCGCGGTGATCCGGTGTCCCGGGGCGGGGCTCGCCTGCACGAACCAGCGCAGGGCATCGTAGGGCGGCACGTGCAGCGACGTGACGGTCGGCGTCGCGGCGGTGCGCCGCTTCTCCAGGGGCAATCGGCTCAGGCTGTTGTTGTGGAGCACGTCGAAGCCTCCGGCGGCGATCCGGTCGCAGGCGGCGGCGTAGCTGGCGTCAAGATGGCTCTTCAGCCCTCCATCGCCCCGGTGCTCCAGGCCGGCATGACTCCGCTCATGATGGACCGGGATCACAGGATCCAGGGCGAAGCGCGCGTCGCTGTCGCCAGACGCGAACAGCGTGACCGCGTGGCCGCGGGCGGCGAGGCCGTCCGCGAGGCTCCAGGTGTAGGCTTCGAGGCCGCCCGCGAAGGGCGGGGCGATCGGGTGGCGGAGATGGGCGAGGAGCGCGATCCTCACGCCGTCACCGGCGCGGGCGCATCCGCTCGGGTCTCGGCGTCCCGCCTCGCCTCGATGGCGCGGATCACCGAGGCCGCGTTGGTGTAGGGCTGGTGACCCTGCTGACCGGTCAGCGCAAGATCGGAGGCATCGGGCCGGCGCAGGATGCGGATCGGTTGGTCGGGCGTGTCGTCGATCAGGCCCATCACTTTGAAGGCATAGAGCCAGTGGCCCATCGTGCGATAGCCCCACTTGGCCTCGAACAATTCGGCGTTGCGCACTACGCTGTCGAGGTGATGGACCGGCGGCATGTGGTGCGGATGGTACTGGTGATAGGCGCGCGCGCCCTTCATCCAAGCGATCGGGATGCCGCCCTGGTCGAGGATCTTGCCGAAGTCGGTGTCCTCGCCGCCGTAGCCGGTGTAGCGCTCGTCGAAGCCGCCGGTCGCCAGGAAGGTCGCCCGCCGGATCGCGAAGTTGAGCGACCAGAAGCAGCGGTAATCGTTGCAGATCTCGATGCCGGAGGCCGGCGGGCCGCGGCGGTCGGAATGCTTCTCCGCCACGACCTCGAGCCCGGCGTAGTCCCAGGCTTCCGTCGTGGCGCGCTCGGGCAGGTGCAGCACCTCGCCCATCAGCAGCCCATCGAGCTCGGAAAGCCCCCGCGCGTAATCGGCGACGAGTTCGGGCGCGGGGATGCAATCGACGTCGAGGAAGACCACGGCATCGCCGGATGCCGCTGCCACGCCGCAGTTGCGCGCGGCCGCCAGGGGCAGCTCGCCGCCCGGCACGAGGATCTGGCGCACGGGGAAGCCGACAACGGGCAGGTCGTAGGGCGTGTCCTGCATCACCGCGACGATGAATTCGGCGGGGGCTTGCGTCTGGCGCTGCAGGCCGAGGAGCACGTTGCGCAGATGCGCCGGCCGGCCCTTCGCCAGGGTCACGACGGAAACGGTGGGCATGGGGTGATCGGTCTCCGGTCGACCCAGGGAGAAAGAGGCGTTCATTCGGCCGCGATGTCCTGAAGCGGGGTGGATTCGACCCTGGCGGGTCCGAGGTCCCAGAGCGCGTCGGTCAGCCCCTCGAGCCAGCCGGCGGCGCGGACGGCGGCATCGGGGGCATAGAGGCCGCGGAGGGCGGTGACGTCCAGGACGCGGGCTCGGGCGAGGAGGTCGCGCCAGCCCTGGAGGTCGCCGGGCCAGACGGGCGCTTGCACGGCGGCGCCGAGGCGGACCAGCGCCTCGGCCTTGCGGGTCTGCTCGGCGAAGTAGCGCCATTCCGGCATGACGATCAGGCGACCGCCGACCCGGGCGACCTCATGAATCGTGTTGTCGCCCGCCGAGGCGATCACGATGTCGGCGGCGACGAGGTAATCCGTCACCGATGGCACCCAGCCGAGTTCGCGCAGGTTGGAGAAATCGGTCTCGTGGCCCTCGCGGTGGGTCGGCCCGAGGGTGAGCCACAGGGTATCGGGTTCGGCCCGGGCCGCGACCGTGAGCGGCGCGTAGGGCGTGCCGCTGCCGCCGCCGCCGGTCACCGCGACGACGATCTCTCGTGCGGGATCGAGGCCGAGTTTGGCGCGCGCCTCCGCGCGCTCCGGCACCCGGTCGACGCTGGTGCACAGGCCGCCACTGTAGAAGGTCTTGGCGCGCAGCTGCGCCGGGTAATCGTCCTGCTCCAACCGTTCGTCAAAGGGGGCGAGCATTCCCACGCAGGCCTCATAGGCGCCGACATGGCCGATATCGGAGCGGTCGCCGTGCATGCGGATCTGCACCGCCGGCACGCTGGCAATGCGCGCGAGCAGCGCAATCTCCGCCGAGACGTCGACCACGAACAGGCCGATCCCGCGCTCGTCGAGATGGTCGAGAATAGCCCGCATGGTCCGGCGCATCGCGTCGAGACCCAGGGGGACGCAGTGCATCACCTGGGGCGTCGGCTCGGCGTAGAGCCGCGCCGTCGGCACGGCGGCGCCGATCATGTTGGGCAGCGCCACGATCTCGATGTCACGGCCGAAGCCGTCGAACAGGTGCGGGCCGGCGGTCAGCACCGAGACGGCCCGGTCTCGGGCAAACTCGGCGGCCACTGCCATCGTGCGGTTGGCATGGCCGCGGCCCTGGTGATGAACGAAGAATGCGATCGGCTTCTTCATGAGGGTGGGGTCGGGCTCGATCTCAGGAGTACAGGGCGTCGGGCCGCAGGGCCGCGGCGATCTCGGGTCCAGTCGGCGGGCGGATCAGGCGGATCGCGGGGGCGTCGGCGTCCCAATCGATCAACCCGGCCGCCCGGAACTGGCCGAGCCAGTAGGTCATGCACCAGCGCCCGTGCCGTGCCCGGAAGCGCGTCGCGTTGGCGAGGATCGGCGCGAAATGCTGCAGCGGCGGGACGTGGACCGGGTGGTGCTGGTGATAGGCGCGGGCGCCCGCAACCCAGAAGGTCGGCAGCCCGGACGCGGCGAGCCGGGCGGCGAGGTCGGTCTCCTCGCCGCCGTAGCCCACGAAGGCCTCGTCCATGCCGCCGGCTTCGCGCCAGGACGCGGCCGGCAGCGCGAAGGACAGCCCCCAGAGCTGTCCCGCGTCGGGCTCGGGACGGAGGCCGGTATCTGGAAGGGCGGGTCGGGCCGGATGGATCCGGCCGAGGCGATCGAGGAACGCCGGATCGGGATCGTCGGCGACCGCCCCCGGGGGCAGGTAGAGAACCTCGCCGAGGAGCAGCCCCCAGGTCGTCCCGGCAGCGTTCGCGTAGGCTGCCACCAGTCCCGGCGACGGGATGCAATCCACGTCGAGGAAGACGAGGAGTTCAGCGCACGCTGCCTCGGCGGCCCGGTTGCGCGCGGCGGCCAGCGGCATCGGCTCGCCCGGCACGTGGAGGTGTCGGACCGGGCAGCCGGGATCGGGCAGATCCGGTGCACGCTGCGACTGCATCCAGGCGATGACCAGTTCCCGCGGGGGCAGCGTCTGGCGGGCGAGACCCCGCATCAGATTACGTAGGCGGTCGGTCCGGCCGCGGACCAGGGTCAGGACGCTGGGACCCGGCTCCCCCCCGTGTTCAGCAGACATCGGCAAGCATCCGGCGGAAGTGCGACACCCCTTCGATGATGCCCCGCGCGTGGGTCCGGCGGGACACGTAGGAGTGCTTCAGGGCGGCATGGCTTGCGAGGTCGTCAGAATAGTTCGCCACGATGATCGCCTGCACCCGCGCGCCCAGCATCTCGATGTCGTTGCCGGAATCGCCGGCGACGAACACCGCGTGCTCCGGCAGGTCATAGAGCGCCCGGACGTGATCGACCGCGGTACCCTTCGAGGCCGCCTCCGGCAGGATGTCGAGGTAGCGGCCGTGGCTGTGGATCACGCGGGCGGCGAGTCCGGCCTGGGCGAGGCACGCGCGGACGCGCCGCGCGGCCGCCGGATCGCCGAAATAGCTCAGCTTCAGGATCCGCTGCTCTAGCGGGCCCTGCGGGGTGAGCCCGTCGAGCCCGGCCAAAGCCGTCTGCACGGCCGACCGATCCCAGCCGGACGCGATGATCCGGCGCCACGCGGCGTCGGCCGTGTAGGTCACGCCGTTGGCGTCGAGGTGGTAGATTTCCGACCCCACCGAGGTGATCATCACCTGCGGCCGAGGGCTGTCCTGCTGCTCCAGCACGGCCATCGCGCTGTGGAAGGACCGGCCGGTTGCGACGCCGAAGGCCAGCCCCGCCTGGCGGCTGCGCCAGCGGCGGAAGATCCCCATGGCCGCATCGCAGCCGACCAGTGTGTTGTCGATGTCGCAGACGAGCAGTTGCCGGGGTGTCTGTATGGACGGCTCCGCGGCCAGCAGCGCGCGCAGCAGCACGTGATAGCGCGCGGCGTGCCGGTCCCAGTCGTAGGCCGCCGCCGCCCGGGCGCCGCCGGCCACGCAGCGCGCGTAGAGGGCCGGATCGCCCAGGATCTGCAGGCAGGCCTCGGCGATCGCCCCGGGGGTGCGGGGATCGACCAGGAGTCCGTTGCCGCAGGTCTCGACGATGTCGTTGGGGCCGCCGCTGTCGGTGGCGACCAGCGGCAGGCCGGCGGCCGAGGCCTCCAGCAGCGTCAGGCCGAAGGGCTCGTTGAGGGCCGGGTTGACGAACAGGCCGCCCCGAGCCCGAGCATGGGCGTAGATTGCCGGCACATCCTCCGGACGATGGGTCTTGGGGTAGGCGACGCGCCCGTAGAGGTCATAACGGTCGATCAGGACCAGGAGGTCGCGCATGGTCGCGGCCATGTCGCCATCGAGGGTGTCGATATCGTCGCGGGTCCCGGCGACGATCACGAGATTGGCGCGGGCCTGGAGCGCACGACTCTCGCCGTAGGCGCGCACCAGCGCCGCGAGATTCTTGCGCGCCACCGGCCGGGCGAGCGCCAGGACCGCCGGCTTGGCCGGATCGGTCAGGAAGCGGTCGATCGCGGCGTCGACCCGGGGATGCGGCTTGGCCGCGGCGAAGCGGACGAGGTCGCTGCCCGGAGGCAGGACACGGACGCGCCCGGGATCGTAGGCCGCATAGCCGGCGTACTGCACCTCGGCCTCGTCCCGCGAGGAGGCGATCACGAGCTGGGCCCGCGCCAGCGCCTCCTCCTCGGCGGCGATTCGGCGCGCGAGATCGGGCTGGACGGGGACCGCGCCCAGCATCGTCGCCTTCACGCGTCCGAGGGAATGGGCCGTGAACACGAAGGGGATGCCAAGGCGATCCTCCACCAGGGCCGCCACCGTCGCCGCGTCCGCGTAATGCGCGTGAATGAGATCCGGCGGCCGGTCCTGGGCGGTGATCCAGGAGATGAGATTTTCGGCGAAGGACGCGACCTCGGCGTGCATCGCCTCCTTGGCGCGGTAGTCTGGGGACGCGCTCGCGAGCCGCACGAGCGTGACCTTGTCGGCGATCGGCTCTTCGGGCACGGCGTAGGCGGGGCCGAGGGAGCCGCGAAACAGGCGGGTTGCCACCACGATCCGCGTGAGATCGCGGTCCTGCACGGAGGCCGAAACCAGATCGAGCAGGTAGCGGATATGGCCGCCGGTGTCGGCGGTCAGCCCGTAGACGACGCTGTCGCCGCGCAGGCAGCCCTGCAGGGCGATGTGCAGAACGAACATCAGACGTACGCTATGGCTCTCGAGCGACCCTGGGCACTTAACTTATGTAAAGCGATCGCCGCGCCCCGGATTAACATATGTAAAGAGGTTGCCGTGCTTCGCGTCGCCCAGGTCGCACCGAACATCTTTCCCGTTCCCCCAGACCATCACGGCGGCACCGAGCGGGTTGTGCATGATCTCAGCACGGCGCTGCGAAGCTTGGGCGTGGAACTAACATTGTTTGCTTCTTCGGACAGTGCGACAGACTTGCCGCGTGTCGGCGACTACCCGAGCCTTGCGGCTCTGGAACGGCAATACGGGCGCGTCGCACCCGGGGTGCCGGCCGCCCTGGACGCCCTGCAACTGGAGGCCCTGCGTCGGCGGCTGGACGCATTCGACATCGTTCATTGCCATGGCGAGTTCGCGCATGCGGCTCTCCTGGGCGGGCGCCGCCGGCACAGCCTGACCACCATCCACTGGCGGGTCGACGAACTCGACCGGGCGCTGTTCTTCCAGGGCTTCCCCGACCTGCCGGTGGCGGCGATCTCGGCCGCGCAGGCTACCGGCATCCCGGCCTCCAACCGGGCCGGCATCGTGCATCACGGCATCGACCGGACCCGCTACAGCCTCCGCGCCGTACCGGACGACCATGTCGCCTTTGTCGGCCGCATGACCGACCAGAAGCGCCCCGATGTGGCGATCCGCGTCGCCCGCGCGGCCGGCCTGCCGATCCGGCTCGGCGGCACGATTGATGTGGGCAACCCGGACTATTTCGATCGGCGGGTGTGGCCCCTCCTCGGCACCGATGCGACCTATCTCGGGCCCGTCGACGATGCCCGGAAGGGCGAGCTCCTGGGGGGCGCCCGGGCGCTCTTGTTCCCGATCGACTGGCCCGAGCCCTTCGGCCTCGTGATGATCGAGGCGATGGCCTGCGGGACCCCGGTCGTCGCCTGGGAGCGCGGCTCGGTCCCCGAGATCGTCGAGGACGGGGTGACGGGTTTCATCGTCTCCACCGAGGCCGAGGCGGTCGAAGCCCTCGCCCGCATCGGGCAGCTCGACCGTGCAACAGTCCGCCGCCGGTTCGAGGAACGGTTCACCGCCGAGCGCATGGCGCGGGATTACCTGGCCCTCTACCAGCGCCTACGCGCCGCCTGATGCGCACAGCCCTTTTGACCTGGGACTACCCGCCATCCCCGAGCGGCCTCTCGACTGCCGCCCGGGAGATCGCCGAGAGCCTCGCGGAGGCCGGCGCGGCGGTGACGGTCTTCACCCTCGACCGGACTGGGCATGAACGGACGGGCGGCGTTGCCGTATCGGGCCTCGCCCTGGCGCCCGGAAGCCCCCTGGCGCGCCTGCGCCTCTGGGGATCGGCCGGTCATCTCGCCGCCCCGCTCGCGTTCCGGCGCGCCGTCCTCGCCGCCAACGACGAGGTGTCCTTCGACGTCGTCGAGGCAACGAACTGGTACGCGCCGGCCGCGTTGCTCGCCGGCCGTCGGGATCTGCCGCTGGTGACCCGCAGCTCGACGCCGGCCGCCTTCACACGCGACCCGGCCGGCAGCTTGCGGAACCGCCTGGACGGCTGGATGGCCGACGGCCTGGAGCGCCGACAGGCCAGGGGAAGCACCGGGCTCATCGCCAACACGGCGGCGCACGGGGCGGTGATCGCTCGGGCCTACGGGCTGACCGGACGGCAGCCCGAAGCGGTGATCGGTCTCAGCCTTCCCCCCGAAGTGGCTGCTGCTGCGCGCGGCGCCCCCTATCCCCAGGCGGCGGAACCTATCCGCCTGCTCTTCGTCGGGCGGGCGGAGGCGCGGAAAGGGTTCGGCGCCCTTCTCGGCGCGGCCGCGATCCTCGGTGCCGAGCATGCGCAGGGCATTCTGCCCGCCTTTCGGCTCGACCTCGTCGGGGTCCCACCAGACGATCTCCCGGCCGATCTGCCCCAGGCTGCGCGGCGGCACATACAGGCTCGGGGTCGGATCGACGGCCGATCGCTGTCAGAGGCCTATGCCGAGGCCCATGCGGTGCTCGCGCCCTCGCGCTACGAGAGCTTCGGACTCGTCTACCAGGAGGCGCTCGCCTACGGCCGACCGGTCGTGGCCTGCGCCGAGGATGCGAGCGCCCGCGCCTTCGTCGGCGCGCCCGGCGCCGGTCCCCTGGCCTCGGCCGCGACCGGACCGGCCCTCGCCGATGCCCTGCGTCCGCTCCTCACCGATCCGGACCTGCGCCGCGCCTACCGCGCCCGCGCCCTGGCGGCGGCCGGGCGCTTCAGCCGGGCGAGCCTCGGGCGCGAGACCCTGGCGCTCTACGAACGGGCGATCGCGGCGGCGCGCGGCTGATCGTGCAGCCGCAGCAGATCCGGCCCGCTCCGACCCGTCAGTCTGCGTAGGGGCGCAGCAGCGCGGCCTCCTCCTCCGGACGTCCGCGCCCGGGATCGAGCGCCTCGTAGCGCCGCGACCGAGTCCGTACATGGGCCGAACTGAGGCGGTGCTCGATCCAACCGTGCAGGGCGATGAGGCTCCCCGGCCAGCCGCCATCGAGAACAGGGCGCTCGTGGACGCGACCGGCGTACAGCAGACCGGTGCGATTCAATCGATACTGGACATCCGGGAAGACGTCCGAGAGGACACCATCGACCCGGTTCGCCCGGGCGAGGCCGACTGAGACGATGCCGTCCGCCTCGGCGAGGGCCGCCAAGGCGGGCAGCAAGCGGCCGGTCGCCGGCTCGAGCGCCTCGTCGGCGTCGAGCTGCAGCATCCAGCCGTGGCGGGCGAAACCCTGGAGGGCATTGCGCTGCGCGGCGAAATCCCCGTCCAGGGGGCGGGCGGCCACGCGCACCGCCCCCGCGGCGAAGCCCGCGACCATGACCGGCTCCGCCGCCAGGGCCGGCCCGTCGACCAGGATCACGACGTCGTCCGTCCAGCCAGCCTGCACCGGCAGCGAGGCCAGGACCGCGTCCCGGTCCGCCGGACGGCAGATGAGACCGAGGGACACCGGGCGTCCGTCGGCGGCTTCGAGGGCGAACAGCTCGGCTTCGGCCGCCCGGGTACCGTGGGGGTGCTGGAGTTCCGCGCGGCCGGCCTCGTCGCGGGGACAGGCGCCGAGCCGCCAACGGGTCGCAGCGCTACGCAGGGTGTAGAGGTCGAGGCCGTAGGGCGCCTCCCGGTCCAGCGCGAAGACCGGACCGGCGAGGCTTCGGGCCAGATGCGCGCGGCACGCCTCCGCATCCCCATTCTCCACGAGCAGGACCCCGCAGGCGTTGCAGGCCAGCGGGAAGGCGCGGCGCTCACCATCCGGATAGGACAGGGTCCGGTCGCTCGGCCCGATCATGGCGGCCGCACAGACGAAGCATCGCCGCATGATCCCCTCTTCCGCGCTCGCGATCAGGCCGGAGGGGCCTGGATGCGCCGGGCCCGCGCCTTACCTTCGCGGTTCCCATAACCCCTGCCGCACGTGCTCCCGGACGTCGACCCCCTCTCCGCCGGACGCGCCGGCCTGCCCGCCGACGGGTCCCTCGCCATCGTGGGCAACGCGTCCGGAACGGGTGCGTGGGGAGCCGCGATCGATGCAGCCGATAGCGTCGTCCGCTTCAACAACGCGCCCGGTTTCGGCGCCGCTGGCGGCCGCCGCATCACCCATCTCGCACTGGTCAACCGCGGCGGCCAGACGCGGGAATGGCTGGCGGACCGGAATTTTCTCGAGCGTCCGGTGGTCCGCGCTGCGCAGGCCTTCATCCTGCCCTTCCCGATGCTGCCGGCGGAGCACAACGTCCCCGAGCCGATCTGCTGGACCCGCGAACTTCTGGCGCGGCTGCAACCGTTGGGCCGCCCGGTCTTCCTCCTGCCCGAGACGCTGCACCAGCAGGCTCACGCTCTGCTCAGGCCCCGCACGGCGGGACGCCCGAACCCGAGCACCGGCTTCCTCGTGACGCTCGCGCTGCTGCTCGGCCGCCCGGCCGGCGCAGGACCGGCGCAGGTGTTCGGCTTCGGGTTCGACGGCTGGCCCGGTCATCCCTGGGCGGCCGAGCGCGCATGGTTCGCCGAGGCCGAGGCCGCCGGACGCATCCGTGTGCATCCGCCATCTCTGACCGAGCGATAACGTCATGACTACGCTGATCACCGTCCTGAAGGACGGCGGGCGCTACGACGCCACCTGGGTCGCCCGCCTCGCAGGCGGCATCCGCCGCCATGCCCCGGCTTTCGAACGGATCGTCTGTCTTACGGACCTGCCGGTGGCTGTTCAGGGCGTGGAGACGATCCCGCTCCGGCATGCTTGGCCGGCCTGGTGGGCGAAGATGGAGGCGTTCCGGCCTGGTCTGAGCACGGGTCCGGCCCTCTTGTGCGACCTCGATACGGTGCTGACCGGCCCGGCCGATGCCCTAGCCGAGCCCGGTCTCGCCGCGATGGAGGACTATTTCCACGCGGGGCGCCTCTCCAGCGCGCTGCTGCGCTGGTCCGGGGACGAACTCGCGTCGCTCTACACGACCTTCGCGGCCGACCCCGACCGCTGGATGAGTCCGGGCTCCTGCGGCCCCGTGCCGAATGCCGTGCATGGCGATCAGGTCGTTATCGACCACCTGCTACGCCGGAGCGGCCGGCATCCGAATTTTATTCAGCGCCTCCATCCCGGTCTGCTCGATTTCTATGATCCCCGGCGCGACTCCCATGGCCCGGTCGTGATCTTCATCGGAGCGGCGAAGCCCGATACGGCGACTGGGGCCGTGTATGCTGCGTGGACGCGTAGCTGATAAAGGCTTCGCGACGCCGTCTCGGCCGACGGCATCTGAAGCGTTATCGTGATCAACCCGGCCGCAGGGCGTACGACCTATCTAGCCCAGAAGCTCCGAGGCTGTCCTTTGCCTACGGGCCACAGTCTCGCACGACCCAACGCTCGGCGGTGGGTTGCGGTCCAGCAGGGAGGAGAATGTCTGCATGTCGGGCGGCGACATTCCGAGGCGGACTGGCGGGTTGCGGCCAGACTACGTCACGCCGGCTCGCCATCGCGCGCCAGACCGGACATTCGGCTTGGCGCCCGTCCCGGTCGTTCACAGCACTTTGCTCGTGCCCGTAAGCAGACGTGGCCCGAGGCGATGCCACTCCATCACAGAGCTTACCCCCTAGACACCGGCATCGCCGTCAGACCGACGACTGCGATCCGACACCTGTCTGGAAAGTGTTCTTTCTCAGCCGCTGCGGGGCAGCTCGACGGTTGGCCAATGCATAAGCAGCGAGCCCGAACCCGGCCGCGACGCAGAAGCTGGTGGTATCGAAGGCCGCGAACACCGTGTCGCCTTCACGCAAGCTTGTGAGGAGATGACGGTTCGTCGTGACGCCGCCGACGATCGGGATGGCGAAGAACCCGGCGGCGGCCGTCGTTAGCGCGAC
Source organism: Methylobacterium sp. D54C (assembly GCF_053345595.1). Classification (NCBI taxonomy): domain Bacteria; kingdom Pseudomonadati; phylum Pseudomonadota; class Alphaproteobacteria; order Hyphomicrobiales; family Methylobacteriaceae; genus Methylobacterium; species Methylobacterium sp. D54C. The sequence goes on from NZ_JBKFAK010000027.1 coordinate 34,431, forward strand.
GGTCCATGCCCGAGCCGGCGCGAGGAACGCGACTGGAAGGGCCGTCAACAACCACCCGGCGAAGAAGGCCTGCACTTCGGCCTCGGGACGAGCAGGCATCGCCGCGGGCAGCAACCGGTTGGCCAGGAAGTAGGACGCCACGGCGATCGGCAGGCCGACCACCGTGCCGACGTTGAGCGCGTGGACGAGCCGGTGGCCCAGCGGCAGTCGCGCCGCAGAGTTGGGCTTGGGTAGACGCGCGACGGTCCACAGCACCAGGCCGGTTGCCACCATGGCGCAGCCCATCAAGCCCGACAGGAAGAACAGCAGGCGCAGCGGCCAGCGTGCGAAGTGTGCCTCATGCAGGCCAATTAATGTCCCGTGCACGGTGGTCGCGGCGCTGGCCGGCATGGTCGTGGCGAGGAAGGTGCCCGTCACCCCATCGAAGCCGACCGCGGGGTGGATGTGAGCCAAGCCCTCGGGCTCCTCCATCGTCACCACCACCGTGCTTCGCGCGTCGCGCGGGTTGTGGATCGCGATGAAGGTTGCCACCGAGCCGGTGAGGCGCACCGCCTCGCGGACCATCGGTCCGAGCGGCGCGAGCGTCCCCGGGTCATGGGCCGGAGGACGGGCCACGATCGTCTGGCCGCGGTCCTGGAAGTATCGCTCGCGATCACCGCGGTAGGCCGCGTCCACCCCCCAGGGCATGTACAACAGCATCAGCGTGACGAGACCGGTGTAGGTGATCATCAGGTGGAACGGCAGCGCCAGCACGCCGGTGACGTTGTGTGCGTCGAGCCACGCGCGCTGCGGCGCCTTCCCGGGCCGGAGGGTGAACATGTCGACGAAGATCCGCCGATGCGTGACGATCCCGCTGAGCAGGGCGATCAGCATCACCATGGCGCAGCCGCCGACGATCCAGCGTCCCCACAGGGGCGGCAGGTGAAGCTCGTAGTGGAACCGGTACAGGAAGTCGCCGCCGCGGGTATCCCGTGCGGTCAGCGCGCTACCGGTGGCCGGGTCGAGCAGTGCCACCGAGAACGGGGCTCCGGGGGCGGTGCGCCAGACGATCCGGGTCGCGGGGATCTCAGAGGTCGGCAGCGTCATGAACCAGGACCGCGCGTCCGGGGCGCGCTCGCGCAGGGCGTCGACGGCGCGCTCCGCGGCGATCTGGACATCGACCGCGTGACCGGCGCGGAGTTCCGGCCGCATCCACTGCGAGATCTCAGTGCGGTAGTAGCTCAGGGTGCCGGTGAGGAAGACTGCGAACAGCACCCAGCCGACCACGAGCCCGGACCAGGCGTGCAGCCACGCCATCGACTGCCGGAACGTCGTCTTCATCCAGCTCCTCCGTACAGTGCCCCGACGAGGCCGCCGAGCGCGAGGGCCGGCAGCAGCAGGCCGAGCGCGGCGGTCGCGAGGCGGCGGACCCCGAACGTCCACAGCACAGCCGCAGCGTAGACGGCAAAGCTCAGCATCGTCGCCGTCGACGCAGCGTCGGCTCGACCCATCGGCAGGGCGAGCGCCAGCGCCGCGGTGGCGAGACCTGCCAGACCATAGCCGCCGAAGCCCGCCAGGGCGATCCGGGCTGCGACCGCGAGACAAGCGCGGGCCGTCACCGGAAAGCTGTTCGCCGCGAAGCGGAGACCGACGGGCGTCTCACCACTTGTAGCTCGCGCTCGCGATCACCCGGCGCGCGTCGCCGTAGTAGCACCCGCTGCCGGTCGAGATGCAGGACGCCACGTAGTGCCGATCGGCCACGTTGGTGGCGTTGATCGCGAAGCGCCAGCCGTCGCGCACGTAGTGCACCTGTGCGTCGAACAACACGACCTCCGGCACGGTGAAGTAGTTGTCGACCGAGGCGTAGGACATGCCGATGTAGCGCACGCCGCCGCCGAAGCCGAAGCCGGCCAGAGGTCCGGTCGGGATCGTGTAGTCCGCGAACGCCGAGGCCAGGGTCTGCGGGGTGTTGACCGGGGTCTTGCCGATCCTGGCGGCCGAACCGTCCGCGACCGTCTTCAGGTCGTAGCTCGTGAACGATGCGGTGACGTTGAAGTCGGGCGTGACGTTGGCCTGCAACCCCAGCTCGACGCCGCGCGAGCGCACCGCGCCAATCTGGATCGTGTTGTTGATGTTGGTCGGGTCCGTCGTCGACACGTTGGTGCGGATCAGGTCGAACACTGCGGCTGTGGCGAGAAGCTGCGAGCCAGGAGGCTGGTACTTCACGCCGGCCTCGTACTGATCGCCCGTCTCCGGCTTGAACGGCTGGCTGAAGAAGTCCGTCCCGATCACCGGGTTGAAGAACGTCGCGTAGCTCAGGTAGGGGGCGAGCCCGAAGTCGAAGTCGTAGACGATGCCGTAGCGCTGGGTCGCCGCGTTGGCGCGCTGCTCGCTGGTCCGGCTCGTCAGCTTGTTGAGGACGTCGTTCTCGGTGAAATCGCCCCGCCCGCTGGCGATGATGCTGAGCTCCGGGGTGATGTGGATCTGGTCCTGGGCATAGATGCCAAGTTGTTGGAACGAGGTGCCCGTGACGTTGAAGGGCGTCGGGATCGGGGTGGGCACCCCGTAGACCGGGGCGAGGAAGTTGATCCGCAGCGCCGGCAGGTTCGCGGTGGTCGAGCTGCGCGCGCTGGTGCCGTCGAGTTGAGCCTGCTTGTAGTCGAGCCCGAACAACATCGTGTGGCGGAACGGTCCGGTGTCGAAGCGGGCTTCGAGCTGGTTGTCGACGTTGAACAGGTTCTCACGGCCAGAGGATTGCGAGCGGTAGCGGTTGAGCACTGTCTGGTTCGTGCCGGCGACGTAGCTGCCGGAGATGAGGGTGTTGTCGTAGCTCTCGGTGAACGAGTAGCGCAGGTTCTGCCGGAAGGTGAACACCTCGTCGAAGACGTGCTCGAACTGGTAACCGCCGTAGGCCTGCGTACGTCGGAAGCGGTTGGCCTGCGGATCGTTGATGTTGACATTGAGTGGGATGCGCAGGCCGAGGGCCTGTGGACGCACCGTTCCGACGTAGGGCAGGAAGCCGCCGATGCGGCCGGTCTCATCGTGCTGGAAGCTCGTCAGGACCGTGAACGTGGTCGCCCCGTCCGGCTTGTAGGTGAACGACGGGGCGATGTAGCCGCGGTTATCGTCGGTACCGTCGAGCTGTGTACCACCGTTGCGGCCGAGGGCGGTGAGCCGATAGAACCAGTGTCCCTCCGCGTCGGCGGGACCGCCGACGTCGAAGGCGAGATACTTCTGCCCGTAGGAGCCGCCGCCAGCCTCAACGTAGCGCAGTTCCTCGAGCGGCGGCCGCTTGCTGATCAGGTTGACGAGGCCGCCGGGTCCGCCTTGTCCGAACAGGACGGCCGCCGGCCCGCGCAAGACCTCGATCCGCTCAAGCCCAAACGGATCGACCTGAAACGTCCCGTTGCCGTACTGCAGGAGCTGCAGCCCGTTGAGGTAGAGCCCGGTGTCCTGCGCGGTGAAGCCGCGGATCAGGTAGAAGTCTATCCGGCTGCCTGGGCCGTAGGTGCCACCGTAGACGCCCGGCACATACTTCAGTGCCTCGGGCACGGTGAGGGCCCGCTGCGCGTCGAGCTGCTGACGCCCGATGACGGTGATCGACTGCGGTGTCTCGATCAGCGGCGTATTGGTCTTGGTCGCGGTCAGCGAGCGGGTTGGCACGAAACCGTCGATGGGGCCGAGCGGATCCTCCTGGCGGCGCCCGCCACCGCCTTGGCCGGTGACGCTCAACTCCTCCAGCACGACTCCGGCTTGTGCGGTCTGATCGGCGGGGTTGCGCGCCCGCGGGCGCGACGGGGTCGCGTCCTGCGCCTGGGCGGCACTGATGGCGATCGGCCTGAACGGAAGGGCTTGGATCAGGATGCCGAGCGAGACGCCCGCGAGGGTGAGAGCACGCACAGTGCCTCGTTGTGCCTGATCTCGACGCATGAACACCGTGTCTCTCTCGCGCTGCGGGCAGCCGCCCGCGTTCGCCGGGAGGACGCCCAGCGGGGATGCAGATCGCAGATTAGAAAGAAGCTAAACTACTGTTTTGCTTGACTTTTCTGCCGCCGGGATAGGCGCGATCACGAACGCGTGCAAGGCCATGAATGGCAGGGGCTGTGGGTCGTGACCGAAACAGCACAGCTGCTTCGCGGCACTCACGCGTGGGAGGCGTTGGCTTAGGGCGCGGCACCGTGCGTCTTACGATTGGCTACGGGTCGAGCAGTCCTGTCACGACGATGCTGGTGGAGCGATCGTCGCCACGCCGCACCGTCGCGGCGACGCCGTACACCTCCGCCAGCGTCGCCGCAGTGACGGCTCGTTCCGGCGGCCCGTCGGCGGCCACGCCCCCGCCATGGATCAGGACGACGCGATCGGCCCACGTCGCGGCGAGGCTGAGGTCATGCAGCACTGCCAACACGATCAGGCCGTCCGCGGCGAGGCTGCGCAGGACCGTGAGGACGGCGTGCTGGTGGCGCAGATCCAGCGCGCTGAGCGGTTCGTCGAGGAGTAGCAGCCGCGGGCGCCGGACGAGCGCCTGGGCCAAGCTCGTCAACTGGCGCTGTCCGCCCGACAGCCGATCGAGCCGGGTCCGGGCGAGCGCCGTGAGCCCGAGCCGATCGAGGACGGCCGCCGCTTGGACGGGTGCTGGCGCGCCGTGCGCCGGCTTGCCCGCCCTGGCGGCGTAGACGACGGCTTCCATCACGGTGAAGGTGAGATCGGGGGGCAGCGCCTGCGGCATGAACGCCACGCCCTCCGCTCGGCGGGACGCCGGGGCGCCGACCATCTCGCGCCCGTCGAGCCGGATCGAGCCCGCGGCCTGAACGAGCCCAGCGAGCGCGCGCAGGAGCGTCGACTTGCCCGCGCCATTCGGCCCAGCGACGATCGTAAGTCGTCCAGGCTGTATCATCGGCAGCGTCACCCCGCGCAGGACCGCGTGCCGGCCATAGCCCACCCGCAGGTCGGCGATCGCGAGCCCCGCCGACCCATCGTGCATCATGGTGCAATCTCACGGCATGGCGTCATGACGCCACCCTGCGCGCGATCAGGATCATGAAGAACGGCACCCCGATTAGCGCGGTCACAATTCCGATCGGCAGCATGGCGCCGGGTACGATGAGCTTGCTCGCGGTAGAGGCGAGCGAGAGCAGCAGGGCGCCGGTGCACAGACTCGTCGGGAGCAGGAAGCGATGGTCCTCGCCGGCCAGCAGTCGCGCGAGGTGCGGCCCAACAAGCCCGACGAAGCCGATCGTCCCTACGAACGCCACCGCGGCCGCCGTCAGAACGCTGATCCGAAGCATGGCGGCCAGATGCAGCCGGCTCACGTCGATGCCGAAGGTGCGCGCGCGTTCATGACCGAAGCGCAGGGCCGTCAGATCTGCGGCCGAGCGCTGCGACAGGGGGACGATGATGGAGAGGATCGCGGCCAGCGCGCCGATCTGCGCCCAGTCCGTGCGGCCGAGGCTTCCCATCGTCCAGAACACGAGCTGCTGCAACGCCTGCTCGGACGCCGCGAACTGGAGCAAGGCCACCAGGGCGTTGAAACTGAAGAACAGTGCGATGCCAAACAGCACGACGCTGTCGCGCCCGCCTCGCAGTCGTGACAGACCCTGTAGCAGCAGGGCCGCCCCGAGCGCGAATGCGAAGGCGTAGGCGGGCACGACCCACGCGCGGGGCAGGTACGGCAAGCCCATGCCGGCCACGATGCAGAGCGCCGCGCCGAAGGCGGCGGCCGAGGCCAGCCCCAGGGTGAAGGGGCTCGCGAGCGGGTTGTCGAGGACCGTCTGCATCTCGGTGCCTGCGAGCGATAGAGCGGCGCCGACCAGCAGCGCCGTCACCGCGGGCGGCAGTCGGACTGCCCGGACGATCGCCGCTTCGGCGGGCGTGACGCCCGCCGGGTCGAACAGCGCGCGCAGCACGTGTCCTGGCGGCAGCATGGCGGGACCCGTCGCCATGTCGAGCAGGAACGCAAGCCCGACGCAGAGGATCGCCAATGCCAGCCACACTGCCCGCCGCCGAAGCGTCCGGGCGTAGGCTGCTGCCGGGTCGGGCGTGGCGGAGAGGCCGACGGTCACGGGTCGATCCAGTAGGTGCCCGCCATCGGCACCGCGAGAAAGCGGGCGTTGATCTCGGCGAGGGTTGCCTCGGGCTCGATGCCTTCCATCAGTTCCGGATGCAGCCACTTGGCCATGACCTCGACGGCCAGGACGTTGACGGGCGAGGCTCCGAACCCATGCCAGAGCCCGAAGGCGCGGCCAGCCCGCACGGCCGACAACCCGGTGAGGCTCGGTGCGCGAAGAACCGCGGAAAGCGAGGTGCGCGCCGCCTCGCGGTCGATGCCGTCGCCGAGGGAGAGCCCGCCCCGCCCGGAGCCGTACGCGCCGCCGGTGGCGACGTAGACCGCCGGGTCGAGGCCGATGAGCGCTTCAGGACTGACTTGGCCCGTGGCCCCCGGCAAGAGTCGGGCCGCCGCGTTGGCCCCGCCCGCGGCGCGGATGTCGTCGTCGAAGGTCCCCCGGCCGGGGGAGAAGCAACAGGCCATCGCCCCCGCGTGGGTGTGAAGGAACACGGCAGGGGCCTCGTGCACGCCGCGCAGTCTCTCCGTCACCGCCGCAAGATGGGCCGCCACGAAGTCGAGGAACGCCTCCGCCTCTTGCTCCCGGCCGAGCAAGCGGCCCAGCGCTCTCATCGCCGGAGCCGTGTCGCGCATAGGGTGCTCGCGGAAATCGATCACGGCAGCCGCGATCCCCGCAGCCGTCAGCGCGCGCAGCAGCGGGTTGCTCCCATCGGCGTCGAGGGGGCCGGCCTGGGCGCGGCCGAGGATTACGAGATCGGGCGCCAGCGCGATCGCGCGCTCGGCCGGAAAGCCGCCAACTCCCGCCTCGACCGTCGGCAACGCGGCGAGCGCCGGGAAACGCCGCGCGTAAGCCGCGTGGACGTCTGGGCTCTGCCGTTCGAGATCGCGCCCGATGCCTACGAGGCGTCCGACAGTGTCACGGTCAATGAGTGCGAGAGCCGGCAGGTCGCGCCCAGCCGCCAGCAGGATGCGGCGGGCCGGCGCCGCCAGGGTGACGCTGCGACCGAGGCCGTCGATCGCCGTCACTGGGGCCGCAACGGCTGGGACGGCGAGGGCAAATGCGGCGAGTAGGCCGGCCCAGGCGAGGCGGCAGGGGCTCACCGCGTGGCCTCCGGGCGGGCGAGGAGGAAGGGCAACGCCCGGCTGATCGCGGCCGGCACCACGGAGACGTGATTCTCGCCTGGGAAGATGTGGAACTGGACCCTCGGGCCCGCCTCGCGGCCGCGCAGGCGCTCGGCCATGGCTCGGGCGTTGCCGATCATGGCGCGGTCCGAGCCTCGGGCGGCGCCGGGTCGGAGGCCACCCGCCCCACGAAGCGAGCGCTCCTCCAGCTCTCCCGCCGTGATCATCACCGCGGTCGAGTCCAGGAGCCGGGCGGCCGCAGCCGACCGCAGCAGCGCCCCTCCGTCGAACCAGAGCGAAGGGCTCGCGGCGGCGTAAGCCGCGAAGGCCTCCGGCTGCGACAGGAGCGCGTGGAGTGCGAACAGGCCGCCGAACGAGTGGCCGAACAGGACGCGATGCGGCGCGCGCAGGCCAAACCGGGCATCGACCATCGGACCGAGTTCATCCACCAGGAACGCGAGGAAGGCGTCGGCGCCCCCGACGGACGGATCTCCTGCGGGCTCGGCGCCATCCGGGCACGGTGGGGTGAAGTCGTAGCGGCGGCCGTCCACATCGAGGACCAGATCGGTCGGGTAGCCGATGCCCACGGCGATGGCCGGGCGCACTCCGGTCACCTCGGGCCGCCGGGCCTGCATGCGCAGGCTGTCGACCAATGTGCCGAACCACGCGTTCCCGTCGAGGATGTAAACGACGTCCCAGCCCCCAGGCGGCGGCTCGGCGTCGGGCCACGCGAGGAAGATGCGGTAGGCGCGCCCCGCCCGGGAGCGGATATCCCAGCTCTCGGTATTGGGAAGGCGCACGCGGACCGGGAACGACGATTCAGGTCGAGTCAACATCGCCTACCACCGATAGGAGATCGTGGCGAGGACCGTGCGGCTCGTGCCGTAGAAACACTGGTTGGCCGAGGCGCAGGCCGACACGTAGTGGTTGTCGAGCAGGTTGGTGGCGTTCACGGCCGCGGTTAGCCCCCGGAGCGACGGGCTTAACGCTCCGAAATCGTAGTGCACCTGCGCGTCGACCAGGAGGTAACCGGGCACCTTGTAGGCGGCCGAGTTGACCGCGTCTCCGTAGGAAGACCCGATGTAACGCAGGCCGCCGCCGAAGCCGAAGCCGCGCAGCGGCCCGCTCTGAAGGGTGTAGTCCCCCCAACCGGCGATCGTCTGGTCGGGCACGCCGATCGGCCGCTTGCCCCGCACCGCGACCCCGCTCGTCACCACGGTGCTGCGGGTGACCCGAACATCGGCGTAGCCGTACGAGGCGATGAGCGCGAGTCCCGGCAGCGGCGAGGCCTTGCCGCTGAACTCGACGCCCTTCGAGTTCACCGCCCCGGTCTGGACCTGGCATACCGTGCTGCTGCACCCGGTCACCGCCGTGTTGGTACTGAGGTGGGCGGTGTCGGTGGTCAGGACATTGTACTGGGTCAGGTCGAAGGCCGCGACCTGGACGATGGCGTCCACCCCCGGCGGCTGGTACTTGATGCCGGCCTCGACCTGCTCGCCCGTCGTCGGCTTGAACGCCGTGCCGCCGAAGCCCGTGCCGGCCTGCGGCTCGAACGAGGTGGCGTAGTCGGCGAATGGCGCAAGGCCGCTCTCGAACTGGTAGAGCAGGCCCACGCGGCCCGTGGTCGCCTCGCTGTCCGTCTCCGCGATCGTTGACCTGCCCGTCGACAGGGTTGTCGTCTTGGACCAGTTGCGCGCCCAGTCGTGGCGCACCCCCGCCTGCAGGTGCCAGTTCCCGAACTGGATCTGGTCCTCTCCATAGATGCCGAGCTGGCTGTTATCCTGCCGCTGCTCGGTCGTAAGGCCCGGGACGGCGAACGAGCCGTAGGCGGCGTTGGCGAGGGTATTGACGTAGCCCGTCGCGCCCGTGCCGTACCGTGCCGTCGGTCCGGTCCAGAGGTAGCCCAGCCCGGTCAACACCGTGTGCTTGAGCGGGCCGGTCCAGAAGCGGGCCTCAGCCTCGTTGTCGAGGGCGACCGCGTCGAGGCTCTCGACGTACCGCTGCGGCGTGCGCGCGAGGCACAGGTTGGCTCGGCCCCCGCACTGAGCCGCGGGTGCGTAGACGGTGCCGCTCGCCGGCACGGAGAACGCCTTGAAGTCGGTGTCGAGCTGGAAGTACCGGAAGTTCTGTCGCACCGCGAACGTATCGTCGAAGACGTGCTCGAACTGGTAGCTGAGCGCCGCTTGGTCGCGCCGGAAGCTGTTGTAGCGTGGATCGGCGACCTGGAAGTTGTACGGGATGCGTCCGTAGGCCGTCGGAATCAACGTCCCGAGGGCGGGCATCCAGTTCGATTGGAAGCTGTTGGGGTCGCGCTGGTAAAGACCCTGGACCGAAAGCGTCGTCGCGCCGTCGGGCCGCCAGGTCAGCATCGGGGCAATCATCACGCGCTGGTCGGGGCTGTCCTTGACGGCATTGTCGGTGTCGCGACCGAGGCCGACCACGCGGTAGAGGAGATGCCCCTCCGGATCGACCGGGCCGCTCAGGTCGAAGCCGCTCTCTACGCGGCCGTAGCTGCCGAGGCGGGTGTAGACCTCGTTGTAGGGGACGGCGAGCGGGCGCTTGCTCACGAGGTTGATCAGGCCGCCTGGGTTGGACTGGCCGTAGAGCACCGAGGCCGGCCCGTGGATTACGTCGACTCGCTCCAGCAGGTAGGGCTCGACAGAGGGGATCGCGTAGTTGACGCCTTTGGGCAGGCGCAGGTTGTCGAGGAACTGGACGTAGTTGGCGTTGCCGCCGAAGCCACCGAAGCCGCGGATGAAGACGCTGTCCGAGCGGTCGCCGCTGCGCGTCTCGGCGGCGAGACCGGGCTCGTAGCGCAAGGCTTGGCTCACCGTAACGGAGGCCTGAGCCTCGATCTGCGCCCGCGGCACGACCGTGATGAACTGCGGCGTCTGCCCGATCGGCGTCGCGATCTTCGTGCCGGTGGCTGTGAGCGGGGGGGCGTAGCCAACGGAGGCGTAGGCGCTTCGACCCGTCCCCTCGACGGACAGCGCGTCGAGCTCGACCTCCGCGGCCTGTGTTGCCGAGGCCGGCGCGGCCTGTGCCGCCGAGGCAGGTACGGCCGCGAGCGCGCTACCGAGGACGAGCAACGAGGGCCAAGCCTCCCGGCGGCGATGGGTGAACTTCGACACGACCTACCGTCCCGCTGGGTCACGCCGGGGCATTCGAAGGCTTTCGAACGCTCGGGCAGGCCCCGGTCATACGGATCGAAAGCCAAGCTGAGCAATTCCCGCGACTTTCGGGATCGTGGCTTTCTCTTTCGATACGATTTGGAATAATTTGGATCTGTGATCAGCGCATTTCGCGCGGCGATACGCCAAAACGATTGCGGAAGAGCGTGGAGAGATAGGCGGGCGTGTAGCCAACCCTGTAGGCAGTCTCGGCGACGCCCGCCTCGCCCGCCGCGAGGATATTGTAGGCGAGTTGCAACCTGTACTCTTGGAGAAACTCCGGGATGCCCGTCCCGAATAGCCGCCGGAAGCCGATTCCAAGGGTCTTCGTATTCAATCCGACCGCTGCGGCGAGCCGCGGCACGCTCAGCGGCTCGGCGTAGCGGCGCACGAGGATGTCCCGGGCCTCGGTCAAACGCTCGACCTCGCTCGCTGACAGCCCGCCAGCGGCCTCCAACGTATCGGGCGCGGGCAGGCACCGCTCCAGCGCGTAGGCCGCAAGTTCCAGGGATTTCCCGAGCAGGAACGGGTCGCGGGCGAGCCCGCGGAGCGGGCACACCATGATCTGCGCGGCGAGCGAACGGACGGCCTGGTCGGCGGCCGCGGTGATGAAGACGGGTCCGTGCCGCCCCCCAAGCTCGACCACCTGCGCCAACAGCGCCGAGAGCGGGACGCCGACATGCGTCTCGACGATCCCGGCCGAGAGGTGGACGAGGGCGTAGCGGAAAGTCTGTCCGGCCGCGAAGACCTGCTCGCGCCGGTGCTCGGACGCGCTGAGGACCAGGCTCACGGAGGGGGCTTCGACCGCGATGGGCGGGCGATCGTCGATCCGGCAGGACATCCGTCCCTCGAGGGTAATCGCGGCGGTTAGACCCCGCTTGAACGGGGTCAGGACGCGCTTCTCCTCTTGGAACTCGGTCTCCCCCGTCGACACGATCATGTCGCCGCCGAGCAGCGTCGTGAACTGTTTCGGAAGCAGGATGCTATGAGAGACGTCGGTCATGGACTTGGAGCGCAGTCATGATGACCGAAGTGCAGTCGGTCTAGAATCATAACAGATAAGATTTGGCTTTCCGCTACATCGTTCGTGACGCATCCGTACATCTTCGCGACGAGACTGACCAGCGTCCCGCCCCGCGCCGGCTGAAAGCGCGACGTTTAGTGGAGACGACAACGCGATGCGGTGTGATCCTCGGATAAGGCTTTGTGACGTCGCTGCGGGGTGCGACGGGCAATCGCCATAGATGGCTGTTCGATCAGTTGGTGCCGCCCGGATGCGACACGCGCTTAGCCATCGAGGATCGCACTGACGGCGTCCGCTTCATCTGCGCCTGTGCTGGGAAGCGGACCAACTGCTTTCGGCCAAGGCCTGCCGATTTAAGCCGTCGGGCGTCGTTGACGCCGCCCGACCGCAGCAGGTGATGGCAGGTCGCTGCTGACCGCCATCTCGACGTTGCGTTTACACAGCCGTATCGGGTCACAAGGCCCACCGCAGCGGATCCGGCTCTGGAATGACGCCAACGAACCCACCGCTCCGGCAGGTGTTTCCACCCATCCTGCTACCGACATTCCTCGCCGTCGTGGACGGCACTATCGTCGCTGCGGCCCTGCCAGCCATGGCCGGCGCGTTCGGCGAGGTGGAGCGGGTGACCTGGGTTGTCGCGTCCTACCTCTTAGCCAGCACCGTGGCGGCGCCCGTCTACGGTCGGCTCGGGGACGCCCTCGGCCGGCGTCGTCTGCTGCTGACGGCGCTCGCGCTGTTCGTCGCTGCGTCCGCGCTCTGCGCCTGCGCCCCAGGCATCCTGTCGTTGACCGGGGCGCGGATACTCCAGGGCTTCGGTGGCGGCGGCCTGATGGTACTGAGCCAAGCGCTCCTGGCCGAGAACGTACAGCGCCATCAACTCGGCCAGGCGCAGGGCGTGATGGCCGCGGTTATCGTGACCTCGTCAACGTTCGGGCCGGTGGCCGGCGGGGCGCTGACGCAGGCGTTCGGATGGCCCTCGGTGTTCCTGGTGAACTTGCCGCTTGGCCTGCTGGCGATGCTGCTGGCGCTACGCCTGCCCGCCCGGGGCGGCGGCGGGTCGGGCGCGTTTGATTGGCCAGGGCTGCTGTTGTTTGCCGGAGCGGTAGTGCCGCTCCTCTTGGCGCTGGAGGGACTGCAGGGTGTCGAAGTCACCACGGCCTTCCCCGCTTTGGCTGAGATCGCGCTATCTCTAATCTGCGTCGTGCTGCTTGGGTGGTGGGAGCGGCGGGCGGCGCGGCCGCTGTTCCCGCTGAAACTTCTGCGCCGCCCGGCCATGTGGCGGGCCAACGCCATGGCCGCCTGCTCCGGCGCGCTGCTCGTCAGCGAGGCGACGATCCTGCCGCTCCACCTGCGGGCGGTGGATGGTGCGTCGGCCGGGCAGATCGGTTTGATGATGCTGCCTCTGACGGCGACGGTCGGGCTGGGTTCACTGATCACCGGGTGGCTAGTCTCGCGCACCGGGCGCGTGGCCGTCTTCCCTTCGGTAGGACAGACGGCGGCGGCGCTGGGTCTGCTGCTCGTGGCATTCGGATCCGGTCCCGCCAACGCGGTGTTCGGGCCCTGGGGCCTCCCGGCGTTGCTGGCGGTTGTGGCCGTGTTTCAGGGCTCGGCGATGCCGGTGGCCCAGATCACGATGCAGTCCCAGGCCCCATCCGACCAGTTGGGCGCAGCATCGGCCGCCGTGCAGTTGTCGCGCTCGGTCGGCTCGGCGATCGGTGTCACGCTGGTGGCGGGAGTCCTGTTCGCGGCGTTGAGCCGGTACGGCGCCTCCGAAGCGTTCGCGGACGCGGTTCGACACGGGCCGTCTGTCCTGGCGGGGCTGCCTGAGGCTGAGCTCATCCGGGCGGCAGACCATATCGCCGGCGGCTTCTCCGCCGCCTTCGCAACGGTCGCGGTCTTCGCCTTCCTCAACGCCGCGCTCGCTTGGACCCTTCCATTGCGCCGCCTGTAGGATCTGCTGGAGATCTGGGCGAGCGCGCGCGGCGCAGTTGGGCGGCCTGCGCCGAGACCGAGGACGGCTAACGACGTCGCGCTGATCCCCGACTGCGAAGGCGCAAGCTGTGGGAACGAGTCGGCGGGAAAGGACTGAGGTGAAGGGGCCGCAAACCGCAACTCGCCGTAACGACGTCTGCTTCCGCACATCGTCAACGCGAAAGCGGACGAACTGCTTTCGGCCAGACCCCGTCATGCCGGATCGTCATTGCCCGCATAATCGGACGTTCGGCTTCGCGCCCATTCCGGCGGTCCAATGCGTGCGAGAAGCGGCCGTGAAGCGGACGCTGGTAGACAGCATGGCAGTTGCCGGACCGCCGTATCGACGCCGGAACCTGATCGCGGCTCTCTCGCTTTCCTGACCTGTTGCAGCTCGACTGAACCGCATGGGGCAGGACCACCGCCCGACAGTGCCGCTACGTCCCCAATCATCCAGGACAAGCAACGGACAATGAAGTTCTTCTGGGGTCCCCATACCTGCGCGATCGGCATCCACATCTTGCTGGAGGAGATCGGCATCCCCTACGACAGCGTGAAAATGGATGTGGCCGGAGGCGAGACCGGACGGGAACCATTCACGGCGATCAACCCGAAGGGGAAGGTCCCGATCCTCGTGCGCGACGATGGGACGGTCATGACCGAGTATGGCGCCATCGCCACGTGGCTGGCGCGCACGAACCCCGACAAGGGGCTAATCCCCGCTGACCCCGAGGCCGAGCGCCAGGGCATCGAGATCATGGACTACGCTGTCGGCACGCTGCATCTGCAGGGGTTCGGGCGCCTGTTCAAGACGGCGAACTACGAGCCCCAGGACATCCTCCACCAGACGCTCAAGCTCGGGCAAGCTTCGGTGAAGGAACAGGGGCGTGCGATCATCGACGCGGCTCTGACCATCCTCGATCGGCAAATGGCCGGGAGGGCCTACGTGGCGGGCGAGACCCTCACGATCGGCGATACCGCGCTATTCTACGCGACGCGTTGGGCACCGCAGGAGGGTATCGCGCTCCCACCTCACCTTGCCAAACATTACGAGCGGATGGTCGCGCGCCCTGCCGTGGAGCGGGTTCGTGCGATCTGGGGGGAGACATAACCGGACGGGGGGCTACCGATCCCCGCAAGACCAGGAGTGATCGCGATCACACGCGCTCTTTGGTGTGAGCGACCACGCCTGCCGACCACCCATGTTGGGTTCGGCCTCACGTTCTTGGATTCGCCATTTGAGCTTGGCGGCCCGGCGCAAGACGGACCCTTGCGCCGGTTCATGCGCCAATCAGGCTGGCCGATATTCACTCAATTCCTCAAGGCCGCCGCCGTCCGCATAGGCGAGGCGGAAGCTTGGGCGCGCCTTCCAGCGCTGCCAGAACCGGTCGATCTGCTCGTAACGCTCATCCAGCGGGGTCGCGACAGGACCGAACTTTGAGAACGCGATCGCCGTGCACAGCGTGATGTCGGCGAAGGTTGGGTGCTCGCCGCCGAGGATCCAATCTCGCCCGTCCGACAGGTGTCGGTCGACGAGCCCGGCATGAGAGAGCGCCTCCTTACGGCAATGCTCGCCCCATTGCGGGTTGCTAGTCAGTTCCAGCTTCGGCCCCAGGCCCTGATGGACCACGTGGAACAGCGTCGTGAGCCGGTACAGGATCTGCACCCAGATCCGGTCGTTCCACATCACGTCCTGTGCCTGCTCCAATGCGCCTTCGCCCAGGATTTTGCGGCCCGGGAAGCTCTCGTCGAGGTAGCGCGCGATTGCGACGCTCTCGGCCAGATAACCGCCACCCGGCAGCTCAAGGGTCGGGGTCTCGCCCCACGGATTGCGCTTGAGATGTCGCCAGCCGCGCTGCTCACCGACCGGTGCCATGTCGAGCACACGCTCCTCGACATGCTGCGCAATACCCTTCTCGTGCATCAGCAGGCGCACCCGCTGCGGGTTAGGGAAGGCTGACGGCGAGGTGTAGAGGGTAAGCTTGTCCATAAATCCTCAGCAGAGCGTGCTTTCGACGTCACGGCAGGTGGGGTTGGTTCTAAGCGGCAACAGAGGGACTCAGACGTTGGCTTCGTGCCTGCTCCCCAACCTGCCGCACGTGCCGAACGTGCCGGAGATCCGGCGAACGACCGCCTGGAGAAACGCAGATGACGTTCCCAGCGGCGGTGAGGGAAGATGCGCAACCCCGGCACCGGGCATACGCCCGATTTTTGCCCGGTGCGAGCGCTTACCCGTGGCGGGGAGCCGAGATCGTGCTGAGGAGTTGGCTGACATACCTCTCAGAGAGTGCCCACTATGAAACTTTTAGCGAGCGCCCATTTCGGTCTGGTCCTGGTCCTGATGTCCAGCACCGCAGTGTTGGTGGGGCCCGCCGCAGCCCAAAGTCGCGCTCCAAACGAAGGCAACCTCACCCAGATCGCGAGCTTTGCGCATCAGGTCACAGGGATCACCGTGAGCCGAGACGGACGTATGTTCGTCAACTTCCCGCGTTGGAGTGAGGACGCTCCGGTCTCGGTTGCCGAGTTGAAGGATGGCAAGCCGGTCGCTTATCCGAACGACGACTGGAATAGCTGGCGCAATGCTAGAAAGGACGAGGTCGATCCCAAAACCCACTTCGTCTGCGTTCAGAGTGTCGTCGCCGACGGCCAGGATCGTCTTTGGGTTGTCGACGCAGCCGCACCGGCGATGGCGCATGTGGTCAAGGACGGAGCCAAGCTCGTCGGTATCGACTTGAAGACCGATCAAGTCGTGAAGACAATCCCGTTCGATACCAACACGGTGATGCAGGCCTCTTACATCAACGACGTACGCATCTCGCCCGATGGCAAGACCGCTTACCTGACGGACTCCGGGGCTGAGGGGGCGTTGATCGTGGTCGATCTCGACAGCGGTTCAGCCAAACGCGTGTTGTCCGGCCACCCCTCGACGATGCCGGACAAGAGCGTGACCATACAGTACGACGGCAAGCCACTACGTCGCCCCGATGGGCGCGGCGTCGAGTTCTCCGCCGACGGTATTGCACTTTCACCTGACGGCAAGACGCTTTACTGGCAGGCTATCAAGGGTAAGACCCTCTACAGCCTCCCAACTGAAGCACTGACAGGTTGGGCCACGGCATCATTCGTGCCCGAGTTGCTGAGCGACAGAACCCTGAGCGGGAAGATCGCCACGGTCGGCGAGAACGGACCGGCCGACGGGCTACTGATCGCCCGCAAGGACGGGCGGATGTATGTCACCTCACCGCAGGACAACGCAGTGAAGGTCCGCGACCTGACCAATCCGGACGGTGGTCTGACCACGCTGGTTCAGGACGACAGGCTCCGCTGGCCGGATACGTTCAGCGAAGGGCCCGATGGCACGATCTACGTGACGACGTCCCACATCCAGGATTCGGCGGATTACAAGCCCGGCGCTCCTATCAGCTTGCCGACCGAGTTGTGGGCCATCAAGGCTAACCAAGCCGCTGTCACAGGGTCGACCGGTTCGGGAACCGCCCGCTGAAGACACGCGGGATCCTGTATCGCGACACCAGGGCCCGCCCAGTAACCGCCGCGGCGGGCTCCTTTCGATGAGACACCCGCAACACGGCATCCGCTGGAACTTTATTCGGGCAATTGTATCACCGTCGCAAAGACACGTCGCTTTGCGGCAGCCACTTTGAGTGATCGATTCTCCTGGAGCGGCAAGGTTGGAAGAACGAAGTCCTAACTCGGCGCCGGAGCATTTGCACCCTTCTCGGCGGCGCCGAGATCAACCACCATCTGCTTCCTTCGAGCTTTATTCCATAGCCGGCCAGACGGCTTTCCACGCCGAGCCGAAGCGGGCATACGATTGATGAACGGCCGCTTTGGCGAGGCGCCGACAGCAGTATCAGCGACTGGATTGGCTTGGTTCGATCCCGTCTGCTTGTTCGACACGCCTGCCTCGAACCGGTCAGCTCTTCTCGATGACGGAGACCTTGCCGTCCCGCTCCACGATGGCGACCGCGACTTTCTCCAGGTCGTCGAGACCCTGCTGGCGGGCGGCGGTGCGGACGTCGGCCTGCTGCATCCGCAGGCGCCGCATGCTGATCTCGTCCCAGTCGCCGTCGCGATAGACCACGATGGGTGTGCCATCGACGATCCGCTCGAACCAGACGAAGCGCAGCTTCAGCCATGACACCGAGACATGCATCAGCCCGACGGTGAACAGGGCGCTCATCGCACCGGTGAAGGAGTGGTCGTCGCCCAGGATGGCGCTGACGCTCAGGCCGCCGAACAGGAACAGCACCACCATGTCGATGGGCGCCTGCTGGCTGGCCGTGCGCCGGCCGATCAGCCGGATCGCGAACAGGACGACGAGGTAGGCCGCGGCGGCCTTGAGGACGGTGTTCACGCTCAGGGCACCGCGTATTGCGACCACGACAAGGTTTTGCCGGCATCGAGGCGGGCGGTGAGGTTCACCCCGCCCCGGAAAGCCGGCGAACCGGCGAAGCGGATCAGCGCGTGGCTCTCGCCAGCCTGGACCGGGAAGACGAGGCGGATGCCGCTGCCCGCGGCCTCCCAGGTCGCCGGCCGGGGCGTGATGCTCTCCAGGCCGAACTGGTCGACGAGGTCCTTGGCGATCGTCACCGCGACCCTGTCGCCCCCCGGGGGAACCTTCGTGTCGAACTTGATGATCGTCGGGGCACCGAAGCGCACCACCGGCTCGTACCGGATGCTGATCGACCCGTCGCCGTTGGACAGCGCGCGCTCGCTGAACGGCCCATGCCCGAGCAGGCCGGCGGCGCAGATCAGCACGAAGCCGAGCATGGCGAACCGGCCTGCCATCTCGGCCCACCGCCAGCGCTGTTCGAAGGCCGGGTAGAACCCGTTCGCGATCTCCACTGGCATCGGAGGATCGTCGTGGATGACTTCCAAGGCGTGCGTCCTTCCGGGTGCGGCTGCTTCCGCGCAAACACTCAGGGGGCGGGATCTGGCGCATACCGAACAATCGGTGCTGAACCGAGCCGTTCAGCAGCCATCATAAGCGTGACCGTTTTCCGGGCCGCGGCAACTCGCTGAGCACCGCGAACGGACGCGTCGGCTAAGGCTTTGCTGCAGATCTGTGCCGAAGCCAAGGTGCGCCTCAGCCCTCAGGGCTCTCGATCATCCAAGCGCCTAGCTGTCGTCAAACAGGACGGGCATTTGCGGCGACAGAGCATCCTAAACGCGCGTGCTGCGTTGGCGATCACGTTTGCGCCATGCCGCCAGAGGCTCGCGCAGACGCATTGAGATGTCTGTAGAGGTGTCGAGCGCACGTCCGCTCGGCGGGATGCTCGTAGACGCTACCTGGGGATGGCCCGAACCCGTGTGTGAGCCCGCCTATGATCCACACCGGTTATAACCCGCTCCTCGTCGCCCTCTCGATCGCCATCGCGGTCTTCGCCGCCTACACCGCCCTCGACCTCGCCGCGAGGGTGCCGGGTAGGGCTGGGCCACGCTGGGCTTGGGTCGGCGGTGCAGCCGTCGCCATGGGTGGCGGCATCTGGGCGATGCACTTCGTCGGCATGCTCGCATTCGAGATAGGTCTGCCCGCCGCCTACGATCTCGGGCTCACGCTCCTCTCGCTCGTCCTCGCCATCGGCGTGACCGGCGCGGCTTTCGCCTGGGTCGTCTTACAGGGCACTGGAGCGCGAGCGTTGGCCGTCGCCGGACCGTTGATGGGCCTCGGCGTGGCGGGCATGCACTACGTCGGCATGGCGGCGATGCACGTGCCGGGCAATCTCGCCTACGCCCCGGCCATCGTCGTCCTATCAGTGGCGATCGCCGTTCTGGCCGCTACGGCCGCGCTCTGGCTGGCGTTCCGCCGCAGCCGCCCTTGGCAGAAGCTGGCCGCTGCCTGCGTCATGGGCTTGGCGGTGGCCGGCATGCACTACACCGGCATGGCCGCGGCGACCTTCACCGCCGAGGAGGTCGGCGCCCATGCCGCACACACCGTGACACTCAGCGACAGTCAGCAGAACCTCGCCCTCGCCGTCGCCGCGGCGACGTTCCTGATCCTGCTCGTGGGCATGCTGGCAGCCTCACTCGATCAGCGCCGGGTGCAGCGGCGACTACACCGCAGCGAAGAGCGCTTCCGCGCCGCCGTGCAGGCCGTCAACGGAGTGATGTGGACCACCGGCGCCCAAGGGGCCTTTGAGGAGGATCAGCCCGCCTGGGCCGCCCTGACCGGACAGACCTTCGCCGAGATGCGCGGGGACGGTTGGACCCACGTCGTCCACCCCGACGACGTGCTTGCGACTGCGGCGGCTTGGGCGGAGGCGGTGCGGACGGGCGCGCCCTACGCGGTGGAGCATCGCGTGCGCGTCGCCGATGGAACTTGGCGGTACTTCCTCGCCCGCGCGATGCCGGTGCGCGACGAGGGTGGGGCGGTGCGCGAGTGGGTGGGCGTGCACGAGGACATCACGGAACGGCACGCGCACGAGGCGGCGCTGCGCGATGCGCGCGACGCGGCCGAGGAGGCACAAGCCGCCGCTGAGGCCGCCAACCGTGCCAAGAGTGAGTTTCTGGCC
Source organism: Methylobacterium sp. D54C (assembly GCF_053345595.1). Lineage (NCBI taxonomy): Bacteria > Pseudomonadati > Pseudomonadota > Alphaproteobacteria > Hyphomicrobiales > Methylobacteriaceae > Methylobacterium > Methylobacterium sp. D54C. The sequence goes on from NZ_JBKFAK010000027.1 coordinate 54,291, forward strand.
AACATGAGCCACGAACTGCGCACGCCGCTCTCGGCCATCATCGGCTACGCGGAGATGCTGATCGAAGAGGTCGAGGACGGCGCCGAGGCGGACGCGATCGCCAGCGACATCGGCAAGATCGAGGGCAACGCACGCCATCTTCTGGGCCTCATCAACGACGTGCTCGACTTGTCCAAGATCGAGAGCGGCAAGATGGAGGTCTACGCCGACAGCTTCGCGGTCGAACCGATGCTGCGGGATCTGGCTGCCACGGTCGCCAGCCTGATGACCAAGAAGAGGAACACGCTCACGCTCGAACTCGCGGCTGATCTTGGCGACATGCACTCGGATCTGACGAAGACCCGCCAGATCCTTCTCAACTTTTTATCGAACGCCGCCAAATTCACAGAGGGCGGACAGATCCACCTCTCGGCCCGACGAAAGGTGGATCATCCGGAGGGCGATCGGTTGGTCTTCGCCATATCGGACACCGGCATCGGCATGACGGACGAGCAGACCGCGCGCCTGTTCCAGCGCTTCGAGCAGGCGGACAGCTCGACCACGCGCAGGTTCGGCGGGACGGGGCTCGGGCTGGCTTTGACGCGGGCCTTCTCGGAGATGCTGGGCGGCACCGTATCCGTCGCCAGCCGCAGCGGTGCCGGCTCGACCTTCACCTTGACCCTGCCCACGACCTACGTCAGGCCCCCAGACAGCCGAGCTGAGCCGCAGCCGATCGAGATCGCGGACGATGCGGTCGATGCGGGGACGGGCGGAGAACTGATCCTCGTCATCGACGACGACGCGGCCCAGCGCGAACTCATGACGCGCTTCCTGCGCCGCGAGGGCTTCCGGGTGCGGGTCGCTGCCGATGGTCAGACCGGACTGGACCTCACTCGCCGGCTCCGACCGCGCGCCATCCTGCTCGACGTGATGATGCCCGGCGTGGACGGCTGGTCGGTGCTGAGCCAGATCAAGGCCGACCCAGAGCTGTGCGCGATCCCCGTGGTCATGGTGACCGCGGTAGACCAACGCAATCTCGCGGCCTCGCTCGGCGCGGCCGATTACATGCTGAAACCTGTGGACTGGACGCGGTTCAGCGGGGTCATGCATCGCTATCGATCCTCGGGGACGAACACCCGCGGTGCCGTCCTGATCGTCGAGGACGATCCCATCGCGCGCCTGTCGATGCGGCAGAGCCTCGAAGACGACGGGTGGAGCGTCGCGGAGGCGGAGGACGGCGAGCAAGCCCTTCGCAGTGCGGCTTCCACACCGCCTCAGGTCGCTGTGCTGGACCTGAACATGCCGGTCATGGACGGCTTTACCTTCCTGAGGCGGTTCCGCGAACTGCCCGGCTGCGCTGCGACTCCCGTCATGGTGCTGACGGGGCGGACGCTGTCAGCGGAGGACCGTTTGGCGCTGCGTGGGGCGAGCCAAGTCCTGAATGCCGGCGATCTCAGCTCAAGCGATTTGGTCGAGCAGCTGCGGCTGCTGACCTTGCCCACGGTGATTGGCGAATGAGCCATTCGTAGCGCTGGGACTTATCTGGGATAGGCCTCGTCGGACCACGTCGCGGTCTGCTTTTGCGGCAGACTAACTCCGAAGCGGACCGGCAGCTTTCGGCCAGCTTCTGTCTCGGCAGTAGGCTCGTCGGGATGACTGGGGTGGGTGGATTTCCGCCAGTCCGCTTCCACTCAGAGATAAAGCGGAAGCGGACGTTCACACGTTCAGCCAATTGACGGCGCGATAGGAAAGGTAGGGGCAGCTCAGGCTGCGCGCACGGTGGCGAGGAAGCGGGCGACCTCGGCCGTGAGGTGCTCCGATTGGCGCGACAGTTCCGAGGCGGCTCCAAGCACCTGGGTCGCCGCCGCTCCGGTCTCCTCGGCGGCCCCCGCCACGCCGGCGATGTTGCCCGTGACCTCCCCCGTACCCGATGCCGCCTGGGCCACGTTGCGGACGATCTCCTGGGTCGCAGCCCCCTGCTCCTCCACGGCGGCGGCGATCGACGTGGCGACGTTGCTGATCTCGCGGATCCGCCCAGTGATCCCGCCAATCGAGGCGACGGCCTGCCCGGTCGACACCTGGATCTGCAGGATCTGACCGGAGATCTCGCTCGTCGCCTTGGCGGTCTGCTCGGCCAGCGCCTTCACCTCGGCGGCCACCACGGCGAACCCTTTCCCGGCCGCCCCCGCCCGGGCCGCTTCGATGGTGGCGTTCAAGGCCAGCAGGTTGGTCTGGCTTGCGATGTTCGAGATCAGGCCCACGACGTCTCCGATCCGGGCGACGGCCGTGCTCAGTTCATGGACCAGCGTGCCCGCTTGATCGGCCTCCCCCACCGCCTGCCGCGCCAGCTCGGCGGCCCCGTCGACCTGCCGGCCGATCTCTTGAACCGAGGAGCCCAGTTCCTCCGCCGCCGCGGCGACGGTGTTGACGTTCGAGGCTGCCTCTTCGGCAGCCGCGGCCACGGCGGACGACTGGGCTGCGGTTTCGGCGGCGGTGCCGCTCATGGTTCCGGCGGTCGCCTGAAGCTCGGTGGCCGAGGATGACACCATCCCGATGACGCCACCGACCGCCGCCTCGAACCCGTCGGCCATCTCGCGCATGGCGCGCTTGCGATGCTCCTCGGCTGATGCTCGCGCTTGCGCCGTCTCCTCTTCCAGCTGTCGTGTGCGGATGAGGTTGTCCTTGAACACCTGCACGGCCGCCGCCATCGCCCCGATCTCATCTCGGCGCTCCGCGCCTGGCACCTCTCGGGTAAGGTCCCCCGCGGCGAGATCGGTCATGAACGCCGTCATGGCTCGCATGGGTCGCGCTACGCTTCGCCCTATCAGGGTAGCCAGCAGACCGATCATCATAGCAATGATGGCCGCGCCACCGAGCAGACGCATCAGGGTCGGGCGCATCTGCGCCGCCGTGTCGTCCGCATAGATGCCCGATCCGATGATCCATCCCCACGGAGCGAAGCCTCTCACGTAGGAGATCTTTGCCACCGGCTGATCCAGGCCGGGCTTCGGCCAAAGGTATGGGACGAAGCCCGCGCCCGACTGCTTCACCTGTTCGACCATGTCGACGAATAGGTGCTTGCCAGCCGGATCGACGATCCCGCCAATGTCCTTGCCAATCAACTCGGCCTTGGGATGCAGCACCATGCGCGGGTGCATGTCCTGGATCCAGAAGTACTCGCTGCCCGCGTAGTGCAGGTTCCGAACTGCCGCTACGGCCGCTTGCTGTGCGGCATCGCGGGTCATCCGGCCGGCGCGCTCCTCGGCTTCGAAGTAGGCGAGCACCCCTTGCGCGGTCTCGACGAGGTCGCGCGTCTTCAACTCGCGTGCGTCCGTGACCGTCTGGGACATATCCCAGCCTGCGAGCGCGATTAGCGCCGCCATGCCACCGAGTGCGATCAGGGTGGACTTGCTCCGCAAAAGTGGAGAGCTCTTTTCCTGAAGGAGGAGGGTTCCGATGGCAGACCGGAAGCAAACCTTTACCCCTGAGTTTCGTGCTGAGGCGGTGCGATTGGCGCAGACGAGCGGGCG
>NZ_JBKFAK010000269.1:0-280 GCF_053345595.1 Methylobacterium sp. D54C
GGTGGATGCCTTGGCGCTGAGAGGCGATGAAGGACGTGGTACGCTGCGATAAGCCTTGGGGAGCTGCGAACGAGCTTTGATCCAGGGATTTCCGAATGGGGAAACCCACCTTCGACCTTCCGTATTGCGGGACCAGGCGCGAGCCTGGTTCCTCAATACGGTTGGTCATGTGAAGGTATCAAATCCTGAATTCATAGGGGTTTGAAGCGAACCCGGGGAACTGAAACATCTCAGTACCCGGAGGAAAGGACATCAACGAGACTCCGTCAGTAGTGGCGAG
>NZ_JBKFAK010000270.1:0-280 GCF_053345595.1 Methylobacterium sp. D54C
GACCGCGTGCGGCGGTCCGGGTGTCGAGGAAGGATCCGCCGTGCCGCTGGCCGACACATCTCAGGGGGACGGGCGACCGGTCGTCTCGGACATCGCCGCGCGCCTCGAACGGCTGCCGATGTCGCGCTACCAGCGCAGGATCTTCGCGGTCATCGCGTCCGCCTGGCTGGTCGACCAGATCGACGTGGCGCTCCTGACCTTCCTGCTCGGCTCGATCGTGGTGGCCTTCGGGCTGACCCCCACGGAGGCCGGCCAGCTCGCCGCCATGACCTTCGCGGGC
>NZ_JBKFAK010000271.1:0-279 GCF_053345595.1 Methylobacterium sp. D54C
TGGCCCGCCTCGGCCGGCGGCCCGTGGTGATCCTCGGCGGCCTGCTGGCGGCGGTCGGCCTCGCGCTCTCGGTCGTCATCCCGGCCTGGGAGGCGGCGCTCGCCGGCTACGCCCTGGTCGGGGCGGGCTGCGCCAACATCGTCCCGGTCCTGTCCACGGCGGCGGGGCGCCAGACCGCGATGCCCGCGCGCGTGGCGGTGCCGGCGGTGACGACGCTGGGCTATGCCGGGGTGCTGGCGGGGCCCGCGCTGATCGGCTTCGCCGCGCAGGCGCTCGGCC
>NZ_JBKFAK010000272.1:0-279 GCF_053345595.1 Methylobacterium sp. D54C
CCGTTCTCGACCCGGCCGCTGATGGCCTGCTTCGACGCGGGCGCCAGGGCCTTCGGATGGTCGCGCCGGGTGCCGCGCCCGCGCGCGATGCGCGACGGGCCCTGGCGGGTGGGTCTCGGCTGCGCGACCTCGGTGCGGCCCACCAAGATCGCGGCCGCGACCCTGCGGGTCCGGCACGGCCCGGACGGCGCCGCGGAGGTCGCCTGCGCGCACCACGAGATCGGCAACGGCATCACCACGCTGCTGGCGATGGGCGCGGCGGACGGGCTCGGCGTGCCG
>NZ_JBKFAK010000273.1:0-279 GCF_053345595.1 Methylobacterium sp. D54C
ACGCTCGCCGAGGAGGCGATCTCCGCCATGGCGGTGTGGATCGCCGCGACGCCCTGCGCCGCCGACTGCATGTTCTCGGTCATGTCGTGGGTCACCGCGGCCTGCTCGGTCACGGCCGACGAGACGCTGAGCGAGATCGCGCTGAGTTGCTCGATCGTGGCGCCGATCCCGTCGACCGCCGAGACGGCCCGGGAGGTCTCGGCCTGCACGGCGGCGATCTGGGTTCCGATCTCGCCGGTGGCCTTGGCGGTCTGCTCGGCGAGCGCCTTCACCTCGGCG
>NZ_JBKFAK010000274.1:0-279 GCF_053345595.1 Methylobacterium sp. D54C
TGGCTCGCCTTCCGGTCGCGGGTGACCGGCGTCTACCTGTCGATCATCACCCAGGCGCTGACCTACGCGCTGGTGCTCGCCTTCTTCCGCAACGACATGGGGCTGGGCGGCAACAACGGGCTGACCGACTTCAAGGATTTTCTGGGACTCTCGGTTCAGGCACAGAATTTCCGCGTCGGCATCTTCGTGGCCACCGGAATCGCGCTGGCTTTGGGCTACCTGATCGCCCGGGCCATGACGGTCACGGCCTACGGCAAGAACCTGATCGCCGTGCGCGAC
>NZ_JBKFAK010000275.1:0-278 GCF_053345595.1 Methylobacterium sp. D54C
GTTCGCCGATTTCTGGTCGCACCATCCCTGGTCCGCCTGATCCGCAAGGAGCGGGGTGGCGCCCGCATCACAGAGGGTCACTTCGCGCCCCAGGGCGGCCGGGCCTCCTACGTGCGCGTCGTCGGCCAGGTCTGCCAGCTGGTCCTGGTGAACAAGGGGCCGGACGGCGTCCCGGTCGAGGAGCGCCCCGACGTCCCCCGCGCCCACGGCGACGCCCTGCTGGACGTGTGCCCCGGCAAGGCCGCCTACGACCGCACCACGCTGAATGCCGGCGGGCG
>NZ_JBKFAK010000276.1:0-278 GCF_053345595.1 Methylobacterium sp. D54C
GCTCGCCGGCGTCACCAGCCTGACGGTCCAGGGTCAGGGGCTGACCCTGCTGCTGGCGCTCCTGGCCTGGCCCGCCGCCTACGCGCCGATCGCCGCCACGATCGTGCTCTACGCGCCGCTGCGCATCCCCGCGAGCGCGCTGCTGAACATGATCCTGCCCGAGATCAGCCGGCTGCCCGCGGCCGGGCAGGTCGACGCCGCCCGCCGGCTCGTCGTCCGCAACGGAATCCTGCTCGGCAGCGCCTGTCTCGCCTACGGGGCGGTGATGGCGGCCGCCC
>NZ_JBKFAK010000277.1:0-278 GCF_053345595.1 Methylobacterium sp. D54C
GGCGATCTTCCTCGGCCTGCTCGGCCACGAGCCCGCGACCGTCGATCCGGACGCCGTGGCGGGCTACACGCGGGACCTGGCCGAGGCCGGCGCCATCGGCCTGCCGAGCGTCGCCTTCGACCCGACGAAGGACCTGGTCTTCAACTTCACCGAGGTGCTGCCCCGCCACACGAACGGCATGCGCTTCCGCGCCCATGACGCCGGCGGCGCCGTGCTGGACGAGGTGGTCTGCTACTCGGTCGGCGGCGGCTTCGTCGAGGGGGGGGGGGGGGGGGGGG
>NZ_JBKFAK010000278.1:0-276 GCF_053345595.1 Methylobacterium sp. D54C
CGATCTGGCGCGAGCGGACTTTGGCAACATCACGGCGCCGACGCGCCCGAACAAAACCCCGCTTCCGTTTGCCAGCGCCCTGGGCCTATGCGCTCTGCCACGCCGCATGAATGGCCAAAGTCGAGCTTAGAATGGGATCATACCCCACCCTGACCTGACCGATATTTTGGACCGAGCCGATTGGGAGGCTACTGCATGGCCGCTGCCATGGGTAGCCGGAAGGCCAGATCCGGGTAGCTGACGGGCGCGGGCGGCCGATAGCCCAGGGACGAATGC
>NZ_JBKFAK010000028.1:0-54793 GCF_053345595.1 Methylobacterium sp. D54C
ACTTCGCCCGCCGCCTCAAGACGCTACGCGGCCTCACGCCCTACGAAGCTATCTGCAAAGCCTGGGTGGACGAGCCCTCTAGATTCACTCAGAACCCGCACCACCAAATCCTGGGACCAAACATCTAGCACCGGTCGCGCCAGCTCCCTGGAACCCGGCAGGGCTCGCCGCAGCGGGCCCTTTCTCGTGCGCGCCGCCCCCAATCCCGGGGCGAGACAAATTCCCGGCACGAGATGGATTATCGCGTGTCGGCGCACGTCAACATCTCGACATGTCAAACTTGGAAGAATTCTCAGGTTCTTCGCCTCCGCCTACTCTGCACCTCTTCGCGGGCACGACGGGCCGTGCGCGGGCGTCGGTCCGCCACCAAGCGACGGCCGGGCCTCGAAGGTCTGTCATCACGGCTGGTACGGGCTTTGAGATGATGTGAGTCAGCGGACAATATAATCTGGGCTCGGCCGAAGATTTTTTCGCTTGCATCGCGCGTTTTTTCTGCCAGAAACGCGAAGCTTATCTTTGGATTGGGGTTAATACATGCGTATGCTCGCAATCGGCGCAGTTCTCGCCGTTGTCATGCCTCTCGCCGCGCAGGCCCAGGACGCCGGCGACGCCGCGGCCGGCGAGAAGGCGTTCGCCCCCTGCAAGGCGTGCCACAACTTCCAGAAGAACGGCGTGGGTCCCGACCTGAAGGGCGTCGTCGGCCGCAAGGCGGGCACTTACGAGGGCTACAACTACTCCGCCGCCCTGAAAAACTCCGGCATCACCTGGGACGAGGCCAACCTGCACGAGTGGCTAAAGAACCCGAAGGCGAAGGTGCCGGGCAACAAGATGATCTTCCAGGGCATCGCGGACGACAAGAAGATCAACGACCTCATCGCCTATCTGAAGACCCAGTCGTAAGTCGGATAGACCTTGGGCCCAGGAGACACGCGGTCTCTCGCCGCGCGCCCGCCGCGATGAACCCCGCTTGGCTCGGCCGAGCGGGGACATTTGCGTTTACCCGAAGGCGCTCTACAAAAATAATCTTGGTTTTTCTTCGCGATAGCTTCCCATCGTACAGGATGGTGCTAGTCTTGGCGCAGTCGCTCGGCGTAACGCACCGGGCGTCCTCAACCTTCAGCCCCGCCGGCACCCGCCGCGCGGGGCTTTTTCGCGGCTCAGCGCCCGCTGCCGGAGAGCGAGCTTGATCCGCCCTCTCCAGAAGATAAGCTCGACCCGACGCTGCCGGAGAGCTGGCTCGGTGTTCCGAGCACGGTGCCATTCGGGTTGGTGTCTAGGCTGAGATCGGGCGACGCGATGCCGCCGGGCGCCGGATTTGTGGATTCGGCCGGCTCGAAGGCCTGCCGGCCGCCGGCCAGCGGGATGACGACTCGGTCTTGCCGGATCGTGGTCTCACAGAGTCCCTGGCAGATCGGGACCGTGAGGTCGGTCTCCTGGCAGATCGCCTTCATCTCGCCCCGGATGCACGTGCAGCGGCACAGCGCCGAGGCGGGAGCGGGCAGCGCCAGCAGGGCGGCGGCGAGCATGAACAGGCGCATGATGATCGACCTCATTGCCCGCGACTGGGCGATCGGGGCTCGGCGGAACTCATAGCACGGCGCGCCCCGGAGCCCGAACGCGCCGGCGCTCCGGAAACCACTCCGCGGACCGGAAAGGCTCGTCGCTCAGCCGGCCGTGACGCGACGGTAGCTCGCCGCGAAGGCCTCGGCGGCCTCGCGCGTCAGATCGGTCACCACCAGTCCGGCGGTGTAGACGGTCCACCGTCCGTTCTGATCTTCCGTGATGCAGATTTCGGCCATCGGGCGCCTCCACTCCACGCCACAACAAAGCCGAGCGAACCTGACGAGTTCCTGAACCGCATCGGGCGATCAGGCCTCCGGCGCGCCGTCCTCCCGAGCAACGTCCTCCCGGAGGATGCGGACGGGCCGGAAGGCGCGCGCGGACACCGCGGCCTCGACCCAGGCGCGGGCCGCCGCGGCCGCGGGGTGATCGGCGAAGGCGGCCGGGCGCGGCGGCCATTCCGACCCGGACTGGACGACGTAGCCGCGGGTGCCCGCGGCGCAGGGACCGACGTAGCCGAAGACCTTCCCGGTCCTGTCGACGAGGTCGGTGCAGTGGACCGGCCCCTCGGTCCAGCGGAGATCGGGCATCCTCACCCCCGACGGTCTCGCCCCGTGCTCACCCTGTCAGCGGTCCGGGGACGCGCTCCGCGCGGGCCGAGGCGAGTCGACGCCGGCGCGGAGCGCCCGTATACGCGCCCGGCGGCCGGATCGTCATCGGCGCCTTCCGAGCCCGCAGAGGGATCCGGCGTGGCTGACGGGGCGGCAGACGGCTCAGTGGACGACCCGGCAGACCGCTCGGCGGACCGCGTGGCGATCGTCGGCCTGGGCTATGTCGGGCTCCCGCTCGCCCTGGCGTTCGGCCGGGGGCGGCCCACGATCGGCTACGAGCGCGCCGCCGACAAGGTGGCGGCCTACCGGGCCGGGCACGACCCGGCTGGGGAGATCGACGCGGAGGCGTTCCGGGCCGCCGCCCAGCTCGCGATCACCGACGACCCGAACGCGCTGGGCGCGGCGGACGTGATCGTCGTCACGGTCCCGACCCCGGTCGACGCGGCCCAGTGCCCCGATTTCGACCTGCTGGTCCGGGCCTCGGAGCTCGTCGGCCGGCACATGCGGCCGGGCGCGACCGTGGTGTTCGAGTCCACCGTCTATCCCGGCGCCACCGAGGAGATCTGCATCCCGGTCCTGGAGCGGGCCTCGGGCCTGCGCTGGAAGACGGGTTTCTTCGTCGGCTACTCGCCGGAGCGGATCAACCCGGGCGACCGGGAGCACAGCCTCGCCCGGGTGGTGAAGATCGTCGCCGGCGACACGCCCGAGACCCTGGAGCGGCTCAAGGCTCTCTACGGGTCGATCATCGAGGCGGGGCTCCACGCCGCCTCGTCCATCCGGGTGGCCGAGGCCGCCAAGGTCATCGAGAACACCCAGCGCGACCTGAACATCGCGCTCATGAACGAGCTGTCGCTGATCTTCGACAAGCTTGATCTCGACACCCAGGAGGTCCTCGCGGCGGCGGGGACCAAGTGGAACTTCCTGCCGTTCCGCCCCGGGCTGGTCGGCGGCCACTGCATCGGCGTCGACCCATATTACCTGACCCACAAGGCCGCGATGATCGGCTACCACCCGCAGGTGATCCTGGCCGGCCGGCGGATCAACGACAGCATGGCGGCTCACGTCGCCCGCGGCACGGTGAAGCGGATCGTTCGGCGCGGCGGGACCGGGCGGGCGCGGGTCATCGTCCTCGGCCTGACCTTCAAGGAGAACTGCGCGGACCTGCGCAACTCGAAGGTCGCCGACCTCGTGCGGGAACTCGAGGAATTCGGCTGCGCCGTGTCGGTCCACGATCCCCGAGCCTCCGAGGCGGAGGCCCGGGCCGAGTACGGCATCGCCCTCGTCGACTGGGCCGACCTGCCCGCCGGCGCGGACGCCGCGGTGATCGCGGTCCCGCACCGCGACTACGCCCGACTCGGCCCGGAGGCGATCGCCGCCCGGGTGAAGCCGGGCGGCCTGATCGTGGACGTGAAGGCACTTTTCGAGAAGGCGCCGTTCGCGCGGCTGGGCTACGAGGTCTGGCGGTTGTGACGGCGACCGCGTCGACGCCGGGACAGCGGCGAGACGCCGGGCCATAAACGCGGCAAGAGACGCGTCGAGAGGCTCGGCGAGAAACGCCACACGACCCGCGATCATCGGGACGACGAGGGAACAGGCCATGGACGAGAAGGGGGCCGAGACGGGCCACGAGAACCGGCCACCCGCGCCCAGCGACGCGGCAGCGCTCGCGGAGCGGCACGCCCGCTACCCCGACGCGCAGATCCGCACGATCCTGAACGGCACGCGCACGATCGCGCTGGTGGGCGCCTCGGCGAATCCGGCGCGCCCGAGCTGGATCGTCCTGAAATACCTGCTCGACCGGGGCTACGCGGTGACGCCGGTTAATCCCGGCCTCGCCGGCCAGGACCTGCTCGGGCGCCGGGTGGCCGCCTCCCTCGCCGAAGTCCAGGCCGGGCTGGGCGACCAGCCGATCGATATGGTCGAGATCTTCCGCAACTCCGCCGCCGCCGGGCCGCTGGTCGACGAGGCGCTGGCGCTGATGCCGCTGCCGAAGATGATCTGGATGCAGCTCGGCGTGCGCGACGACGCGGCCGCCGCCCGGGCCGAGGCGCGCGGCCTGACGGTGATCATGAACCGCTGCCCCAAGATCGAGTACGGCCGGCTCTCCGGCGAGATCGGTTGGACCGGCGTGAATTCCCGGATCCTCAGCGCCCGGAAACCGGTGCTGGCGGCCAAGGGCGTCCAGAAGCTGACCATCGCGGAGCGTGGCCGGCGCTCCGATGGCTAGCGGTATTCTGATACCTCAACCATCAAACCACTGATCGGAATTGATTTTTCGGGATCGCGCACTTCTCTGTTGACCCGGCATCCGGGGCGGTCTATGCACCCGGCACCGCCGCCGCGTGTGCTCCACGCGGCGGCTCGTTTTTCGGCACCCCGATGTCCGCGGATCCCGACGCGTCGGGGTCCGGTCCGTCGGAACCCCTGGGATTTGGCTATGAAGACCACCTCGCTGAAGCCCGCCGAGGTCGACAAGAAGTGGATCGTGATCGACGCGGAGGGCCTCGTCGTCGGCCGCCTCGCGTCGATCGTGGCGATGCGCCTGCGCGGCAAGCACAAGGCCGCCTACACGCCCCACGTCGATTGCGGCGACAACGTCATCGTCATCAACGCCGAGAAGGTGAAGTTCACCGGGCGTAAGTACAATCAGAAGAGCTATTTCTACCACACCGGCTATCCGGGCGGCATCAAGGAGCGGACTGCCAAGTTCATCCTCGAGGGCCGGTTCCCCGAGCGCGTGGTGGAGAAGGCCGTGGAGCGCATGCTGCCGCGCGGCCCGCTCTTCCGCCAGATCCTCGGCAATCTCCGCGTCTACAAGGGCACCGAGCACCCGCATGAGGCCCAGCAGCCGCAGGCGCTCGACGTCGGCGCCCTCAACCGCAAGAACGTGAGCGCTTGATCATGGCGACCCTGCAGTCCCTCGCCGACCTCAACCGGTCGAACACCGGCGCGGTCGACCCCGCCAACGAGGCCCCCGTCCACGTCCAGAAGCTGGACGCGCAGGGCCGCGCCTACGCCACCGGCAAGCGCAAGGACGCGGTCGCCCGCGTCTGGATCAAGCCCGGCAACGGCACGGTCACGATCAACAAGCGCCCGGTGGAGACCTACTTCGCCCGCCCGGTGCTGCGCATGATCCTGCGCCAGCCGCTGGAGATCGCCGGCCGCGTCGACCAGTACGACATCACCGTCACGGTGGCGGGCGGCGGCCTCTCCGGCCAGGCCGGCGCGGTGCGCCACGGCCTGTCGAAGGCCCTGACCTACTACGAGCCGGAGCTGCGCGCCCCGCTGAAGCGTGAGGGTTTCCTCACCCGCGACGCCCGCGTGGTCGAGCGCAAGAAGTACGGCCGCAAGAAGGCCCGCCGCAGCTTCCAGTTCTCGAAGCGCTGATATCCGGTCACACCGGTGTCACGGAGAGGGCGGTTCCTGCGGGAGCCGCCCTTTCGCGTTTTCAGGCCGCTGCACGGTCGTTGACAGCCTGTCGCACCGCGCGCACCTGATTCCCGGCCGCGGTGCCCGACTCGGGCGGCGAGGCATTTTTCTAGAGAGCGAGACGAGCGATGTCTGGCGCAAGCGCGACGAAGCCCACCGTGTTCATCGACGGCGAGGCCGGCACGACCGGTCTCGGCATCCGCGAGCGCTTGGAGCGCGACGGGCGGGTCGCCCTGCGCAGCATCGCCCCGGAGCACCGCAAGGATCCGGCGGCGAAGCGCGCGCTGCTCGCCGAGGTCGACCTCGTCGTGCTCTGCCTGCCGGACGAGGCCGCCAAGGAGACTGTGGCGCTGGCCGACAGCCTGCCCGGCGGCGGCCCGCGCGTCCTCGATGCCAGCACCGCCCACCGGGTCGCAGAGGGCTGGACCTACGGCTTCCCGGAGCTGACCCGGGAGCAGGGCGCAGCGGTGGCCCGCGCCCGGCGTGTCGCCAATCCGGGCTGCTACCCGACCGGCGGCGTCGCGCTCCTGCGCCCGCTGGTGGAGGGCGGCCTGATCCCGGCCGACCACCCGATCAGCGTGAACGCGGTCAGCGGCTACAGCGGCGGCGGCAAGAGCATGATCGAGGCCTACGAGCAGGGCACGGCGCCGCCGTTCCAGCTCTACGGCCTCGGCTTCGCCCACAAGCACCTGCCGGAATTGCAGCGCTACAGCGGGCTCACCCGGCGGCCGATCTTTGTGCCGTCGGTGGGCAACTTCCGGCAGGGCATGCTGGTGAGCGTGCCGCTCCACCTTGATACGCTGCCGGGCCGGCCCACGGCCTCCGACCTCGAGGCGGCCTTGCGCGACTGGTATGCCGGGCAGAGGCTGGTGGAGGTGGTACCGGGCGCCGGAACCGGCGCGCACCGCGAGAAGATCGAGCCGGAGGATCTCAACGACACCGACCGGCTGGAGCTGCGCGTGTTCGGCTCGGCCGAGCACGGGCAGGCGGTGCTGGTGGCGCGCCTCGACAATCTCGGCAAGGGCGCCTCCGGGGCGGCCGTGCAGAATCTCGGGCTGATGCTCGGACTCGACGGCTAGCCGACGGGCACGCCCCGTCGCCCTGCGACGGGGTCACGGGACACGCGTCCGCCTCGACAGAGTGGGCTCGGCCGGCAAAGAGAGGGGCTCGGGGCGCGGGCCCCGGACCGCTCCCTGCGCAGCGCGAGACGCGATGAACGGCGACCTGATCGATGCGGCGTTCGGCCGGCCCTGGCTCGGCGCGGCACCCGCGGCCGGCGAGACCGACCGCCCGGCGGGTTCCCCGAGCTTCCAGGTCGATCTCGGCTTCCGCTGCCCGGTCCGCCGGGTCGAGCTCGCGGCGGCCTGCGCGGCGCCGCCGCGCCTCGCCCTCTCCGACGACGGGCAGGTCTGGCGCGAGCCCGATCTCGACGCGGCCCGGAGCGGGCCCGCAGCCCTGGTGCTCGCCACTGGGGAGGGCGCCTGGGCGCGCCATATCCGCGTTGCCCCGGACGGCGCCGCCGCAGGCGAGCCGCCGGCGGTGCAGGTGCTGTGCGACCGGGCGGATTTCGACCTCATCGCCCTGCGGCGCGTGCTCGACGTGCCCTTCGACATGGCCGACGAGCGGCCCGGCGCGAACGTTTACGTCTCCTACCGCCTCGTCAGCGCCGAGCGGCCGCGCTCCCGCGCCCTGGTCGGGCTCGCGCTCTACGAGTGCGGCGCCTTCGGCAACTGCCTGATCCAGCTGCTGCTCGCCGTCGGCATCGCCCGCAACCTGAACCTGAAATACATCAAACTCCCGGCCGCCGACCGGAGCGAGGTGATCGGCCTGACAGGCCCGCTGACCTGCGGCGGCCTCACCTTCATCCCCGGCTCGGAGCCGCTGCCGGAGGCGGGCGCCTTCCTGTCGGGGATGTACTTCGACCTCGGGATCCAGCAGCTCGCCGGCACCCTCGGCCCCGACGAGACCCGGGACATCGTGCGGACCTGCATCCGGCCGCTGTTCAACCGGCTGCCGGTCGAGATCCCCGCCAAGCCCGACGACGAGTTGCTGATCCACATCCGCTCGGGGGACATCTTCAGCACCTGGGTGGCGCCGACCTACCCGCAGCCGCCGCTCGCCTTCTACCAGATGGTGATCCGGCGGCTCCTGGCGGAGGGCCGCATCGCCCGGATCAAGATGGTGTTCGAGAACCGGCTGAACCCGGTGATCCCGGTGCTGGAAGCGTGGATCGCCGAGATCGGCGTGCCGCTGACGACCCAGAGCGGCTCCCTCATCGACGACGTCGCGGCGCTGATGAACGGGCGCTACCTGGTCTTCGGGCTCGGTACGTTTGGGCCGGGGGTCTGCCAGCTCTCCGAGCACGTCGAGCAGGTCTTCTACTTCGCCTCCGGCTGGCCGCAGCATTTCAAGAGCATCCCGACCATCGGGCGGGTCGTCGAGGTGCTGGACGTCGCCGGCGGCTACACGAAGGTCGGCGAGTGGGACAACTCGCCCGAGCGCCGCGCGCTGATGCTCGCGTATCCGGCCGAGAAGCTTACGTTCGACGACGCCTGAGCCCGCCCCCCCCGCCGCGGCCGCCTTGCCGAAGCCGGCAAAACCGGTGACAAGCCCTCGAGCCACCGCCGGAGGACAGACTTGGCCAGCGCTGACCCATCCCCGGAAGCCCTGCGCGTCAACGCCTTCGACATACACCGGGCCGAGGTTCTGATGCGGCTGCGGCGCCGGCTCCGGCCGCGCCACACCACCCTGGTCAGCTTCGCCGCCAAGTACCACTACGTCGAGAGCCAGCGCCGGCTGGTGGCCTCGGCCGCCGCCACGGGCGATTTCGACACGATCGAGAGCTGGTCCCCCGACCGGCTGCGCGAGACGCCGTTCTACCGGGAGCACCGCGAGATCCTCGACCGGTCCCGGGGCGCCGGCAACTGGGCCTGGAAGCCCTACGTCATCGCCGAGGCGCTGGAGAAGCGCCGCGACGGCGACTTCATCGTCTTCAGCGATACCGGCATGCAGGCGGTCGGCGACGACCCGCTGCCGCCGGTGGCGCCGCTGCTCACCTGGCTCGACGGCTCAGACCGCCGGGTCGCGGTCGGCGTGCTGCACGGGAAGCCGCAGCGGGCCTGGACCAAGCGCGACTGCTTCGTGCTGATGGAGTGTGACTCGGCGCGCTACTGGGACGCCGACCAGATCCAGGCCTCCTGGATCGCCTTCATGGTGAGCCCCGCCACCCGCCGGCTCGTGGCCGAGTGGCTGCGCTACGCGGGCGATCCGCGGGTCGTCACCGACATCCCGAACCAGATGGGCCTGCCGGATCTCGAGGGCTTCAACGACCACCGCTTCGACCAGAGCATCCTGTCGAACCTGATTTACAAGCTCGACCTGGAGATCCCGCCGCTGCGCCAGCCGTCCAAGCAGATCCGGACACTGATCGACGAGCTGGAGATGGACACGCTGGTGGCGATGCGGCCCTCCGAGAACATCGCGCTGGGCAAGACTTGGACGGCAAGCTCCGCCTCGCCCTGGTCGGGCACCACCGGCACCTACGGCGAGCGCACCACGGGCGACCCGTCCTTCTTCTTCCACACCGGGCTCGACCGGAACCCCTGGTTCGTCCTCGATCTCGGGGCGGTCGAGCGGGTCTCGGAGATCCGGATCTACAACCGCTGGGGGCAGCTCAGCGAGCGGGCGCAGCTGATGCGGGTCTGGCTGGGCGAGACCGAGGGCGACTACCGCCTCGTCTTCGACGCCGTGGACGCCCATTGCCATCCCGGCCTGCCCCTCCACCTGCGGTTCGACAACGCGCGGTTCCGCTACCTCAAGATCGATCTCGACGAGGAGCAGCACCTGCATCTCGACGGGATCGAGGTCTTCGCGGCGCGCTGACGCCGCCCCGGATCGCGACGGCATGAGCACGCCGATGCAGGACAAGCCGCTGTTCCCGTTCGGGCCGATCCTGTTCTTCGGCGATTCGGTCACGGCGGAGCTGGTGGCCGGGACACCACCGCTCTTCTCCGGACCCCAGACGGTCGCGCGCGGAATTGCCGGGCAGTCGACCAGGGACATGGGACGCCGGCTCCGCTCTGAGATTGCCCTCTACGGAGCCCGCGGCCTGCACCTCATCGGCGCCCGCGACGACATCCTCAGCGGCAAGACCGCGCCGTCGCTGGACAGCATCGTGGCCGACTTCACCGCGATGCTGCAGGACGCGCGCGACCTCTACGTGCGGACCTGGGTCGGCTCGATCCCGCCGGTGGATCCGGCCGCGCCGGCCGCGGCCGGCTTGCCCATCCCGCTCATCGGTCAGGTCAACGCGTGGCTGCGCGACCACGTGCAGGCGTACGGGGCGCAGTTCATCGATTACGATGCCGTCCTGGCCACCGAAGCGGGTACGCTCAGGCCCGGTCTCAGCGAAGACGGCGTCCGGCTGAACGCCGTCGGCTACGCGGCGCTCAGGGACCTGATGATGGCGGCACTGACCGCCCCGGGCGTCGAGCAGATCTGGGCCCCGCCGGAGAGCGAGGATGCGGCGCGCCGGCGCAAGTTCCTGCACCATTTCGGCTATCTCGACTCGAACACACGCTATCCGAGCCCGTTCATCCAGTTCGCCGGCAAGCCGGGGGCGAGCCATTACGGCGTCCCGTTCGACGCGGACGGCTTCCTGAACGCCGCCCCGATCGTCAAGCGCAAGCCGGAGGGCGAGACCCGAATCCTGGTCGTCGGCGACTCGACCACGATCGACGGCGGCGACATCGCCAACACCCTGCCGGGCCGCATCGAGCGGATCCTGCGGGCGGGCGGCCTGGAGAGCGCGAAGATCTACAATTTCGGAGTGATGTCGAGCTGCCTCACGCAGATGACGCACCTGATCTGGTCGCGCTTGGTGACCTACAGCCCCGACGCGATCCTTGTGCTGAGCGGCAGCACCGACCTGTTCCAGCCCTGGACCTACGATCCCCGGCCGGGCTACCCCTACAACGCCTTCATCACCCAGCGGCTCTACGACCACTTCTTCGACACGCACGATCCCCGCGCCCGCGAGGACGGCCTATCCTACGAGGCGCTGATCACGCTGATCTACGAGGAGCTGAAGCGGCTACGGGTCGAGGTGGGCTGGCAGAGCCCCGGCTGGGAGGACGCGATCGTCCACCATTACGAACTGGCGGCGCACCGGCTGACCAAGCTGTCGCACGATCACGGGGTGCCGATCGTCAGCGTCCTGCAGCCGACGATCCTGCGCAAGCGCCACCTCACCGAGGTGGAAAGCGGCGTCGCCTCGGGGGCGTTCCTGGCCTATCTCGACCGGCAATACGCCAAGCTGGAGGCGTTCACCGCGCAGCTCGCGGCGCGGCGCCCGTACCGGCGCACCTTCACGGCCCTCGACCTCAGCGGGATCTTCCGCGACCGGGAGGAGGGGACCTTCTACGACATCGTCCACTACGACGATCCCGCCCGCGAGATCGTCGCGACGCGGCTCGCCGCCGAGATCCGCGGGGCCCTGGACCGGGCCCGCGCCCGCACGCCGCTGGCCCGGGTGCGACACCTCCTCGCCGGTCGGCGGCGATAGGGCCGGCTCGAAGGGCGCGGCCCCGCGTGTCGCGACGCCCCACCCGCGATCAGCCCTGCTCGACCGCCCGCTTCACCCGGTGGGTAAAGATCACCGAGAGCCAGGGCACGACCTCGTGCTCGACCTCGATAGAGAGCAGCACCTCGAGGTGGAGCGCGTAAGGCAGGGTGAAGCGGAAGCCGCAGCGGGCCTCTTCCATCGTGGTCGGCATGTCGCCCAGCACCGCCGCGATCACGTCCGGCCGATGGACGTCCACGGGTATGCGCTGGACCTCGCCGTCGGCCTCGACGATCAGCGTCGCCTTGGCGCGGCTCGCCGAGACGACCCAGCCAGCCAGAACCACCTGCCCGTCCTGGATCTCGGCCCAGACCCGGTCCTGGGGGGCCTCCAGGTTCGCGCGGGCGAAGGAATCCGGCAACTCGCCGTCGAGCTCGGCCACCGTGCAGCCGACCTCGTACTTCTCGAAGCCGCGCCCCTCGCCGAAGATGGCGGCGAACTCCTTCTGGTACTGGGCGATCCGGGCGTTCTTGATGTCCTCCGGCAGGCCCGACCACTGGCCCTTCTCCTGGACCGTGTAGACGGAGAGCAGCTCCCGCAGGAACGCGATCCGGCCCTTATCGGCGACGTAGAGGTTCATCAGCCAGTCGGCCGCCGAGGCGTTCGCGTAGTAGGCCTCTGGAACCCGGCGCAGAGCCTCGGCGCGGTAGAAACAGCAAGAGAAGTTGGCGGTGAGCGGCGCGTTCGCCAGGACCGGGAAGCTGATCGTGCCCGTGGGATAGCGGCCCTGCTCGTCATGCGGGACGTAGGAGCCGGTCGCCGGGTAGTGGAGCAGCACCCAGTTGAAGCACATGTCCAGCTTGCGGTCGTTGCGCAGCATCCGCATCTGCATCGCGATCTTGCGGTCGGACAGCCAGTAATCGTCCGCCTCGCAGAAGGCGATGTACCGGCCCGTGCAGGCGGCGAGGCAATCCTGCATGTTGCGCAGCATGCCGAGATTGTGCGGCCGGGGCCGCACCGCGATCCGCTCCGGGTCGCGCGCCCGGTAGCGCTCGACGATCTCCGCGGTGCCGTCGGTGGACTTGTCGTCGCCGATCACGACCTGTAGCCGGAACAGCCCGCGCTGGCCCAGCACAGCGTCGAGGCAGCGGCCGATATCGGCGGCGTGGTTGTAGGCCGTGACGATGACGCTGACCGTGAGCTGCTCCATGAGCCACGCGCGCAGGGCGTCGGGGTCGCCGGTGAGCACCTCGGAGGCGTCGAGGCCCATATCGTGCAGGGCCGTCTGGGCGATGTCGGGGTTGGCGTCGATCAGGCGCGCGAGGCTCGGCACGTCCTCCTCGTCGAGATAGGCCTCGGCCAGCCGCCGGAATATCGACTTCTGCGCGGCCTCGTAGCCCGCCGCGTAGCGGCCGCCGAAATGGCCGCGCAGCTTGCGGAAGAACGCGATCTCGGAGTTGCCGAGCTTCTTGTGGCGGGCGAGCTCGGTGGCGTAGGTCGCCCACATCCCGGCGGCGTGCTTGCGGTAGACCGCCATCACCTCCGGCAGGAAGCCGACGCGCCCGACCTCAGCGTGCATCAGGTGGACGTACCAGTCGCCGGGGGCGATGCCCTCGTCGAACACGAACGCCTCCTCGCCGTGGTAGCGCCAGCGGTAGAGCACGCTGTTGGTCTGGACGAAGTTGTGCGCCACGAGGTCGGACAGCGACGGCTGCGGGCTGCACTGCTTCGGGTACAGCTCGTCGACCCCCGGCATGTCCTCGTAGACGACGCGCACCCGGTGGAAGCAGAGGGTGAATTCCGGGCGCGCCCGCAGGAAATCAACCTGCCGCTGGAGCTTGCGCGCGTCGGTCCAGTAATCGTCGCCCTCGCAGATCGCCACGAACTCGCCGCGGGCACGGGCCGTGAGGTCGGCGAAGTTCCGGTTCGGCCCGAGATTCTCGCTGCGCAGGACCGCCACGAGGTTGGGGTGGCGCGCGGCGTACTCGGCGATGATCTCGGCGGTCCCGTCCGTGGAGCGGTCGTCGCCCACCAGCAGCTCGAAGGGGAAGTCCGTGGCCTGGCCGAGGATGCTCTCCAGCGTCTGCCGGATGAAGGCCGCCTGGTTGTAGGTGATGCACAGGACCGAGACGACCGGCCGGTTCCAGGCCGGCGCCGGCTCGGTCTCGGCTCGCGCCCGGATCCAGGCCGCGAAGGGATTGACGAAGCTGCTGTCGAAGGTCTCGTCCGGCGGCGCGCTGAAGTCGGCACGGGGCCGGCGCCCAAGCCGGGCGCCGTACTTCACGTAGTGCTCGAGGGGCGACAAATCGGTCAGGCCAACATCGGGATAGCGCGTTGCGTACCCAATATGGTCGAACAGTCCGCTGGCGTAGATGGTGGCGAAGTCGTCCTGCCACGACTCGAGCGCGGGTGCGATCTCTCCTGCACCGTCCTGCATCGATCAGATCCCTTGAACGCGCGCCAGCGAGCAGCTTCCCCAGACTACCCTCAGAGGGTGCTGGGGAGGCGCCCTTCCTCGGAGCCGTGATTGTAGTAGTGGTGCGTCGGATCGGCCCCGGCATTCGCGACGTCGTCGTTACACGCGAGGTAGAACTGGCGGTCGAACAGACCGGACGTTTCCAGCCAGCCGAGCATCGTCGCCTCGGGCACGACGGGGGCGCGGTCGGGAGCCGCTGAAGCGGCCTCTCGGTAGAGGTGCGCGAACCGGGCAATTCGAGCTGCAACCTCCTTGGCGGCAGGCCTGCGCACCGAGGAGGCGACGACGCTCGACTGCTCGCCGGGACGTCGTCGCTGCAGATCAGCCTCGGCCAATCGCACCAAGCGGGCGAGTTCGCCCTGCGCCTCTTTGAGCCGTGCCTGAGTCTCGGCGAGCTCGGCCCGCAGCGCTTCCACGTCCTCGCTCAAGGTCGGCTCCGTCTCAGTCGCGGGGCCCAACTGGTCACGGGCAAGTAGCCGTCAGCGGGATCGGCATGAGGCCGGCGCGACGGGGCACCCCAGTCGGGTCGGGCCGGCTGTACGATCGGCTCCAGGGCCGGTCAACCCTACATCCGGGGCGCCACACTCACCAAGCGGGCGGTCAAGCCGCCAGCCCAGCAGCCTCCTCGGACTTTGCGTCGAGGTCGTCTTCCGGGCGCGGGAGTCGCCGGCCGACCACCAGAAGGAGGAGTGCGGGGACGACGAGGAACAAGGCGATGCCGAGGATCCCGATATGCCCGATGAGCCGTCCGTAGAGGCCGCCGGTGACGCCGTCATG
Organism: Methylobacterium sp. D54C; assembly: GCF_053345595.1. Classification (NCBI taxonomy): domain Bacteria; kingdom Pseudomonadati; phylum Pseudomonadota; class Alphaproteobacteria; order Hyphomicrobiales; family Methylobacteriaceae; genus Methylobacterium; species Methylobacterium sp. D54C. Next base: position 14,414 of record NZ_JBKFAK010000028.1, read on the forward strand.
CCAGGAGAGTACCGCCATGCCGGCGCCGGCGGCGACGAGGAGCACGGGGATCTTGAACCACAGGGGCCAGGGCGCGCACCGGGTGCGGGCGGCCGCCGGCGCGGCAGCCTGTGGCGCCGCGCGCTCCCGCTTGGCCAGAAGAGCCTCGATCTGATTCTGAAAATCCGCCTGGACCGGGCTGTTCGGGTCAATGCCGCCGTGCTCCGGGACAGGCCCCGGGACAGGCTCGGCCCGCGCCTCGCCGAGCCCCCCCCCGAGCGGTCCCGGGATCTCGGCCTCGGCGGCGACCATCAGGCGCGCCTCGTGCCGGCGCATGAACAGCCACAGCGCGACGGCACCCAGCAGGACGAAGGCCAGAAGCCCGAGTCCGACCGGCCCCATCACGTTCTCGATCGAGCGGCCGCACAGGTAGGCGCCGAATCCCATGATTGAGGCCCAGGCCGCGCCGCCGAGGGCGTTGAAGGCGAAGAAGCGGCGCGCATCGAGCTTGTTCACGCCGGCCAGGACCGCCGCGTAGGCCCGGAGCATCGCGGTGAAGCGGCCGAAGAACACGATCTTACCGCCGTGCCGGCGGAACAGGTACTGGCCGAGCTTGAGACGGCCATGGTCGAGCCCGATCAGGTGCCCCTTGCGCAGGAGCAGCGGCAGCCCCCAGCGGCGGCCGACCCAGTAGCCGGCATTGTCGCCCAGGATGGCGGCGGTCGCGGCGATCGCTACGACGATGGCGATGTTGATGTTGCCGGTGCTGCCGGCATAGGCCGCCGAGGTCAGCAGCACCGTCTCGCCGGGCAGCGGCAGACCGGCGCTCTCCAGGGTGATGATCACGAAGATCGCGATGTATCCGTAATTCGCGATCAGGTCGGCGATCGGCAGATCGTGCAGGAAGGACATGCGGTCTCCTCGCGGATCGGACCGCCGCGCTGTCGCCGACAAACGTGGCTACTCCGGGGCAGGGCGATCCCCACCCGGATCCGCGGTCAGGGCCGCCTCATCGCCCCCGCGCACCTGCCGGGCCTGCCCGCATCTCCGCCAGATGCGCGCGCATCCAGGCGATCGTGCTGACGAGCCCCTCGCGCAGGGCGACGCGCGGCTGCCAGCCGAGCTCCGACCGGATCAGCGCGGTGTCGAGGACATTGGCCGGCACGTCGGCGGCGCGGCTCGGCTTGTACAGGCAAGGCAGGCGGTCCAGGCCGAAGGCCGCCCCCAGCTCGGCGATGATCTGATTGACGCTCAGGCCCAGGCCGCTGCCGACGTTGAGAACCTTGTGCGGCCCGTCATAAGCCACGGCGGCGAGGAAGGCGTCGCTGACGTCGTCGACATGCAGGAAGTCGCGCACGACCTCGCCGGTCCCCCAGACCTCGAGCGGCTGATCGGAGAGGACGCGATGGATGTAGCTCCCGATCAGGCCCTGGTGCTTGGTGCCGAGCTGGAACCGGCCGTACGGATTGGCGATCCGGAGGATCTGGTAATCGATCCCGTGGAGATGCCTGTAGAGGTGGAGCGACTTCTCGATCATCAGCTTGCTGATGCCGTAGGCCGAGATCGGATCGGTCGGCGCCTGCTCGGGGATCGGGATGGCGCGGGGGATCCCGTAGATTGTGCCGCCGGAGGACGCGTAAACGAGCTTCTTGATCCGGGCTGAGCGGCAGATCTCGAGCAGGTGCAGCGTCGCGATCGGCGCGGCCGCGAGTTCGGCGGCTGGGTCTCGGTTCGAACTCTGCGGGACCGACCCAGCGACCAGATGGAAGACTACATCCTGTCCATCGACGGTGTTGGAAAGAGCCAAGCGATCGGCAAATTCGCCGGCCACGATTATCACACGCGGGTCGAGCAGCTCTGCTCGGATGGAATTGCGACTGAAGCAGGTGACCTCGGCTCCCGCTTCCGCGAGGCGATTGCAGAGATTTAAACCGAGAAACCCGCCCCCGCCGAGCACAAGGCAACGGGCGCCCCCGAGCGATGATGCACTCCGTCCTGGGCCGGCCTCCACCGCCGACATCTGGTCCTGCTCATGTCCGATGCGCATTGTCAAAACACCACACGGGTCTCGATCTGAGATGGCTGCGGAGCCGCTTCGGATTGACGCGGCTCGCTTTGCTCGTCCCCGGAAGAGGTGCAAGCTGATGCACTGGGGTCGCGTATCGCGATCATGCCATCGACCAGCGCCCGGGCGGTATCCTGGAGCGCGCACCGCGTTGGCTCCAGGGGCGCCTTCCCGTAGGCACGGGCCGCCGCGTAGGCCGCCGCGTAGGCCGCGTCCCAGCCGGCCGCGAGGATCTTCGGGCCAGCAGCCTCGAGATCGTCCCGGATGGCGGCCCACGCGGCCTGGTGCGCGCCGTCCCAGGCCGCGGCCCGGACGGCGGCCCCGCTCTGCCGCAGGGTGAGGTTCGCCACCGCCGCCCGCTTGCGAGCGCGCGCCAGGTCATCGCACCAGGCAGCGAGATCGGCGATGTCAGCGAGTGCCGGACGATCGGCCAGCGCGTCCGCCTCGACATTCAGCTTGGCGAGACGGAACCACGCCGGCAGATGGGTCCGGACGAGCCAGTCGGCAACCAGGGCGACACGCAGGCGCTCCAGTGCCTCCGGGCCGCGCGTGCCGACCAGGCGCGGAACGAGCGGGAGAATGAGGGCATCGCGCGCTTCCTGGGACAGCCGATCGCTCCAGATCCGGATGAAGGCGGAGAGGCTCGGCGACGCGCAGGTGGGCTGATCCGAATGGGCCTCGCCGGCCACGTATGCCACCGCCTCCAGGGCGCAGAGGCCGGAAGCCGCGTCCGCGTGCGGCCCGGCCGCGAGCGTCCTGACGTGCGCGAGCCGGTCGGGATCGACGCGTGCGGGCGCACCCGTCCGAGGGTGAGACCGGACCGCTCGGCGATCCGGTAGACGGATCGGCCTGTCGTCCACCGCAGGCACCGGGAACCCGGCCGGCACGCCGGTGGCGGCCTCGTTCTCAAGGGCGGCCACGGCCGCGACGACCTTGGCCGGGTCGACGGTATAGCTCACGTGGAAGGCGTGCACGCCCGGCCGGTGGAGGGTGCGACCGCGCAGGAACAGGATCCGCGCGCCGCCCACCTCGATGTAGCTGGCATAACCCCGGAAGTTGAACGCCAGCTCCTCGTGAATCAGGCCTAGGATCCGGCACCCAGGCCGGCAGAACAGGGCGTTGCTCAGGGCCGAACTCGACGAGCCCACCACCAGGGCAGCGGAGTGGAACGCCTCGACCTGTTCGAAGAACGACATGGTCTCCGGGTAGATCACCTCGAAGCCCAGGGAGCTGAGTTGCTCGGCGATCTCCGCCTCGTTGACGAGGGCGCGCTGGCTGAAGGCCTTGCGCGAGATGAACAAGCGCCGGTCTGTCCGGCCCGAGAGGACGCCCTGTTCCCGGGCGCGTTCGAGGATCTGTTCACGCACCGGCGCGAAAATATCGGCCGGCCAGATCGCGTCGTAGACCGGCCGCCCCGGCTTCATCTCGAACGGAAAGAACGCCGGCGGCGGCGCGATCCCGAGACGGCCGAACGCGACTGGCCGGGGCGGGAGCTTGATCACGGGCCGGTCGCGCGTGTCGAGCAGGCGCAGAATCTGCTCGTGCGAGGCGGGCATGTGGTCGTCGATGCAGAGCGGGATCCCGTCCGGGCAGCGCGCGTCGTTGTAGCAGAGCATCCGCGGCACGAACTCGCAGAACCAGTGCCCATAATTCCGGCTCTGGAGGCCGAACATCATCAGCCCGGCCTCGACCCGGTGTGGGTCCTCGGGCACTTCCACGAGGGCGCGCGTCTCACCGAACGCGGCCATCATGATCTGGTCGGGATTGATTCCATCCTGCAGCAGGATGTCGGGCCGGCGCGGGTGCGCGGCGAGGTCGTAGACGAGCTTGTCACCGGCGATGACGACGTTGCTGCGCGGGAAGGCCTGGGCTCCGTCCAGAAAGGCGAGGTACTGGGCCGGCATGTCGAGCTCGCCCGGCTCGGATAGCAGGGCAGGGGGCGGCTCGAAGAAGCGCAGGTCGGGCGGCGCGATCCGCCGCCTCGGCCACAATTCTGTGTAAGCGCCGTCCCCGCCTGCGGCGAGCGACTCGGCCGTGACGATGTCGTAGGCGCGCAGCGGTCCCGAGCGGTAGACGTGGCGCGTCGTCTCGTGCAGCGCGATCGCGTCCGCGTAGCGCCCATCCGGGAGCAACTCGTCGATCTGTAATCGGCGGAGATTCCTGACCTTGGTGCTCAGGGCGAAGCCATCCTCGGTCGTGACGCCTTCGTCACCGCCGTTCAGCTCGTAGGCCAGCCGATAGCACTGCACGCAGGATTCCGGCTCCTGCCCGCACTCGGCGACCCAGCCGAGCCGCAGCAAGGTGGCGAGGCCTTCGCGGATGGCGGCTGGGCTGCCCCCCGCGCGCAGGTCGAGGATGACGGCGGTGGCCTCCGCGTAGCGTCCGTGTTCGCAGAGATCGCGCAGTCGCGCGCTGACGGCGGCCACCGCCCAGCGTTCGCGATCCTCGGGGACGATCGAAGCGATCAGATCGTAGGTAGCGGCGACGGCGCCGAGCTGGCCATCGCCCTCAAACCGGAACGCGAGCGTCTCGAGGTGCCGCCGCATCCGGGTGACGCGCGCGTCGACGTGACCTTCGAGGGGGCGATCCTCGGCGGCGACGCACGCGCAGAGCTGATCGAGAACGTCCGACGCGTTGTCGCGATTGATCGTCCGGATCAGGTCGATGAACGTCTCCGCCGGCCTCATGTCGGTCTCACGCTCCGCGCGTCCTCGCCCGCGCGCCCGGGTGCGACGCGCCGATCTCGGCGGTGTACTGGAACGATGGCACCGTGACGAGGCATCGGCCCTGGAGAGCCCGCAGGGACTCGTGTAGGGCAGGACTCTGGACAGGCAGGACACCCCGAGGCAGGGAACCCCGCGCATGGACGTTCGCCCGAGCGGCAGGCAGTCGCCAGCGCCGAGCCAGAACCGGTCGCGGCACACGGCGCGATGACCCTTCGCCTCGTCCTGTACGGTGCGGGTGCCCTCGCCCGCGAGATCGTCGACGCCCTTGAGCGCCTGAACGCCCACGGCGCGCCGATGGAGCTAAGGGCGAGCATCGTCGATCCCGGCATCCACGCGCCGGAGACGTTCCGCGGCCGGCCGGTGGTCCGCGATGTCCGCACCTTCGCGGGTGACGAAAGTCTGCGCTTCGTTGTCGCTCTCGGCGAGCCGGAGCCCCGGGCCCGGGCCGCCGCGCGTCTGCGGGACGCGATCGGAGCGCGTTTCGCCTCGATCATCGATCCCGGCGTGCTGATCGGCGCGAGCAGCCGGATCGGCGCAGGTGCGGTGATCCTCGGGCATTCCTCCGTCACGGCGGATGCCCGGCTTGGCGAGCACGTGCTGATCAATCCGGGCTGCACGGTGGCCCACGACGACGTGCTGGAGGATTTCGCCACACTGAGCCCTGGGGTCAACCTGGCCGGCCATGTCAGAGTGGAGGAGGGGGCCTTCCTCGGCACGGGGGCCTGCGTGATCCCGAAGATCCGGATCGGCGCGCGCGCCGTGGTCGGAGCCGGCGCCGTGGTGATCCGCAACGTGGCGCCGGGCCAGACGGTGTTCGGGAATCCAGCTCGGCCCTTGCCAACGCGGCTCAAGCCGCAGAGCCTGCCGCGCGCCTGAGGGGTCCGGTCGGCAAGGGCGGACGACGGCGCCTTCCGCGGCGATGCCTGGGCATGTATAGCGGCCGCGTCACCGGGCATTCGGACGAGGATGGTGGCGGCCGACAGTCAGGACGTGTCTCGACGATGATCCCCGTGCTCATTCCAAGCCTGCCGGAGACGGACGCCATCGTCCCGTACCTGCGCCGGATCGATCAAGCGCACATCTACAGCAACTACGGTCCGCTCTCCCGCGAATTCACGGCCAAGCTCTGCGGCTTCGTCTCGGAGCGCGCCGGCGGGGCGCCGGTGGCCGCGACGATCACCGGTAACGGCACGAGCGCGATCGAACTCGCCCTGCGCTACCGGATTGGCGGCCGGCGCGGCGGGCTTTGCCTGATGCCCGGCTACACCTTCATCGCCACCGCGCACGCGGCGGTGAATGTCGGCCTCGAGCCGTTCTTCGCCGACGTCGATCCAGAGACCCTGTCGCTGACGCCCGCCATCGCCGAGCGGGCGCTGTCGCTGGCCGAAGGCGATGTCGCCGCCGTGGTGGTGGTCAGTCCGTACGGGGCACCGATCGACGTCCCGGCCTGGGAGGCGTTCGAGGCGGCGCACGGGATTCCGGTCGTGTTCGACGCCGCCGCCGCAACGCTGAACCTTACCCGGGCCGGCGCGCAGCCGCTCTGCGTTAGCCTGCACGCCACCAAGGCGCTCGGGATCGGGGAGGGGGGCGCGATCCTCACGACCGATGCCGACTTGGTGGCGCAGACCACCGCGATGACCGGTTTCGGATTCTCGGCGAGCAGCCGGGTCTCGGAGGTGCGCGGCGGCAATTTCCGGATCTCCGAATACGCCGCAGCGGTCGGCCTGGCGGCCTTCGACGGCCTCGATGCGCGCATCCGGCAGTTGCGGGAGGCCTCGCTCGCCTATGTCGAGGGCTTCGACCGGATCGGCGTACGCATGCAGCCTGGCTTCGGCACGGAATGGCTGACCATGACAGTCAACGCGCTGTTCGAGCCCGCAGCCGCCAATGCGGTGACGGCGGCGTTCGATGCGGCCGGCATCCAGTGGCGGCGCTGGTACGGGACCGGCTGCCAAGCGCACCCCGCCTTCGCGACCTGCCGGCATGACGGCCTTGCGCGGACCGCCTCCGTCTCCGCCGGCGCGATCGGGGTGCCGTTCTTCCCGGCGATCACCCGGGATCAGATCGGCGAGGTCTGCGCCTGCGTGGAGCGGGCCCTGGCGACGCGCTGAGGCGCTCGGGACGGCGCGGCGGATCGCGTGAAGGAACGGTCGGTATCGATGCGGGACGACTTTCGGCGAATCCTTACGCAGGCCAACCGGACAACCGGCGCCGCCACCCTCGACGCGATCGAAGGCGCCCTCGCAGCGCTGACGGAGGAGCGCACCGAGACCGCCGCGCAGCACCTCGCGACCCTCGCGTTCCGGTATCAGGGCGAGGACAGCTTCGATCTGGCGGCTCGTGCCTACAGGCTGGCGGCCCAGGCCTCGCGCGCGCAGACCGCGCAGTACCATCTCGCCGCCATCCGGACGGACATCGTCGACCGGTGCCGGCGGCAGGAATTCGACAGCGTCGAGGACCTCCTGGAGGCGCTGCGCCAAGCCAAGGCGGCGGTCCAGGATCGCGGGCAGGACGACCCGTCGCTGGTCCAGATCGCATGGGACTACGAGCTCGCCGGTGAAGCCGAGAGCGCGGTGCGCAGCTACCTGCTGGCGCGGATCGCGCGGGACACTCTGGGTGGGCAGGCCCTCACGGTCGACGGTGACACGCTCGAGCGGAAGATCCGGAACCTGCGCAGCCTGCAGATGACCGCGCTCGCCGAGGCAGGCCGTCATGAGGAGGCGCAGGCGCTGCACGAGCGGACGCGCGCGACGCTCGGGCTCGGGCAGGTGCGGATCTACGACATCGTCTCCGCGCGTCGGGCGGCCACCGAAGGGGAGGGCACCTATCGCGAGCTCATCGGCCCGCGCCGGATCGCGGAGCCGGAGATCCGCTTCCTCGAAGGCCCGGTGGCGCTGACCTCCGTGTGCGGGACCCTGGATGCCCCGCCGCAATACGTCGCCCGGTTCAAGGACTGCCTCACCTTCCCGCGCAGCAACATCGTGCTGCAGGGCGGCCGCCTGATCTATGACCTCGCGGCGCACCCCGACAGCGGCATTGCCGACATCAAGGACGGCAAGAACACCGACCAGATCATGACTGCGGTCTATGGGGGCGGCCGCGCCCTGGTGGAGGAGCCGGCCGAGGTGCGGAGCCTGGAATCCGGCCTGATGATGTTCGGGCTCCAGAGCAAGAACTACGGCCACTGGCTGCTCGAGTTCGTGCCGCGGATGCTGTGGTTCAACGATCCCGTCTGCCCCGCGGGCTTCCCGATCTGCATCGACGATCACATGCCGGCGACACATCGGCAGATCGTGGAGCTGCTCGATACGCGCGGGCGAGAGATCCTCCCGCTCCCGGCGCAGGCGGTCCGCTTCCGCGAACTCGGGGTCGCCCCGGTCCCGACTTTCTTCCCGTTCGACGCGCGGCCGGACGTGCCGGTCTACGACTCGGTCTGGCCGAAGGACATCCTCGGCGCCATGCGGCGCGCCGTGCTCGACAGGCTAACAGCGCGCGGGGTGGACCTGCGCTCCACGGGGCGGCGGATCGTCCTGTCGCGGAAGAATTTCACGCAGCGTCAGCTCGTTAACGAGGCCGAGATCATCAACGCCCTGGCGCGCTACGGCTTCGAGGTCGTGTATCCGGAGAAGCTGTCCTTCATCGAGCAGATCGCGCTCTATCACTCGGCCGACGTGATCGTGGGCTCCGCGAGTTCCGCGATGACGAACACCATCTTCTGCAACGACAAGGCCCGCGTCGTCGCGCTGATCCACGAGAACCGGTCGTTCAATTTCCGCGGCTACACCAGCATGATCGAGTCGAGCGGCGCCCAGGTCCTCTACATCCGGGGCTCGACGGTGCCGGGTGAGAAGACGCATCCGTTCCACGCCAATTACACGGTTCCGGCCGCACAGGTGCTGCGCGGCCTCGAGCGCGTCGGCGTCGGCCCGTAGCGGTCGGAGACGGAGCGACATGCGGCCGACGGCGACCTTTCTCGACCTTGTCCGGTCGATCGACAGCGGCAACGCCTCGACCCGGCTGGAGACTCTGGCCTCCCTGCTCACCGCTGAACCTCCGTCGGGACCACGTGCGGCCGCGACCCTGCGGCACCTCGAAGCCCTGGGCTTCCGGCTCGAGGGCGGCGCCCAATTCGGGGATGCGGCGCGCGCCTACGCCCTCGCCGCCGCGATCGACCCGCACGATCCTCAGCGCTGGCACCAGAACGCCGCCGTGGCACGCCTGCGCGGCTTCATTGAGCAGGAGCTCTGGCACGACGCGTCGGCGTATATTGCGGAACTCCGAAGCCGGGACGGGGCGGGGGCTATCCCGCAGGAGACCGCGCGGACGCTGCTGCAACTCGGCTGGACCCACGAGTGCCGCGGCCGAGCGGAGCCCGCCGTACAATGCTACCGCCTCGCCTCCGACCTCAACGGCGGCGATACCGGCCTTGCGACCGTGGACGGGGACAGCCTCAGCCGGAAAATCCGGAACCTGCGCATCCTGCAGATGAATGCCCTGGCGAAGGCCGGCCGGCACGAGGAGGCCGTGGTGCTGCACGATTGCACCCGCTCGATCGTCGGTATCGGGCCCATCGGCATCCACCGCATCGTCTCGGCCCGGCAGGAAGCCGCGGAGGGGTACGGGCGCTATCACGAGATGCGGCCCACCCGCAGGATCGCTGAGCCCGCCGTGACATTCCTCGACGGCCCGATACCGCTGACCTCCCAGCCGGGAACCCTCGACGCGCCGCCGCAATACGTGGCGTTCTTCCAGGACTGCCTGACCTTCCCCCGCAGCAACGTCGTGCTCCGCGGGGAGCACCTGATCTACGACCTCGCGGCCCATCCCCTGAGCGGGGTCGCCGACATCAAGGACGGGGTCAATCCGGATCAGATCATGACGGCCGTCTGGGGAACGGGACGCGCCCTGGTCGAGGTGCCATCGGAAATTCGCGAGATCGAGGCTGGGCTGATGATGTTCGGTTTCCAGAGCCGTCAGTACGGCCACTGGCTGCTGGAATTCGTCCCCCGCATGCTGTGCTTCAACGATCCGGCCTGCCCCTCGGGATTGCCGCTCTGCGTCGACGAGGGGATGCCGGAGACGCACCGGCAGATCGTCGCGCTGATGGACACGCGCGACCGCCCGATCGTGACGCTGCCCCCAGTCGCGACGCGATTCCGCGAACTCGGCCTCGCACCCGTGCCGGCCTTCTTCCCGTTCGACACCCGGCCGGGGCTACCGATCTACGACGCGATCTGGCCGCAGGACATCCTCGCCGCCGTGCGCGACAAGATCCTCGAACGGCTCGCCGCGGATGGAGTCGATCTCCAACAGTCCGGACGGCGCATCATCCTGTCCCGGCGGGGATTCACGCAGCGCCAGCTCGTCAACGAGGCCGAGATCGTCGAGACTTTACGGCCCCACGGGTTCGAGGTTGTCCAGCCCGAACAGCTCACCTTCGCCGAGCAGGTGCAGATGTACCACGCCGCAGACATCATCGTCGGATCGGCGAGTTCCGCCCTGATCAACTGCATCTTCTGCCGGCCGGGAGCCCGAGTCGTGGCGCTCGCCCATGAGAGCCCAGGATTCTACTTTCGCGGCTTCACCAGCTTCGTCGAGTCCAGCGGGGCGCGTCTCCTGTTCGTCCGCGGAACCACTCTGCAGGCGGAGGGCGTCCACCCGATGCACGCGAACTACATGGTCCCGCCAGCAACGATGCGGCGGGCTCTGGAGAGGGTCACAGTCGCTCCTTGATGCGCATCCGCTGATGGCGCCTCAGCCGGACACCGGACTTACCGTTCGCGCATACACCTTGTGAGTCGGCATACCGCAGAAATCGTCCTCCATGCCGAGCGTCCGCATCGGTTTGAACGGGGCGGCGATCAGCCCCTGCATCAGCAGGCGCAGGAATTCCTGTAGCCCTCGCAATGGGATGTCGGCTTGGTTAGGGCTCAGTCGGTAGAGATGGAGCGTATCAATGATGTAATGCCCGGCGCCAGCGTGCAGCTCGACAAGGACTCAGTGCTCGGCTGGGGTCGGGAGCTCCGCCTTAGATAGCGGCGTGATCTGGCAGCCCGACGCATCCCGCCCTGCATCCGCGCCGCAAGTTCGTCTGCCTTGCTTTGGAGCGGTCACTGAGACACCGTAAGCCCGTCAAGAAGGGCTGCGACATTTCCATAAGCGTGCGACGGATGTATGCAGCAGCCGACCAAGGAACGGGCCTGAATGAACATAAAGCGAGAACAGACCATGTTCGTTGTGGGCTACTGGGGCACGGTCGGATCCGCGATCGTATGTCAGCTGCCGGAGCTGTGCCTCACACCGATTTCAACTACCCATCGACCAGGGCTGAATTTGCTCGATCAGGCGGCGGCTCGCCGTTTCTGTGCGCGGTACCAAATGTACACTGCCAATTTCTAAGTCGCCATAATGTACAGCAACAACTCGGGGAAATTCTTACTAGTTGCGTCCACCGACGGCAACCTACTTCTCCAAATCAATCCCATCACCGCCACCAGCACAAGTGACGCAGACCGGCCGCTGCCGTTCGGATCTGATATATAAAGCGACTTCTCTATCAAGAATGTGCGCGCAAACTGCAAGGTGCTAAGCAATGCAACCGACAGCAATCGATCAGGCGACAAATATGTTCCAAATACCTTCGATCCGCGTCGGCGAGAATTTAAAATTTATGGAAGCAGCAATAGAGATTACTTTAGGAAGGCAGATTTTTGTAAAGCCGCCGGTCGCCGAATCACGTTACTTTTTGGTAGTCGCAGTTTGTGATTATGTACGCCTTGGCGAAAATAATCCATCGAAGCAAATCTTGACGGCACTGAACGAGGCTCAGAAGACAGATGTAAGGCAGGGAGTCGCTCGCCTTGTTCTGGACTTAAGCAACGAAGGCCCGCGCTTTGATATTAATTTGTTCAATTCTCTTCGAGTGCAGCTTGATTATTTAGAAATCCCGCATAATAATGTATTCTTTGTGTGTCAAAACCGCCGACTTGAGTCGGATTACCGTCAAGCTTTCGGTAATGAAGGTCTTCGATTTTGGACTCTGGACTATTTTCCTATCACGATTGCTAATCTGTTTGATATAAATCGAGCAAACCTAACATTAGGGGACTATAGCCCTCTCTCTGGCCCAAAAGATAAATTTTTCAACTGCTTCAATTCAGCCCCTCGGTGGCACCGAGTGGTCCTGTACCGGTGGCTGCAAGAACAGGGGCACCTCCCAAAAGGCCTAGTCTCGTTCCATGGAACAAATGCACTCAACCCCAAGGGGAATGAAATCGATATAAAAAGCCCACCTAGTTATTTGAAAGAACATTTTCCGAGTTTATTACATAATTTAGACCAGCTCTTGCCCGCCACGCCCCTTCGCCTCGACAGTTTATCTTCCTTCGGCAACGACCTATCGACGAGTATTCCAGCCAATATTTACGCAAGGACAAATCTTTCTATTGTACCTGAATCCGATTTCTTTGATGCGGGAACAGTCAGGATAACCGAAAAATCAATTAAAGCGGCCTCAATGGGTGTTCCATTTGTACTGGTTGGGCCAAAGAAATCCATCTCTCTTCTTCGAGATCTAGGTTTTAAAACTTTCGATCGCCTCATTGACCACAGCTATGACGATATGGAAGACATTGAAAGAATGAATACACTGATGCGCACAATTGAAGACTGTTTTTCTCGAATGAATCGCGACCTCGCAGAATGGCAAGAGGCCGCAAAAGAGGATGCCCTCTTTAATTACAATCACGCGAGAAACGGTCTGATTGAACATTTCTATCAGATGATAGTTGCGCCAATTACTGATGAGATGCTGAATTTTGTTCGTCGAGTATAGCGTTATCCTGACCGAACGAAATGTTTGTTTACGGACGAGGGGGGCATGCCCCAAATGACCTAACCGGCTGGCTTTGGACCTGGCTGATTGAAAGGATCAGCCAGGACCGAAGGAGTCGGACATGCAGCGAGGTCAGAAGACGAGCGCGGCGTGAGGCCGATGTGGGGCGCTCGCGGTGCATCTTGCCGGGAGCCGAGTTTGCGGATTCTCTCGTGCGGTGGGCCGCAGCGAACTGGAACGGCTGAGCCGCGAGGAGCTGATGGAGCTGGTGCTGCTGCTTCAGCGGCCAGAGAAGACCTCGCGGACCTCGTCCAAGCCGTCCGCGACCGATCGCAAGGAGCAGCGGGAGTACTCAAAGCCCGGCGACGCCAAGCCCGGTCAAGAGGGCCATTGCCGCGTCGTCAGCGATGATCCCGACGCAGTCGTCGACTGGGCTTGCTCCGCAAAAGTGGAGCAAGTCCAAAGGCAATCTGTTAGTTCGTAAAACGTTTGCGAGGCATGGCATCCACCCTCCTTCCAGGATCAGGATGCCAAATAAAATTGCGCTCGACGCAGACCAGTTTGCTGGATCAGGGTGACCTGTTGCCGCATCGCCAGCAGAGCCTTTCATCGAGCGGCACTCATGGCTATGGCAGACGGGTAATCGAGAGTATGTATTGTAACATCTTTGAATCCGGCCCTAATAACATGTGTCCACATATCGGCGCCATATTCTGTGGCAACAGCATAATCAGGTGAAGCGGTCGACGGATTTCCATGATAGGAAAAAGGTAGCCCGCTTCTATCTCGGCTCAAACGTCCAACAATAGTCGGCACAGTAAAAGCAAGAGTGCCGCCCGGCTTGAGAACGCGTCGACATTCGCTGAGCGCATGGAGCGGATTCTTGACGTGCTCAAGTGTATCGGAGTGAACAACGAAATCAAAATAAGAGTCTGCGTAGGGCAGAGCGTGCATGTCTACATCTGGGTAATTTCCTGAAACATGTCCTGGCAATAGCGAGAGAATGGGAGAAAGTGTGCCAGCCCCGTTCAACTCGAGAAACCTTACGTACAATGATCTTGGACCTTTGACCCACTCGCGGAGCGATCCGACCGCCCTGTTAGATTGCAGTATTGCGCGCGCTAATACTATTGATCGTAGATTTGCTCCGCATGCTGTGCAGCACGTTCCTTGCTGGCGATCTACGTAAAGCCTCTCCTCTTCACTAATTTGCCACTCCTGGCATAACTCATCCCATAGTACTTTTGTGTCGCGGAATTCGTTTCCGAAGCATACACTGCACATCATTGTCGAAGGCCCCTATTTGAACGGGCAAAACGCCAATTGTAAGCTGGCTTGAAGGTTCAGCATTGAGCTGTGCTGCCGGAAATACAAGGCCCGGTGATTTAGAAAAAGGAGGGCCTAATGGCTCAAGCAGAATTATCCCGACCATTTGGCATCCGATATCGGACGCACGAACTTACCTCCTACTCCCTGGAACATGTGTGGTGGCAAACTTGTAGTGCATGGTCTGGGACACGAAAGGCAGCAGCCGTTCCAATGCATGTAAGATTGTTCCATCCTCTTTCGCGGGTTCGGCCGGATAGTCAGTCCAATCGAGTTTGAGTTCGAGGAGCGGTCGCAGGGCGTCGGCACGCGCCCAAAACATCGTTCCGACTGGGAATTCGAAATGCGTCGGAAGCGTCACATTCAAACCCATGCGCGTGGTTAATGCCTCGGCAAGATTCCTATTCTCGGTCCAATCGATTAAGTGCGGATCGAGGGGGAAGACGAGGCCGGTCTGTGCGCTGTCTTCGAACATGCGGAACACGTAATCCATCATCGGATGATCCGCACCAATGAGATGCTGCCACAGGAACTCTCGCCAACGCTCGCCAAACTCCGCTCCAAGCCGCAGACTGCGTTTTCCATGGATATGTCCGATGATGTCATAACGGCGGATTAGATCAGGCAGCAGATGTGTGAGAAATGGGCCAAGATCACGTCCTCGATTAGGAACGATCTCGACGCCGGCTTCGATCTGACGCTCTTCTAGGATAGCGCGCAGTACATCCGCCCGTTCTTGATCCGTCGTCGTTAGGAAGAGATCGCAATCGGACGCGTTCGCCTTCAACTTATCAAGTAGATTATTCAGCAGCTCTGGATAATGGAAATGCGCATGTAGGGCGGCCTTGAGCGTCGTACGCAAGGGGGCGTCGCCTGTTGGCTGGAGCACTTGGTGAAGCCATCGACCTTCGGGCCGACCAGTTCTGAGGAAATGGGCCAGCGGATCTTCGTCGCCGCATTCGTCGAAGCCGGCGCGTTCCGCGGCATAGATCAACGGGTGGAAGCCTACCAGTGGTCGTCGTAGCCAATCGCCCGTTCCAGGGCGAGACCAGGGCGCAAACGTCTTGGACGTGACGAGGTGCTGTCGAACTGCCGCATCCAGCGGAAGAGTCCGGTCGGCATGGTTGAGCATCAAGTCGCGACTGATCATGCCGGAATCGAGGATGTCCCGCAGCGGGGCGAGGACGCGATCCATACGGCATGCGGCTCGCCGGCCCAGGACGTCCAGAGCCTCAACGTATTCGTGCATGTTGAACGTCTTTTGAGCAAAGCGCTCGCTCGCTTTTCCCAGCTGTGCGAGGCGGTCATGATCGTCCACAAGGTTGATGATGCGTTCAGCTGCACCGCAGACGCTCATATGAGGAACCACGAGCTCTGATGTCTCAACATCTGAACTAAGCAGATCCGCGATACCGCTTGCGCTGTCGAAGCTGATGAGCGGTAGTCCGCTCAGCATTGCGTCAATTGCGACGTTAGGAAGCGGGTCCAGCCGTGAACTTAAGAAAAATAACTGTGCCCGTGAAAGATAAGGCTGTAGATCATCGACCTCATCGACAAACATGGACTCATCAAGCCCAGATCGATATAGTTGCTCTCGCAGGTAAACGCTGTAGTGGAGGTCCTCGTCTGGTCTGTAGCCGCCTCCTATCCAAAGAAAGCGAATGTTTTTATTCGGCACACGACGATGAACTTCTGCTGCGGTGGCGATAAACAGATCGACCCCCTTCCTGATCTGCACCATGCCCATGCCGATGATGAGGAATGTTTCCTCCGCGACCAAACATGCCGCCGTATCGCTGTACGCGGCGGTGTCTTTAGACACCGATGGCAACTCGCTGGGACCCTGCGGAATGATATGATAGGGACGCTTCTGGAGCGGCAGGTAATCCTTCAATGATGAGTCTAGGGTGATCTGGCTAGAAAAAACGACTTCAGACGCGATGCTGTATGTTTTCCACAATACGCCGTTGGGCTTCGTGTAGGCGGAGAATTCATGAACTAGGGCAACCACTGGAACGCCGCGGCGCTCTAAAGCTGGAATGTATTCTCGGCTTTCTACGCTATTGGCAATAGCGTATTTGAGATCAACCGCTCGACATAGCTTATCAACAACAGCGCTTGCTTCTATCTCATCAATCAAGGGGTTGTCAGAATCGAAACAGCGCAACAAATGTATGTGGGGATCTGAGAAGTGCTCCTCAAGAGGTCCGCTTCGTCTTAAAAGAACGATAACATTGTACTGCGCAGCGAGTGCTCGCACGATGTTCCACGCAAGAATGGGCGCGCCAGTTCGCGATGCATCATGCACTATTACGGCGATGGAGTCGCAGGCCGGATCAAGGCAAAGATTGTCAAGGTCAAGGGCATGTGCGAATGGCAAAGGGCGTCTGCCCTCTGCGCGACCGTAGCGCGCGTAATGTAGTAATCGTCCTATAGGAAGCTGGCCGATATCGGGATATCGCGCCGCATAGTAATTTGGATTGAATTTTTCAGATGGCATAAGACCTGCGGTCTCGCCGATCTTCAGATAATGCTCGGCGGGGGACATGTCCATTGTAGCTGCGGCATCACGTCCCTCGTAGGTAGCCGCTTCGAAAAGTCCGCTGTTTTCAATAATTTGTACTGCGGCAGTGTAATTGTCCTCATCAACAGGGTCGAATATCTGCAGCGGCCGGCTAGCTCGATTCTCAGCGCGACCGTATTGCACAAAGTGCAGGAGCAGGGGGGAGCCTGAAGCTGCAACGTCCGGATTGCACTCGGCATAATAGGCAGGATCGAAATGCCTGGACGGCGCGAGGCCGGCAGCCTCGCCGACCCGTATGTAGTGCTCGGCGGGTGTCATGCCCATCGCCGTGGCCTCATCGAGACCTGCGTAGCTTGCAATGTCGAACAGTCCGCTTTCCTGGATTGCCTGGACCGCCTTGGAGATTGCTTCCGGGTCATCGGAACTCATCTCCTGGAGCGGTCGGCTGGCCCGGTTTTCTGTACGACCATGACGGACGTAGTGAAGGAGAAGCGGCGAACCCGAGGCCGCAACGTCAGGATTAGAGTCAGCATAGTAAGCAGGATCGAACAACTGCGAGGGAGACAAGCCTACTGCTTCGCCAATCCGCAGGTAGTGCTCGGCAGGCGTCATGCCCATCGCCGTGGCCTCATCGAGCCCTTCATAGCTATTCAGATCGAAGAGCCCACTCCTCTCAATTTCGATCACTTCCTCTTGTAGATGTCCGTGATCGGATACTTCTCCGTTGAGTAATTTGATTGTGTGCAACGCGAAAGCTCTGTAAGCTTCTGCGCTCGATTTCAGACGCTTCGCCGTTTGCTCAGCTTGGCTGCGCAGACGATCCGCTATCGCGAGCGATTGCCGCTGCGCCTCCAGCGCCAAATTTAATTTATGGCGTTCAACCTCTAGACTTGACGACCGGTCGCGGGCGGCATCAGTCTCGCTCGAGAGATGCTGATGCTCGGTCTGGAGTTGCGCCGTGAGTTGGAGCAGGCGTTCGCGTTCCGACTCCAGATTCGATGCATGCTGACGGAGTTCCTCGCTATTTCCCGAAATACGCGCTAATTCTTTCTCAAGATTTTCCGCATGCTGACGGGAGTTGGTGTACGCCTCCGCCAGCGACGGGTAGGCTCGCGACTTATCAAGAATAGAACCGATCTCGCTTGTCTCGACGTAGATCGAGCTGGCAGGCACCTCAATACTGTCATTGCTTGCGATGGCGACAACGTACGGGGAGCGTGGCAGGCCGCGCGACATCTCGAAATGCTCTTGGCCGCGCTTCTCGAAGGTTAGCCATTGCGAGCCCGGCTGTGCTATAAGTGCTGATCCAAGGACGGCTCTTTGTTCCAAAATGTGAATATTTGAAAAATATTTTCCAACCAAACTAGAGAACTCTTGCGCTGACAGCTCTAGAGCGTGGTACGGATTTGCGGCCGTTTCAGGCTGCGAGTACACGTCACGATTGGGAGACGAGATGATGAGCTTGCCGCCTGGACGAAGAACGCGCCGGATCTCTTCGAGAAACCTGTCTTGCTCGTAAAAGTGCTCGATCGTTTCAAATGAGACGACCACGTCGACGCATTTGTCACGCAAAGGAATGCTGCGAGCGTCACCCGTTAGATATGTAAGGTTCGGACGAACATAGCTTTGTCGTGCGTGCCGTACCGCATCCAGCGATAACTCGACCCCGATCGCCGACCGCGCGGTCTGTGCAAGGAACGCTGTACCGTAGCCTTCGCCTGCAGCTAAATCTAGCACATCTAGGTTGCGACAAAGATGGCGGGCGATGAAATAGCGGTGAAAATGTTCAACCTCGATCTGCCCGGAGGTCCCCGAAGTTAGTCGCTCACCGGTCCACTCCAGATTATGTCTAGAAAACTGTCTCTGAAAAATCTCGCCCATTGAGCTCGTTCCTAAAAAATCGATGCTGATGATCTTGCATTCATATGCCGACGGCATCTACTGAAGCATTTCTCTTCGCAAATTTATTGCGAATTTTCTGATATGATTCGTGACTCTTTAAAGAGGTCTGTCACGCTAAGCCTTTTGATTTGACACTTAGCAGGTGTAACCATTGTAGTATTATTTGGAATCATCTCGCGCCAAGCCCCCTTAGGTCCAGACGCGCGGAGCGGAATGAGCGACTCTGGAGCGCCGGGCAATCCAATTTACGCTCTTTGAGCTCGATCTGACAGCAGCGATGTACGATTTGTCGTGAGGAATCAGGTGATAGCTTTCGCGGATGACTATTTGTCATCTTGTGAACCTCCTCGACTACGTTAAACTCGTATCATCCCACAGGATCCGCTTCATCGCCGGATGCTGCCTTGACCGTTTACAAACCACTGGTAGGTCTGGCGCAGTCCGTCCTCGAGGGCGATCTCCGGCCGCCAGCCCATCGCCCGCAGCCGCGACACGTCCATCAGCTTGCGCGGCGTGCCGTCAGGCTTGGTCGCGTCGAACGCGAGTTCGCCCCCGTAGCCGATCACCCGCGCGAGCGCCTCGGCGAGCTGACGGATGGTGCAGTCCTCACCCGTCCCGACGTTGATGTGCGACAGGTCGGGGCGCGTGTTCGCGGCGTAGACCGCGTCGTCCATCTCCATCACGTAGACGCTGGCCCGCGCCATGTCGTCGACGTGCAGGAACTCGCGCATCGCCCGGCCGGTGCCCCAGACCGTGACCTTCGCCAGACCCTCCCGCTTCGCCTCGTGGAAGCGGCGCATCAGCGCCGGCAGCACGTGGGCGTTCTCGGGATGGAAGTTGTCGTTCGGGCCGTAGAGGTTGGTCGGCATCACGCTGCGATAGCGGCGCCCGTACTGCCGGTTGTAGCTCTCGCACATCTTGATCCCCGCGATCTTGGCGATCGCGTAGGGCTCGTTGGTCGGCTCGAGCAGCCCGGTCAGCAGGGCGTCCTCGCGCATCGGCTGGGGCGCGAGCTTCGGGTAGATGCAGGACGAGCCCAGGAACAGCAGCCGGTCGACGCCGTGCGTGTGCGCGGCGTCGATCAGGTTCGACTGGATCAGCAGGTTCTCGTGGATGAACTCGGCCGGGTAGGTGTTGTTGGCGTGGATGCCGCCGACGCGGGCAGCGGCGAGGTAGACCTGGTCGATGCGGTTCTCGGCGAAGAAGCGCCGGACCGCCGCCTGATCCAGCAGGTCGAGGGTCCGGCGGTCGGCCGTGAGGATCCGCTCGTGACCGAGCTCACGCAGGCGACGCACGATCGCCGAGCCCACCATGCCGCGATGGCCCGCCACGAAAATGGCCTGTTGTCGTTCTGCCTTCATTCAGCCTCGTCCCCTAACTGGGCCGGTGCATACATCCGCAGCAAGCGGAAGGAAATGTCATCTGCTCACATCGCGCTCTTCGCTCGACTTTGGCCATTTGCGGCGTGTGGAATGGGCAGAGGTGACGAAGCGGGCGTGATGGATTGGCTGGTGGCGTCCCCTGTCAACGCCGGGTATCGTGGTTCTTCCGCATTTCGTGTGGCGCGGAATTCCAGGTCAGGTCGCGGTGAGGGCGCGCTGGCGCAGTAGCGCGAAGCCCGCGCGGCCGAACATCGTGCGCTTGAGCATCTTCAGCCTGCCAATCTGCCCCTCCACCGGACTCGTCGACCACGGCGTCGTGATCGCGCCGCGTAACGCGTCCCTGTCGCGCTCGAGCCCGGCGGCGAACTTCGCCAGCGGCGTCGCCGCCGCCGCCGCCGCGAACCAAGCCTCCAGGCTCTCGCCCGAGCGCCGTCGCACGAGGTCCGCAAAGCGCGTCGCGACTGCCACGCTCTTCGCCAGATCGGGTGCCTCCACCCGCAGGTGATCGAGGAAGCGGCGATCGTCCGCAACGAGTGCGCTCGGGTCCGCCTGCAGAAGCCACGCCGTCCGGTTGATCGACGGGGGCCGCCATCGCGGCGCGCTCATCGAGCCCGGCGTGGCGTCCATAACGTCCGCGCTCGCGCGACGCCGTCTCATCGCCCAATCCCGCACCACCCGCGGACGGATGTCGGCCCCCGCGCGGATCAGCCCGCGGGCGAGCTCGGCGGCGTTGCGGCAGCCGGCCTGCCAGCGCGCCTCGAGATGATCGCGGTTGGGGGTCGAGGATCGTCGGCACGGTGCGGCGTCGCCGCCAGGAGGGCGGCGCGTCCTGGCGCAGCCAGGCCCGCACCGTCTTGCGATCGAGATCCAGAGCCCGAGCCATGCCGGCGACCGAGGCGCCGGCCTCGGACAGCCGTTTGAGCTCGGAGTACCGAGCCCACGCCGCGCGTGCGTCGCCCGCTTCCGAACCTCGATTGCCGTCGGCGCCCGCGCGGCTTCCGTCGCGGCCTGTGCTGCGTCGACATCGTGGTCGACGCGCGCACGACCGACGGCGCGGATCACGCCATGATGATAGGCGACGATCGCACGCAGGGCGACGCTGAGGTTACGCAGCAGGTGAAAACGATCGAGGACGTGCTGGGCTTGCGGTGCATCCGCGCGGGCGCCCTCGGCGAAGACGTCGGCGCGATCGCGAGCGATGACCTCGATGCCCGGATGAGCGCGCAGCCACGTGGCGACGCTCCCGGCGTCCCGGTCGGGCAGGAGATCGAGGACGGTGTGACGTTCGAGGTCGACGACCATGATGCCGTAGCTGCGCCCGCGCCGCCAGGCCCACTCGTCGATGCCGACGACGCGCGGCTCCGGCTGTGTCGGCAGAGGCGCCGCACGCACGAGGCGCACGAGGGTATCGCCACTCACCGGCATCGCGAGACGATGCGCCATACGGGCGGCGGGTGCACCACCGAGGGCGAGACCGAGATGGCACTGGAGCACGCGCAGCCGCTCGGATCGGCGGGCGTGAGCGACAGCGACGTCACCGACGCTCTCGCTGAAGGTCCGCCGCGGACAGGCTGGGTTCGCACAGCGGAAGCGTCGCAGCCGGAGGCGCAGGCGGACGGACCGGCCCTGCCAGGGCAAATCGGCGAGGGTGCGCTCGCAGTGACCGTGCTTGCGGCCCGCGGACGATCGACAGGTGGGACAGCAAGTTGGAACCGGACGGGGTACGACGCGCACGATGAGCGGGTCGGTCGCTGGCTCGACGCCGACGACGGTCAGGCCATCGGGCACGAGGGGCAGGATACGGCGGGGCATGGCGTCCTCCGGAAAGCCGATCTCTGGAGATGGGGCACGTCACGCCGGCCGGCACACTTCGCCACACGAAGTGCGGAAGAACCATCATTCATCCGGCGTCGACATAGTGCACCGATGCGACCCATGTCCTCGGAGCGGTCCGCAGCCTCAACCGCCTCGGCTGCGCCATCGAGACCTTGCGGGCCGCGCTAAACGCCCTGGCGATCGTCGCACCAGACTGGCTGCGCGCCTATACGGATCCGAGTGGATCGAGCGCTACGGCCGTCCCATCGACGACTTCCACATCCCGCAGGGCGAGGCGGCGCGCCGCGCCGGCGCGGAGGCGATCAGTGACGACGGACACCGGCTGCTTGCAGCCGTCGACACCAAGGCTGCACCGGGCTGGCTGCGCAACGTCCCCGCCATGGTGGTCCTTCGCCGCGTCTGGCTGCAGAATTTCCACGTCGCCGAACCACCCGCTGAAGGATCGGAGTGAGACGGGCGGATCCGCTGGCGGACGGAGGCCGAGGGCATCCCGCTCGCCCTGGCGATGGTCGCCTCGCCCTACGATCCGGACGTGCACTACGCCAAGAAGCGCGCGACCACATGGATCGGTGACACCGTCCATCTGACCGAGACCTGCGACGACGCCCTGCCACCGCTGATCGTCCACGTCGCGACGACACCGGCCCCGGTTGTGGACCGGGCGGTGCTCGACCCGCTGCACGCGGCGCTGGCGACGCAGGATCTGCTGCCGGCACGCCATCTCTTCGATGCTGCCTATATCGACGCCGACGGCCTCGTTGACGCCGCGCGAGAACACGACGTCGCCCTGACCGGACCGGTGCCGAAGGACAACCAGTGGCAGGCGCGCACCGAGGGCGCCTTCACCATCGAAGACTTCCATCTCGACTGGGATCGACAAATCGCGACCTGTCCGGCGGGACATGACAGCCGGAGCTGGCATCCAAATTACAACCTCGGTCGCACGGTCATACAAATTCGCTTCGCGGCACAGCACTGCCAAGCCTGCAGCCTCGCTGCATCCGCTCGCAGCGCCGTCTGCTGACCCCGCGCTCACGTGAGGAACACGATGCGCTCGTCGCGGCGCGGGCGCGAGAGACCTCGTCGGCCTTCGCAGTTGACTGGCGACGGCGCGCTGGCATCGAAGGCACGCTCTCACGCGGAGTACGGACGATGGGCCTGCGTCGCAGTCGTTATCTCGGCCTGGCCAAGACGCATCTGCAGCACCTGCGGACGTCGACGGCGATTAACCTCAGCCGCCTCGCCGCCTGGATCGACGACACCCCCGCTGCCCGAACCCGACGCTCCGCTTTCGCTCGCCTGATGGCTCGGCCAACGGCCGCGTAGGAATTTGCCAGCAGTATCCAAACGGGTCAACTCCAACCCAAACTTGACGCGGATAAAGCCGGGGTCGTAGCAGCCGGGCATCTTCGGGACGGGACGGGTTCATGACGGCCAAGCGAGCGCTGATCACGGGTGTGACGGGCCAGGACGGCGCGTATCTGGCGCAGCTGCTCCTGCAGAAGGGCTACGCCGTCATCGGCATCGTGCGGCGCTCCAGCCACGCCGGCGTTTTCGACCACCGGTTGAAGTGGCTCGGCATCACCGACGATGTCGAGCTGGTCGACGGCAACCTGCTCGACCAGTCCGCCCTGCTGCGCATCGTCCAGGCCACGAAGCCCGACGAGATCTACAACCTCGCCGCCCAGTCGTTCGTGACCTCGTCCTGGCAGCAGCCGCTGCTCACCGGGCAGGTCACCGGCCTCGGCGCCGTGCACATGCTGGAATGCCTGCGCTCGGCGGCGCCCCAGGCGCGCTACTACCAGGCCTCGACCTCGGAGATGTTCGGCCTGATCCAGGAGGCCAAGCAGAGCGAGTCGACGCCGTTCTACCCGCGCTCGCCCTACGGCGTGGCCAAGCTGTACGCGCACTGGATGACCATCAACTACCGCGAGAGCTTCGGGCTGCACGCGTCGAACGGCATCCTGTTCAACCACGAGAGCCCGCTGCGCGGCGTCGAGTTCGTCACCCGCAAGGTCACCGACGCGGTGGCGCGGATCAAGCTCGGGAAGCAGAAGGAGCTGCGGCTCGGCAACATCGACGCCAAGCGCGACTGGGGCCACGCCCGGGACTACGTGAAGGCGATGTGGCTGATGCTTCAGCAGGACCGCCCGGACGATTACGTGATCGCGACCGGCCGGACCACGACGGTGCGGGACATGTGCGAGATCGCGTTCAAGCATGTCGGCCTGAAGGTGGACGACCACCTGATCGTCGACCCGGCGCTGTTCCGGCCGGCGGAGGTCGAGGTGCTGCTGGGCAACCCGGCCAAGGCCAAGGCGACCTTCGGCTGGGAGGCCGAGACCAGCCTCGAGGCGCTGATCACCGAGATGGTCGACGCCGACATCAAGCGCCTCAGCGACGAGGCTTGAATTAATAAATTTAGTGTTCCGCAACTACATGTGAAGAATCATGTCAATAATTTGCACCACGTAAATCGAAAGTTGATTTCATCCCGTCGGAATGACGAGATGCTTTCTGCCCTTCATTACTGCGGACCTCATCTGAGCTCAGATACAATTTAGACCTGATCTCCGAATTTTCTTTCTCATTTCACCCAACGACAATCTAAATCTGTTTCTATGTCATCAAGATCTTTCTCTGCGTTTCAAAAATGAGTAAGTTCGTCCGCCGCGGCGCATAATACTTTGAGCCCTCGACACACTACTGGCGACGCGCAAATATCTGTGAAGCCATCACAAGCCCGGCTGCCGACCCCATCATTCTCAACCAGGTAATATAGCTATGTTGAGGGTCGTCACTCCGCTACGCTCACATGAACGCGGCAGGCTTTCTTGATCCTGACGACCTGCTACAAGCGGCGTTCGATAGCTCAAACAGCCTGGGCCGATCACGCCAGCAAGCGCACTAACGCAATTCACACGGAACATCGGACCTCTGAGGCGGAGAGCGATAGAGGCGACCGGAGGAACCGACCGCCATAGCCTGATATTACTCTGTTTATAAAACCAAGATCTCATGAGCGATGCTCTCCGCCGCAAGTAAAATCTAGCAATCGGGCTGTGATGAATTAAAACAGCGTGGACCAGACAGATAATAACAACGAGGCGAACATGAAAGATTAGCTCGCAATCATTCATTTCATTAAGCGTCACAACAATCGGCTTGGCAACAAGTACTGGTCCTGAAGCTGATAATTATCTAAATCATGGCGGAGATTTGAACTTGTATTGCTCAGTAACAGATTATTCGAGCATCTATAATGATGCATACCGCCGGCGCCGCGGAGATCACACGAGCTTCAATCGAGCGGTACTCCCACCAATCGTGGCTGAGTTTTGTCGAAGTGTTGATGCAAAATGCCTCCTTGACGTAAGTGGTGGGCAAGGGGGGCTTGGAAAAGAGCTCAAAGCGTTCGACATCGAGACGACGACGACAGATTATGGCGCTCTGCCAGGCTCGCCTGTCCTAAAATTTAGCTTGGCAGAATACGATATAACGCAAATCAAATCTATTTTGCAGAAAGTTTCAGAAGGGGGCGATACGTTTGTAACTACCTGTTTCGACGTGCTGGAGCATATCGATAAAGAGCACGTCTCCGCCGCAGTATATAATCTATACAGTTTAACTCATAAATTTCTCGTCGTATCAATCTCCACACGGCCAAGTGCCTTCGACAATCTTCTTCACGCCACTATTATGCCGATACAAGCTTGGATTGGAGCATTTAGCGCTTGTGGCTTTCGTTTGGTCAAGAACGATATGTTTAAGAGCGCAACATCAGTGCCGATTTTTTCAGAAACAGACGACCTGTTGCTTATAAGCAGATGGCAAGCAGCCGACATGTTCGATGATGTCAATTCGGGCGAGCCAATATATTTAGTCTTTGAAAAGGTAGATCGAGGCATATCGCACAGCACGGTCGAAGCGGCAATCGAAGAAATTGTCGATGTGTCATATCGCAAGGAAAAAAGGAAACAATTTAAATTTTCAGATGACAAAGTTATAAACTTCAATTTGCATTACCAACAGGAATGGTCACTATTTCGCCCGCTCCTTGATGTAATTCCAAGGTCGCAAGCGCGCTTTCTAATAAGGCCAGGGGCGATCCAATCTGATATGTTAAGAGCGATACATGGCTATCTAAATCGGAATGGCGTCGAGGCTATCATTTTCAATAACACCTCGGATCTCCCGTGGGAGAAAATCAAGGGGCAGATATTAGTAACCGGCGCCGAATCCACTGCCACTCCCCATCTAATGTCGCAGGAGGTCGTTGCTTTGGCGCGCCTACATGGGTGCCAAACTTATTTGTTTCAGCACGGTATCTGGCCCCGACCATTTGAGCAGGCTATACTTACCTTTGCCTCCGAAAATGTCGTGCTCTATAGCAGCGAAGAAAGACGTAGATTGAATGAGCGAACTCATTCGATTTTGAAAGCTAAAGTGCCCTGGGGCATGCTACCCGCGGACCAGGTAATGGAAATTGGTTCGGCCAAATTTGCCGATCATCTGATTTGCAGCCCGCGGAATCTAAGTCTAAAATTCGGCTACGAGGCCGATAAATACACCAGAACTGTTCTAATTGGTACCAAAAATTTACGTGGTCGCTGGGGCATAAACAACATCGATGATGGTTTCTTAGATCAAATTTGCAGCGTTGTCGAAAAAAATAAAGACGTGCTGTTCATTATTCGCCCTCATCCACTGGATAGAGCCAATACGTTTCAGCCTATAAATCAGTCAAACGTCAGGCTGTACGATGAAGTCGTCGGCCTTCTCGCCGATCTTTCGTTATCACGAGTTTTGCCCTTCGTTGATTTAGTCGCAACTTCACCTTCAAGTCTAATTGTTGACGCATCTATAACGTCTAGGCCGACTTTAGTTTACGAAACTGGCCAGCCAGTCGAATTTGATGGAATTACAACAAGACCGTTTGAATGGCTTCAACAGGCACTGAATAATGAATCTGACCTTGCGTCACTAAAGTCTTTTTCGACTAAGTTCAAAGATAAATATGCAGAAAAAGTGGATGAAAAATTTTACGAGAAATTTTCGAATCACCTCAAGTCATCGGATACTTGCAGGCTTAGTGAGCAGACTGCTGTTATGTCGACGCTGCTCAGCCAAATCGTCGAAAGTATGCGTGCGACACAATTGGCAAATCAGGCGGCAGCTTCTCTCAAGGCACAAATTGATGCCGATATGCTAAAAATCTCGGATCTACGCGAGGAAAATGATAGAGTTATATCGGAGCATGAATTACTCACTAAACAAGTCTGCGAGCTCAATGCAAAAAACCGTGAAATAATCAATAGCGTATACTGGCGGTCAACTGCTCCGCTTCGATTGCTAGCCCGTGCCTTGCGGTCGATCCGCAAAGTTGGTAATTGAACTCCTTGCAGACAATGGAGGCACATGTGGCTTTGCCTATTTATATTGGATGGGACGCAAGGGAGACAGAGGCTTACGAAGTATGTGAGCATTCGTTGCGATCGCGCTCAAGCATAGATCTTTCGATTAGGCCCATAAAGCTCGACCATTTGCGTGATGCTGGTTTGTACACCAGGGTTACGGAACGTCGCGATGGTCGGTTATGGGACACAATATCGGAAGCCCCAATGAGCACCGAGTTCGCGATATCTCGTTTTTTTGTTCCGCTTTTAGCTTCTGCTGATGGAGAGAACAATGATTGGGCTCTTTTCTGCGATTGTGATTTTCTTTGGTTGGGAGATGTGAAAGAGCTCATCGCAGAAGCCGACGCAAGCAAGGCTTTATGCTGTGTTCAACATCAGTATGCGCCGAAAGAAGAACTTAAGATGGACGGGCAGGCTCAGCTGCTATATTTGAGAAAGAATTGGTCAAGCCTGATGCTTTTCAATCTTAAGAATGAGAAAAACTTTAATCTCAATATAGACATGCTCAATGCACTGCCTGGCCGAGATCTTCATCGCTTTTGTTGGCTTGCTGACGAAGATCTTCATCCCCTCTCAAAGGATTGGAATTGGCTTGAAGGATCCTATCCCGTAGTATCTCCGCCTCCACGGGCAGTGCATTTCACACGAGGTGGGCCGTGGATGCGTGGGTGGGAAGGCGTCGATTACGGCAATCTGTGGCGGGATGAGAGACGTGCGTTGGAGCAAATTAATGGGTGTGATGAATGAGCTGATATTCAGTTACATGGCAAGCCGTGAGAAAACCAAATTTCGCATTGTTATAGCGGTCCTCTGAAGTGGGCCTCTGGCGGTGGATGGATCGGGCAGGGCGAATTGAACGGATGGCCGGGTCTTCCAAGGATGAAGTCCATGGCACAAGACCGTTCCCACAACGTCGCGCTCAAGCGTTAGGTCGTGCAGGAGTACCCGTCCAGCGAGACATTGCACGGCCTGGCCAAGCGCCACGATCGCTCGCGCAACCTCGTGCGGTCTGGGTGCAGAAGTACGAGACCGGCGCGTTCGACGACGACTGGACTTGCTCCGGATTGATGGATCTTCGTCATTTCGTCTGGCTTCCGCGCGCGTTCTCCATTCGTGGAAGAAGAACGGAGCTTGACGATGGCGCGTGAGGGTCCCCCGGATCTTGGTCCGGCCGAAAGGTGAGCCTCCGGGTCTCATTCGGCGGCCTGCAGGGCCGCCGCCAAGGCGAATTCCTGGGGCGTCAGCCACCCCAGGGCGGTGTGAGGACGGCTCTCGTTGTAGTGCCGCCGCCACGTCTCGATCTTGCTCCTCGCGTCGGCCAACGACAAGAACCAGTTCGCGTTCAGGCACTCGTCGCGCAGACGGCCGTTGAACGACTCGACCAGCGCGTTGTCGGTCGGCTTGCCAGGCCGTGAGAAGTCCAACGTGACGCCGTTCTCGTAGGCCCAGCGGTTGAGGGCTTTCGAGACGAACTCAGGCCCGTTATCGACCTGAATCGCGCACGGTGCTCCGCGCAGCAGCGCCAAGCGGCCGACGACAGCCACGACCTGTTCGCCTTTGATGCCCTGGTCGACCTCGATCGCCTGAGCCTCGCGTGTGAATGCATCGACGACCGTCAGGGCCCTCAGCCGGCGGCCGTCGAACAGCGCGTCGGAGACGAAGTCCATCGACCAGCGTTCGTTCGGCCGGAGCGCAGCAGGCTGACGCTCACGGTGTGCCGCGCTGACGTGCCGGCGCGGTCGCTTGAGCCGCAGGCTGAGACCCTCGTCCCGGTAGAGACGGTGGATCCTCTTGTGATTTATCCGCCAGCCCTCCCGGCGCAGCAGGATGTAGATCCGGAAGTACCCGTAGCGCACCCGGCTCTTGGCCAGATCACAGATGCGCATCCGCAGCGGTGCCTGATCGGGCTTGGTCGAGCGGTAGCGGACGCTCGACCGGCCGACGCCGAGCGCGGCGCAGCCGCGCCGCTCGCTCACCCCGTGCGACTCCTGAACCTGGTGCACGAGCGCGCGTCGCCGATCAGGCGTCAGAGCTTTTTTGCGAGCACGTCCTGCAGGATGTGCTTGTCGAGGCTCAGATCGGCCACGAGCTGCTTGAGCTTGCGGTTCTCGTCCTCGAGCTGCTTCAGCCGCCGCAACTCGCCTGTGCCCAAGCCGCCGTAGAGCTTCTTCCAGCGGTAGAATGTCTGCTCGGACATGCCCATCCGGCGCAGCACCTCCGCAACCGGTGTCCCGGTCTCGGCCTGCTTCAGCGCGAAGGCGATCTGCTCTTCGGTGAACCTGCTCTTCTTCACGGCTCTGCTCCTCCCGTCAGGGTCTCACAAAACCGGAAAACTCGCACTCACGCCGGACCAAAGCGATGGGGGGACGTCAGGGGGACGTCACTAACCAGTCAGGCTCGGATCGGCTCACCCGCGATCTGATGCGAGCACAGGATTATCCGGCCTCGGCCAGATCACGCCATTATCGGGCACGGCGCGTAGCACGGTACAGCCCATGCCTATCATCGCCCGTTCGCCGACTTTGAGCCCCTGTAGCACCTTGGCCAGCGGGCCGACCAAGCTGTCCGCGCCGATCGCGCAGCGCCCACCGATAAACGCCGCCGGCGAGATTGTTGTGTTGTCGCCGATCTCGGCATCGTGTCCGATGATCGCGCCAGTGTTCACCACACAGAACCGCCCCAACCGCGCATCGACGTTGACGATTACCCCGTGCGCCACGAACGCACCCGCACCCATAGCGACGCCCTGGCTAACGATTGCATGCGGCGAAACCAGGGGCGGGCAGGGCAGGGCGTGGCGGTCGAGCCACGCGATAATCTCGGTCCGCGCTTGGATTGCCGCCCGGCTCACCCCGCCCACGGCCAGGGCCACACCTGCATACGCGGCGCGGTCAGCCAGCAGTTCGTCGAGATAGCCCCGGTAGGTGCCGACCTGCGCACTCGGCTGGCTCGAATAAGTTGCATCCACAGTGTAGCCGCACATTTGCGCGACCTCGGCGATCTCCTTGGAGAATCCGCCGCCGCCGATCAGCGCGAGACGCTGCCCCGGCCCGGTCACAGCATGGCCCCGCCATCGACCCGGAGGATCTCGCCGGTGACGTGCTGGGCTTGCGGCGACATCAGGAACGCGATGGCGTCGACCACGGATTCGACGGTCGCGGCGCCCACGGGGCTACGCTTCTCAAGCGCCTCCATAAACTCCGCGCCGTACAGGCGGGCATGGGCCTGGGTCATCTCGGTGTCGAGCCAGCCGGGGGCGACGCCGACGGCGCGCCGGGGTGCGAGTTCCCGGGCGAGCCCCTTGATCAAGGCGTCGAGGCCCGCCTTGGAGGCGGCGTAGGGCACGATCGCTGGCTCAGGCCGCTGCGCCGCGACGGACGAGACCGCGCAGAACACCGCGTCCCGGGTCGAGACGCGGGCGCTGCCGAAGGCGGCGGCGAACAGGGTCGGCGCGACGAGGTTGGTGCGATAGAGGCGCTCGACCTCCTCCACGCCGAGGCTGCGCATCGGCTTGATGACCTGGACGCCCGCGCAGTACACGAGCCCGGTCAGGAGCCCCCGCTCGGCCACCGCCGCCTGCAGCACGCCGCCGATCGTCGGAAGGTCGGTGACGTCGGCCGCGACGGCGGCGCAGCCGAGGGCCTCCAACTCGGCGAGCCGGTCCGCCCGCCGGGCGAGGGCGGTAATCCGCGCGCCGCCCGCGCGGAAGCGCTCGGCGACGGCGCGGCCTATGCCGCTGCTGGCCCCGACGACGAGGACGTGCTCCCCTGGCAACGGCTCAGACATCGGCTCAGGCCTGCAGCTTCGCGCCGGCCAGCGCGATCAGGTCGTCGGTGGTCGCCGCCCCGGCGATCCGCTGCGGATCCACCTCGAGGCCCAGCGTGTCGTAGAGCGCCATGATGTTGAGGATGCCGAGCGAGTCGAAGGTCTCGATCTCCCCGAGGCTCTGCCCGCGAGCGAGCGGCCCTGGCTGGTCGAGGATCGTGCCGAGTTCGTCCAAGAATGCGCCCTCGGTCATTTGATGGTCTCCTCGTAGGTCATGACCGGGGGCGCGAAGATCCGGTCGGTGGTGATCGTGCAGGCTCCCCAGCTCAGCCCGACCCCGAATCCGGCGAGCAGCGAGCGCACCCGCCGGCCCGCATAGGCTTCCGCGAGGAAGCCCGAGATCGTGCCGGGGATCGAGGCCGAGTTCTGGTTGCCGTAGACCGACTGGGTGCCGGTCGGAAGCTTGCTGTCGTCGAGCCCGAGGCGTCGCTGGAGGTTCTTGAGGATGTACTTGTTCGGCTGGTGCAGGACCAGGAAGTCGACGTCCTCGGCGCGCGTGTCCGAGAAGGCCAGGATGCCCTCGATCAGCGGCGGCACGCGCTTGAGGGTGAAGTTGAAGACCTGCGCCCCGTCCATGTGCATGGTGCCGGGCTTGTCGGCATCCTCGGCGTCGGCCCGGAGGCCGCTGTGCGGGATGAACAGGGCCTTCTCGCCCGAGCCGTCGCTGTGTAGCTGGAAGAAGCTCTCGCTCTCGCGCCGCTCGATCAGCACCGCTGCGCCGGCGTCGCCCATGATCGGCGTGATCGATCGGTCCCCGGTCGCGACCATGCGGCTCGCGACGTCGCCGACGCAGAGGAGGACGCGCTCGACGCCGGATTCGACCAGGCTGTAGGCGACCGACAACCCGTAGACGAAGCCGCTGCAGCCGAGGCGGATGTCGAAGCAGAGCGTGTCGGTCCGCATGCCGAGGCGATGCTGCATCCCGATCGCGGTCGACGGGGAGCTGTAATCCGGCGTCTGGGTGACGAGGATCAGGCCGTCGACGGCGTCGGGCTGCAGGTCGAGACCGCGCAGGAGGTGGCGCGCCGAGTGCAGGCAGAGATCCGCCGTCGTGGTGGCGGGATCGGCGACAATGTGCCGGGTCGCGAAGCCCATGGCCCGCTTGAGGCGCTCCGCCTCCTCGGGGGCGAGCCCGAGTCCGGCCGCCTCGTCGTCGAAGGCCTGGACGCGCGCGCCGACCGTGGTGACGAGCCCCGCCAGGGTCGCGCGCGAGAACCGCAGGTCAGCCATGCTCGACCGTCTCGGCGACGTAGTCGATCCAGCCCTGGAAGCGGCGGAGCGGCGACTTCGTGCTGTCGAGGATGCTCTCGTTGGCGAGCGGCACGTAGCGGCCGACCGTCCGCTCGATCTCGGATTCCGTCTCGAGGAGGAGCTCTACCACCGCGAAGGAATCGAGCCGCTCGTAGACGTCGTCCTCGGGCCCGGGATTCTCCAGGTCCGGGCGCCCCCAGGTCTCGACGAGCCGCGCGAAGGTCGCGCGGGCAGCCGCCTCGACGGCGCCGCGGTCACTCCGCGACGATGTGGATGTAGGGGGTGTCATCCGGTCCTCGTGTCAGTCGGTACGTCTTGCCCTCGGGGCCAGCGCTCAAGGGTTCGAAGCCGTTGTCGTCGAGGAAGCTCTCGACCATCCGGTTCTTCGCGCTCGGGCGATACCGGGCCTTCAGGTCCCGATCGCCCTCCTGCTGGCAGACGTGGCGCAGAATTTGGGCCTCGATGCGGCGTCCGAGCGCCCGGCAGCTCATCAGGAACGTCTCGAGCTCGCCGCCCCGGATGATGGCGACCCCGACGATGCCCATGTCGCCGAACCGGTCGACCACCCGGGCCGCGTAGACGCCGCCCTCCCGCATGGCGGTGGCGACCTCATCCTCGGTGTAGCGCCGGGTCGTCAGGTTGAACTGGTTGGTCTTGTTGATCAGCTGCGTGACCCGCCGCAGGGAGCCCGGGTTGTTGCGGGCGACGTGCACCCGGATCTCGAGGGAGGCGAGGTACTCGTCCATCGAGGCGGCGGAGCGCTGCAGCTCTTGGCGCTGAGCCTCGCCGCGGTACTGCTCGGTCTTGGCCAGGTCCTCGGCGGTGACGTTCCGGGCGCGCAGCGACGCGATCCCGTCGAGGAGGGTGAGCGCCTGCTCGGGGCGCGTCCGGTCGAACAGGTGGCACTCAACTCCGGGGAGGCGGGCGCGGACCTCCTCGATCTCGAAGGGGTTGTCGTCGAGGAAGATGAAGCTGTCGAGGCCGAGGTTCAGGGCCGCGGCGAGGTCGCGGATGTTCTCGCTCTTCTCCGTCCAGTTGCTGCGGTAGGCCACGAAATCGTCGAGGCGGAGCGGCATCGCGCGCTGGGCGAAGACCGCGCGGAAATCCTCCTCGTTGTTCTTCGTCACCGCGCAGAGCAGGATCCCGAGGCCCTTCAGGCGCAGGAGCTGGCGCTGGAGCTGGGTGTGGACGATGCCCGGATAGTCGCTGTCGACCTCCAGGTTCTCGACGCCGTCCTCGCCGACGACGCCGCCCCAGAGGGTGTTGTCGGCGTCGACCACCACCACCTTGCGCCGTGCCCGCAGCCGCGCCGCGACGGCGTCGGCGTAGCGCTCGCTGAGCGCGTCCACGGCGGCCGGGGCGTAGGGCATCTGGTACATGTACCGGTTGCGCTCGCGGAAGGCGTTGGCGAATCCGAGCAGCGCCAGGGCGCCGGCGGCGTCGACGACGCTGACCCGCTCCTGCGCCCGGGCGAGGTCGAACAGCACCGCGTTCACCCGCGCCAGCGCCTGAAGCTGGTCGTGGAGGTCGCTCTCGACGGACGAGACCGGCACGAACGGCACGGTGTTGAGGATGATCGTGCCCGGCGCCCGGGCGAGCCGCGCCGAGACCAGCTCGGCGAGGCCGCGCGCGCGGTCCACGGCCGCCTCGTCCGGGGCGACGTCGAAGAACCAGCGGTGGTCGAGATGCACGATCAGGACGTCGGCGGCGGCGGGCCCCGCCAGCACCTGCTCGATCTGCCCGATGGGGAGATGCTCGCACGAGACCGTGGCGAGATCCGCGAGGCGGCCCGCCACCTTCCCGAACGGGTTGGTGACGACGTTACCGACGAAACCGATCGACAGGGCGCGAGCCGTGGTCATCCTCGATACCGGTCCCTGCGACACCCTGCGGATGCCTGCCCTCCGGCGATCGACCGGCCCCTTTCCGTGCGTGCGAGCGCCGCCCTCTTGCGAGATCGCGTGCCATAAAGCAAGGGGCCGGGCATCCGGCGGCCGGCCAGCCCGGCCGGAGCGGGGACTGGCCGAGGAGGAGCTGCGCGATGAACGGATCCGGTTCGGACGACGCCGCCGCGACGACGCGGACCTGGACCGAAGCCCATCAGGCCGCCTTCGCGCGGGCGACCGGCGACGTGAACCCGATGCACATGGACGCGCGGATGGCCCGGCGGACGCTGGCCGGCGAGCGCGCCGTCCACGGCGTCCACGCCGCCCTCTGGGCCCTCGATGCCTGCGCCGACGCCCATCCCCTCGACCGGCTCGCGACGCTCCAGATGCGCTTCGAGCGGTTCGTGCTGGTCGGGGACCGCACCGTCCTGACGGTCCACGAGGCGGACGCGCGGCAGCTGCGCCTGTCCTTGGCGGTGGACGGCGTGCGCACCTTGACGATCCAGGCGACCTTCGCGGCGGACCGGGCCCCGGACCAACCGGTCGAGGCGGCGCCGACCGCGATCCCCGCCGAGCCGGTCGCCCGCGATCCGGCGGCACTGCCGGGCCTCGCCGGCGCCTTCGCGCTGCCGGACCCGGCGGCGATCGCCGCGCTGGCGCCGCGCCTCGCCCGCGCCCTCGGCCCCGGCCGGGTCGCGGCCCTGGGCGGCCTCTCGACGCTCGTCGGCATGTTCGTGCCCGGCCTCCACTCGATCCTCTCGAAGATCGACGTGACCGTCACAGAGAGCGGCACCGGCTCGCGCCTCGGCTACGCGGTGAAGCGGTTCCAGCCGATGCTGCAATCGGTGACGCTGGACGCCGTCGGCCCCGGCCTCGTCGCCCGGGTCGAGGGCTTCGTCCGCCCGCGGCCGGTGGAGCAGGAGAGCCTGCGGGACCTCGCGGCGCTGGTGGAGCCGGGCGCCTTCGCGGCGGTGTCGGCGCTGATCGTCGGCGGGTCCCGGGGCCTCGGCGCCGCGACCGCCAAGCTGATCGCCGCCGGGGGCGGGGCGGTCTGCATCACCTACGCATCCGGCGCCGACGAGGCGGAGGCGATCGCCCGGGAGATCCGCGACGCCGGCGGGCGCTGCCAGGTTCTGCGCTACGACGCCGCCGAGCCAGCTGCCGCGCAGCTCGCGGCGCTGGCGATGCGCCCGTCGCAGCTCTACCATTTCGCGACGCCCCGCATCTTCCGCCAGAAGCGCGCCCCCTTCGAGCCGGCCTGCCTGGACGAGATGATGCGCGTCTACAACAGTGCGTTCTACGAGCTGAGCCAGTTCTGCCTGGAGCGCAGCGACGCCGTGGCGGCCTTCTACCCGTCGACCAGCGCCATCGACGAGGCGCCCCGCGACACCCTGGAGTACGTCATGGCCAAGATCGCGGGCGAGACGCTCGCCGCGATCCTGGCGCGGACGCTCCCGAATCTGCGGACCGTGATCGAGCGGTTGCCCCGGGTGAAGACGGACCAGACCGCCACGATCTTCCCCGTGCCGGCCGCCGCTCCGAGCGCGCTGATGCTGCCGATCATCCGCCGGATGTCGGCGGCCGCCTGACCCGGAGGCGTGGCGGGCGCGGGACCGTATCGGACGGCCCTGTCCGAGCCTGGTGCCGGTGTCACTCCGCGGCGGCGTCGTGCCGGACCTCTTCCTCCGCCTCCGGGTCGGCCTCGGCGTCACCGTCCTCGGTCCCGTCGGGGGCTGCGGCGGCGGTGAAGAAGTCGCCGTTCCGGATCGCCTCTCCGCCGGTCACCAGCATGCTGAGATAAGTGTTGAGGGTGTTGGGCGCGACGTCGGGCAGCCGCTCCGCGATCTCGGCGTGCGACAGGCCCTGCGGGCCGGCCGAGCCGAGCAGCGCCTTCAGCCGCCCCTTGGCCGAGTTGGCCCGGGGGCCGCGGGCGCCCCGCCGTCCGCCGGAGGCGGGCGCGGCGCGGTCGGCCGCGGCGGCCCGCGGTCCCTCGGGCGCGTAGAGACCGGAGGCCTCCAACGGGATGCCCTCGACGATGGAGGTCAGCGCCGCCTCCGCCGCCCGGAGCTTGGTCAGCTCGGCCGCGATCCGGTCGTAGTCGCTCTGCAGCGCGGCCCTGCGCGCCCGAACGTCCACCAGGGCCTTCGTCAGGGTGTTGTCCTCAGCCATCGGACGGCCTCATCCCATGATTTCGCTGGCTGACGGCATACCTCACAGGTGCCTCCCGGCGTCAACAGCCGCGGAGAGGCGCGCCGACCGCGCCCGGCCACGGGCGCCCGATCCCCGCGCGAGTTGTGAGGACAGCGCCCGATGGCTTAGAGACATTCCTGAAGCGCTGATGCCGGCTGGGAGGCATCGGCGCGACCGCCGAATGTCGACGGATCCCGATCTCGGCACGCCGATACCGTAATCGTCATGTCAGAAGGCGAGCTTCCTTCCGCGGGTTCGATTTGCGGCCGTCCGCTCCGGGGCGTCGGCCGCGCCGCACCCAGGGGCGTTCATAGATCCCGCAGAGCGAATTATGTCTTTGAATATCTTCGACAAAGGGGAGAATAATGTCATCGACATTGATTCGCGGGATCAGCACAGCCAAGCGGGAAAGATCTACGTCAACGGCGACAATAACTACATCCGCATAGGCAGGGGCTGCGTGTCCGACAAGGACATGCACATCGTCATCGAGTCGAACTGTCGGTTCGACGTCGGCGAGGACGTGCGGCTGTCGATGGCCAACATCTATATCGGCCCCGGCTCGGTGCTGCGCATCGGCGACCGGACCGGCTTCACGGGGCTCGTCCATCTCAACCCCGTCGAGGGAGAGGTGATCGAGATCGGCACGGACTGCTCGATCGCGTCGGGCGTCTGGATGACGACGAGCGACTTCCACTCCATCGTCACCCGGGACACCGGCACGCGGCTGAACCCGGCCAAGCCCGTGCGGGTCGGCAACCACGTCTGGATCGCCAATCAGGCCACCCTGCTCAAGGGCACGGTCATCGGCGACAACGCGATCGTCGGCGCGCACGCTGTGGTCACCGGGACGGTGCCGGCCTACTGCGTGGCCGCCGGCAACCCCGCGCGGATCGTGCGGGAGAACGTGACGTGGCGCTCCGACCTGATCTGACCGCACCGGCGGCGCGCGCGGGACGCGGGGCAGGGGGCGCCGTTGTTTACCCCGCGCGCGCGTTCCGTTAGGGCGATGGGCCGTCGGCGCGGCCCCTTGCCCGGCGCGCCGACACGCCTTCGATCCAGCCCGCGCGAACACATGCTCACCCGAGCCTCAGGTCTCGAACAAAGCACCTCTTCCGGCACGGCCTCCGACCGCGATCGGCGGCTGTCGCGCGACAGAGCGGGCGCCGCGCGTTGAAGCGGATCCGCGGCCTGTACCATCGCTGGGCGCGATCCGGCCCGGTCCGCGCGAGCGGCAACCCGCTGATCCGGCTGGCCGCCCGCCGCGGCCTGCCGGCGGCGGACGATCTCGTCACCGCGGACGCGCAGATCGCCGCCCTGGCAGCCCACTTCGACGCGGCGTTCTACGCGAGCTGGTACGGGATCGCGGCCGACCCGGTGCGCGACTACCTCGTCCACGGCTGGCGCGCGGGGCGCGACCCGCGCCCCGACTTCGACTCCGCCGCCTACCTCGCCCGCCATCCCCACCTCGCCCGCGCCGGCATCAACCCGCTCCTGCACGCCCTCGCGCGCCGCCGCGCCGGACGTGAAGGGGAGGGGGAGGCGGCCGCCCTGCCCAAGCCCGACACGGCCGAGGCCCACCGCCTCGCCCGCCGCCTCGTCGACGGCGCCTACTATCTCGCCGGCAACCCCGACCTCGCCGCCGCCGGCGTCGACCCGGTCGACCACTACATGGCCTCCGGCTGGCGCGAGGGCCGCGAGCCGGCGCCGCAGTTCGACACCCTGGCCTACTGCTTCAGCCGCGGGATCACCTTCGCCACCCGGAACCCGCTGGTGCACTACGTCCTTCACGGCGGACCCGCCCGCCCCGACCCGGAGGCCGCGCTCGCCCTGCGGATCGAGACGCTCGCCCCCTACTTCGACGCCGCCCATTACCGGCGGCGCCTGCCCGGACCGCAGGCCGAGGCGCTGGCCGGGGCCTCGGACGCGGCGCTGCTGCGCCACTACGTGGCGGAGGGCTGGCGGGCGCGGATCGGCCCGCGGCCGGACTTCGACCCGGCCGGCTACGTGCAGGCGCGGTCCGGCAGCCGGGCGGTCAGCGACGACCCGTTCTTCCGCTACGTCGCCGAGACCCGGCTGACGGGGGCCGAGCCGTTCGCTGAGCCGCACCGGCTGAACCTGCCGGCGGTGGACGCGGACTGGTACCGGGCGACCTACCCGGACGTGGGCGGGCGCGAGCCGTTCCTGCACTTCGCCGAGGCGGGCTGGCGGGAGCTGCGCGACCCGGGCCCGGGGCGCTCGACGCTGGCGGCGCTGCTGCGGGTCTGCGGGCTGCGGCCGGCGCGGGCGCCGGTCGAGGACACGGCCTGGCTCGGGGCGATCGGGCAGGAGACTCTCGACCGGGACGCGTTCCTGGATTTGCAGGCGCGTCTGGTGGCGGGGCATTTCGACCACGGCTTCTACCGGGCGCGCTACGGCCTGTCGGAGGCGGAGGACGCGGTGCGCGACTACTGCGACACCGGCTGGCGGAAGGGCCGCAACCCCAGGCCCGACTTCAACGGCTGGGCCTACCGCGCGCACCACCCCTCCGCGGAGGCGACGGGCCTCGCGCCCTTCGTCCACCACCTCGCCCGGGCCCTGCTGCGGGGCGACGACCTCGCGGGCGACGCCTTCGATCCGCGCTACGGCGCGCCGCCGGCCGAGGAGGACGCCGACCTGTTCGAGCAGGCCCGCCTGATCGAGCCGCTCTTCGACGCGCCCTGGTACCTCAAGCGCTACCCGGACACGCGCGGCTTCGAGAATGGCCCGGCGATCCACTTCCTGTCCCACGGCCAGGAAGAGGACCGCGACCCGAGCAAGACCTTCTCGACCCGCTTCTACCGCCGGGCCTACGGGCACCTGCTGGGTCCCGGGGAGTCGCCGTTCCTGCACTACGTGCGCGCGGGCCGGGCCGCCGGGCTGATGGGCTGCCCCGAGGATCTCGGCACCTACCCGCCCATGGAGGCCCCGGCCGCCGACGAATGGGACCGCCTGCCCCCGGCCCTGCCCATCGCGCAGGCCCGCGTCGTCGTCATCGTCCCCGTCTACAAGGGCCGCGGCGAGACCCTGCGCGCCCTCCACGCCTGCCTGTCGGCGCCCCAGGCCACCCCCTTCACCCTGCTCGCCGTCAACGACCGCTCCCCCGACCCGCAGCTCACCGCGGAGCTGGCCGCCCTCGCCGGCCGCGGCCTGTTCCACCTCGTCGAGAACGAGCACAACCTCGGCTTCGTCCGCTCGGTCAACCGCGCCCTCGGCCTGCGCCAGGGCCGCGCCGTCGTCCTGCTCAACTCCGACGCTGAAGTCTTCGGCGACTGGCTCGACCGCCTCGTCGCCCACGCCGAACCGCAGGCAGACCCTCAGGCCGGGTCCGGCACGGAAGCAGAGGCCGGGGCAGGGGCCGGCGCAGGGATGGGCGCGGGGCTGCCCGTGGGCAGCGTCACGCCCCTGTCCAACAACGCCACGATCTGCTCCTACCCGCGCTTCAACGCCAACAACACCATGCCGCTGGAGATCGCCCGGCCCGACCTCGACCGCGTGGCCGCGCAGGTCAACCGCGGCCGCGCCGTGCCCGTGCCCACCGGCGTCGGCTTCTGCATGTACATGACCGCCGCCGCCCTCGACGCCGTCGGCGACCTCGACGCCGAGGCCTTCGGCAAGGGCTACGGCGAGGAGAACGACTGGTGCCTGCGCGCCACCAAGGCCGGCTTCGTCAACCTGCTCGCCGAGGACGTGTTCGTCCACCATGCCGGCCAGATCTCGTTCGGGCTCGACGCGGGCGGCGAGTACGACCAGGGCCAGGCGGCGCTGCTCGCCAAGCACCCCGACTACCCGGCCCGGGTCGGGCAGTTCGTCCAGGCCGATCCCGGCCGGCGCGGGCGGGCGCGGCTCGACCGGGCGCGGCTGGCCCGGCACTTCGCCGGCCGGGCGCTGCTGTACGTGACCCACAGCTGGGGCGGGGGCATCCAGCGGCACATCGACGACATGGTCGCGCAGGCCCGGGCCGAGGGCCTGAGCGTGGTGCTGCTGCAGGTCGACCGGACCCGCAACCTCGAGGTCCACGTCTCGTATCGCGGCCCCGAGTTCCTGTACCTGCCCAACCTCGACAGCCTGTACCTGCCGCGCGACGCGGCCGAGCTCGCGGAGTTCGTCGGGCAGCTGGCGCCGGTCCTGATCCACGTGCACTCGCTGGCGGGCTTGCGCTGGGGCGCGGCGCGGGCGCTGATGGCGGTGGTGGCGGGGTCGGGGCGTCCCTACGCGT
>NZ_JBKFAK010000279.1:0-264 GCF_053345595.1 Methylobacterium sp. D54C
TCAAGAACGTCCGCGAC
The DNA here is from genome assembly GCF_053345595.1 of Methylobacterium sp. D54C. Taxonomy (NCBI): domain Bacteria; kingdom Pseudomonadati; phylum Pseudomonadota; class Alphaproteobacteria; order Hyphomicrobiales; family Methylobacteriaceae; genus Methylobacterium; species Methylobacterium sp. D54C. The sequence goes on from NZ_JBKFAK010000279.1 coordinate 18, forward strand.
GCCGAGCACGGCCCGATCCTGCTCCACGTCGTCACCCAGAAGGGCAAGGGCTACGCGCCCGCCGAGGCCTCGGCCGACCGCTACCACGGCGTGGTCAAGTTCGACGTGGTCTCAGGGGTCCAGGCCAAGGCCAAGCCGAACGCGCCGGCCTACACGCGGGTGTTCGGCGAGAGCCTGATCAAGGCGGCCGACGCCGACGACAAGGTCGTGGCGATCACCGCGGCGATGCCGGGGGGCACCGGCATCG
>NZ_JBKFAK010000280.1:0-261 GCF_053345595.1 Methylobacterium sp. D54C
CCCCCTCCGTGGTCGAGGCCCTGCGCGGCCGCCCCCTCGACAGCCTGCTCGCCTCCTTCGGCGACCATCGCCCCTCCTCCGAGCCGGTGATCGGCATCGGCGACATGGTCTCGGTCTCCGTCTGGGAGGCCGGGTCCGGCGGCCTGTTCTCCGGACCCCTCGTCGCCGACCGCTTCTCCGCCGGATCCAAGTCCGCCCTCATCCCCGAGCAGCCCGTCGGGCGCGACGGCGCCATCTCGGTGCCCTATGCCGGCCGCATCA
>NZ_JBKFAK010000281.1:0-258 GCF_053345595.1 Methylobacterium sp. D54C
TGGTGGCCTGAGCGGCGTGCCCAGAACCCGATCCCATCTCGAACTCGGCCGTTAAACACGCCAGCGCCCATGGTACTGTGTCTCAAGACACGGGAGAGTCGGTCGCCGCCAGACCTGCCCATCGCAAGACTCACACCTTCCCTCACCACGAACACCGATCCGGCCCCCGGACACGGCGCACGCTCACACAGAGCCCGCGTCGACCCGGATCAGCCGCACAGACTTGGCGCGGGGTGGAGCAGCCCGGTAGCTCGTCAG
>NZ_JBKFAK010000282.1:0-255 GCF_053345595.1 Methylobacterium sp. D54C
GCTCGCTCACCGAGGCGGCCAACGCGGTTGCCGACACGATGCCGACACCCGGGATCGTCGCCAGGCGCTGCGACAGGTCGCTGTCCCGATGCCAGGCGAGCAACTCCTTCTCCAGTCGGGTGAGCTGAATCTGCAAGGCACCGATCTGATCGGCCAGCCCGGTCACCACGCGCTGGGCGAGCGGCGGCACCTCGGCCGCGTCTCCGGCCGAGAGCCGGGCCGCCAGTTCGAGCGCGTGCCGCAGGCCCCGCGCCA
>NZ_JBKFAK010000283.1:0-255 GCF_053345595.1 Methylobacterium sp. D54C
CGGAGCAGGTTGTGCTGAAGCTGCGCCAGATCGAGGTGCAGACAGCCCAGGGTAAGAGTTTAGCCCTTGCATGTAGGGAGGCGGAGATCTCCGAGCAGAGCTACTACCGCTGGCGCAAGGAGTACGGTGGCCTGCAAGTCGATCAAGCCAAGAAGATGAAGGATTTGGAGCGTGAGAACGCTCGGTTGCGCCGGCTCGTCGCCGATCTCTCTTTGGAGAAGCAGGTGCTGGCGGACGTCGCCTCGGGAAACTTGT
>NZ_JBKFAK010000284.1:0-255 GCF_053345595.1 Methylobacterium sp. D54C
GGGGAACTGAAACATCTCAGTACCCGGAGGAAAGGACATCAACGAGACTCCGTCAGTAGTGGCGAGCGAACGCGGATCAGGCCAGTGCCTGTGTTGAGTTTACCGGAACGGTCTGGAAAGGCCGGCAGGATGGGTGACAGCCCCGTACGGGACGGACGATACACAGGACTCGAGTAGGGCGGGACACGTGAAATCCTGTCTGAACATGGGGGGACCACCCTCCAAGCCTAAGTACTCCTCAGCGACCGATAGCGA
>NZ_JBKFAK010000285.1:0-255 GCF_053345595.1 Methylobacterium sp. D54C
GCTTCTCCTCCATGGCCACCGGCACGATCAGCGCCACGTCCATGGTCACGTTGTCGCCCGGCATCACCATCTCGGTGCCCTCCGGCAGCGTGCAGATCCCGGTCACGTCCGTGGTCCGGAAGTAGAATTGCGGCCGGTAGTTGGTGAAGAACGGCGTGTGGCGGCCGCCCTCCTCCTTGGTCAGGATGTACGCCTCGGCCTTGAACTTCGAGTGCGGCTTCACCGAACCCGGCTTGCACACGACCTGGCCGCGCT
>NZ_JBKFAK010000286.1:0-255 GCF_053345595.1 Methylobacterium sp. D54C
AGTCGGCGTGGCCGGGGCAGTCCACGTGCGCGTAGTGACGGTTCTGCGTCTCGTACTCCACGTGCGCCGTCGAGATCGTGATCCCGCGCGCCTTCTCCTCAGGCGCCTTGTCGATCTGGTCGTAGGCCGTGAACGTCGCCCCGCCCGTCTCGGCCAGGACCTTCGTGATCGCCGCCGTCAGAGACGTCTTGCCGTGATCGACGTGGCCGATCGTGCCAATGTTGCAGTGCGGCTTGGTGCGGGAGAACTTTTCCT
>NZ_JBKFAK010000287.1:0-255 GCF_053345595.1 Methylobacterium sp. D54C
CTGCCGTCCGGTTCGAGCCCGTGAGAAAGCCGTAGTGCCGGATGCGGAGGAAGCCGCGCGGCAAGACATGGAGCAGGAAGCGTCGGATGAACTCCGCGGCCGACAAGGTCATGACCCGCGGCCGCCCTGCCTCGTCGCGCCGGTAGTCCTTGACGCGGAAGCTGACGCTCGCCCCGTCGAAGGTGAGGATGCGGCGGCTGGAGATGGCGACGCGGTGGGTGTAGCGCGCCAGATAGGCGAGCACGGCCTTCGGTC
>NZ_JBKFAK010000288.1:0-255 GCF_053345595.1 Methylobacterium sp. D54C
CTGCCGTCCGGTTCGAGCCCGTGAGAAAGCCGTAGTGCCGGATGCGGAGGAAGCCGCGCGGCAAGACATGGAGCAGGAAGCGTCGGATGAACTCCGCGGCCGACAAGGTCATGACCCGCGGCCGCCCGGCCTCGTCGCGCCGGTAGTCCTTGACGCGGAAGCTGACGCTCGCCCCGTCGAAGGTGAGGATGCGGCGGCTGGAGATGGCGACGCGGTGGGTGTAGCGCGCCAGATAGGCGAGCACGGCCTTCGGTC
>NZ_JBKFAK010000029.1:0-53861 GCF_053345595.1 Methylobacterium sp. D54C
CGAGACCTCCCTTGAGGGCCGTGGAAGACGACCACGTCGATAGGCCGGGGGTGCAAGCGCGGTGACGCGTTGAGCCGACCGGTACTAATCGCCCGATTGGCTTGATCGCTCTCGTGATCCGTGTCCGTGTGTGACCGGCAGCCGCTGCAAAGCGGGTGACGGGCACACAGCCACGGTTATAAGAAGACCCGCAGCGATGACGCTGCCTGCTTGCCGAACACAGCACTCGCCGTCGCAGCACCCTGCGACGCCCAGTGCCAAACAAGTTGCGATGCGCCGGTCTGGTGGCCTGAGCGGCGTGCCCAGAACCCGATCCCATCTCGAACTCGGCCGTTAAACACGCCAGCGCCTATGGTACTGTGTCTCAAGACACGGGAGAGTCGGTCGCCGCCAGACCCGCCCATCGCAATACACACACCTTCCCTCGACACGAACACCGATCCGGCCTCCGGACACGGCGCACGCTCACACAGAGCCCGCGTCGACCCGGACCAGCCGCACAGACTTGGCGCGGGGTGGAGCAGCCCGGTAGCTCGTCAGGCTCATAACCTGAAGGTCACAGGTTCAAATCCTGTCCCCGCAACCAACGTCATCTGACAAAGCCCGCTGCGCTGAACGCGCAGCGGGCTTTTTTCATGTTCCGATGCCGCGTCTCACCGTGCCCCGACCGGCCGGCGGCTGCGCCGCTCGGCCTTGCGGGTCGCTGTCTCCCGCAGGTGCTGCTCGATGGCGTCGTTGGCCCGGCCGCGCATGTGGCGGATGGCGTCCACGTCATCGAAGGTCTCGGGGAAGCGCCGCGACAGCCACAGATAGGCGCTGGCGAGCTTCACGGTCCGCTCCTGGTAGTCGAGCGCGCCCGAGAGGTTGCCGCGCAGAGCCGGGACCGTGAGGCCGGCGGCGCGCGCCTGGCACCAGCGCTCCAGCAGCCCCATGGCGATCTCGTCGCGCCGGTCGATCGGGCAGACCGAGAAGGCGAACTTCTCCTCGATCGGCAGCCGCGCCCGGTCGACGATCCGGGCGACCTCCAGCACCTCCTCCAGGGCCGAGGGCTGGAACGGCGAGCCCGCGTAGAAGGTCGCCCGGGCGAAGTGGGTCAGCACCTCGTGCAGGCTGTGCGTGCGCATCTCCTCGGCCACCGAGCGGATCGCCCCGAGATCCGGGCGGACGAAGAAGCGCGTGTCGGCCGCCGGCGCCGTCGGGGCGCCCGAGAGGGCGGTGCGGATCGGCTCGGCGGCGTACGGGTCGGTCGCCGCCACGTAGCCGACATCCTGGTGGCCGTAGCGGCCGGCCCGGCCGGCGATCTGCCGGATCTCGGAATGGGTCAGCGCCCGCTCGGCGGTCCCGTCCCACTTGCGCACCGCCGAGAACACGATCCGCTTCAGCGGGCCGAGGTTGAGCCCCATGCCGATCGCGTCGGTGGTCACCAGCACGTTGGCCTCGCCGGAGCGGAAGCGCGCGGCCTCGGCCCGGCGGACCTCCGGCGACAGGGCGCCGTAGATCGTCGCGACCCGGTGGCCGCGGGCGACGAGGACCTCGCGATTCTCGTGCACGGCCCGGCGGGAGAAGGCCACGACCGCGTCCCCGGCCTCGACCTTCTCCAACGGCACTGGCTCCTCCAGCAGCAGGAGCGGCGACTTGCGGGTGAAGGGGATCACCTCCAGGGACTCGTTGGCCGCTTCGGCGGCGCGGCGGACATACGACAGGGCGTCGTCGGAGCCGCAGACGATCACGGTCCGCGCCGCGACGCCGAACAGCGCGTTGGTCCAGGCCCAGCCGCGGTCGGGGTCCGACAGCATCTGGATCTCGTCGATCACCGCCACGTCGATCGGCCGCGTCAGGTCGGCGGTCTCGATCGTCCGGGCGGTGTGGGTCGGGTTCGCCTCGCCCAGCACCTCCTCGCCGGTGATCATGCCGGCGCGCAGGCCGCGCTCGCGCAGGGTCTCGTAGTTCTCCAGCGCCAGCAGCCGGAGCGGCGCGAGGTAGGCTCCGGTCTCGGCCGCCGTCAGGTGCTGGAGCGCCGCGTAGGTCTTGCCGGAATTGGTCGGCCCCATGTGGAACACGATCTTCCGGTCGAGGCGCCGGGCGGCGGTGAACCGCTCGATATAGGCGCCGAAGCCGACCTGATCGCGCAGCCGCCGCAGGCGCGAGCCCTCGCGCGCCACCGCCTTGGCGTGGCGGCGGACGGGGGTGAGCGTGTCGTTGAGGCCGCGGGCGAGCTTCGGGCCGTACGTGAAGACCCGCGACCGGAGCGAGCGGTCCATGTGGGCGATGTAGGCGGCGGCGTCCGCCCCGACCTCGCGCAGGTCGACGAGGAGCTGCGCCCGCAGCCGGTCGACCGGCTTGTGCAGGGCGCGGGTCGCCTGGAGGGCTGTGCGCGCCACGGCGTCGCGCAGGGCCTCCAGGCGGTGCGTCGGGTCGTTCCGGGCGGCCATGCGGGCGAGGATCTCGGCCGCCTCCGGCTCGGGGGCCACGTCGAGGCGCAGGTCCAGGCGGCCGTTGTCGAGGAGCGGGATCTCGGTGCGGATCAGCCAGGTGATGCGGTGGTCCTTGGTGACCACGGCCCGGAGATTGGCGATCGCCTTCCGGATCGCCGGGACGCCGGTCTCCGCGAAGGCCCGGGCGGCCCGCATGTCCCGGAGCGCCCGGGCGACACGGTCGTCGTCGACCTCGGCGCCGTAATCGGGCAGGTCGAGCTGGGCGAGCAGCCGGTCGAGGTCGACCGCCTCCGGGGCGACGCCGAGCCGCCCCAGGGACTCGATCAGGCTCTCGATCGTCGGGCGGAGACGCTTGCGCGCCATGCGGTCACCTTCGGCAGAAGCGTCTGACGCCAACCCCGACGCGGTCGGGGGCGTTCCGGATCCGATCCATGCGCCGGACGGAGGCGGCACGCCATCCCTGATGCGCGTCTCCGCCGTCTTTGCGAGCGCAGCGAAGCAATCCAGTCGGTGCCCTCCGGACGGAAGGCGCGCCGCCCTGGGTCGCTTCGCTGCGCTCGCGATGACGGAGCGTTACGGATGCCGCGCCGCCTCGGCGAGCCAGCCGCAGAAGGCCCGGACCGCCGGATCCTCCGCTCGCGGCTCGGGGATGTAGGTGTAGTAGCTCCGCGCGGGCAGGGCCGGGCCCGGGAATGGCAGGGTCAGGCGGCCGGCCGCGACGTCGTCGGCGATCAGCCGCTCGGGCCCCATGGCGACGCCGAGCCCGTCGAGGGCGGCCTGGAGGGTCAGGTAGAAATGCTCCAGCGTCACCGTGGCCCGCGGCGCCAGATCCGGGACGCCCGCCGCGCGCAGCCAGTCGGGCCAGACCCGCGGCAGCGTCGCGGCGTGCAGCAGCGTGTGCTGCCGGAGATCCTCCGGCACCCGGAGCGGCAGCCGCCGCAGCAGGTCCGGGCTGCAGACCGGGATGCGCCGCTCGGACAGGAACGGCTCGGCGCGGTGGCCCGGCCGGCTGTCCGGCCCGCCCCGGATCGCCACGTCGAACGGCTCCGCGAGGCTCGCCAGGGGCACGTTCGAGGTGGTCAGCCGCACCTCGATCGACGGGTTGGCCCGCTGGAAGCCCGACAGGCGCGGGATCAGCCAGCGGAGTGTGAAGGTCGCCAGCGCGTTCACGTGCAGCAGGCGCGGCCGTCCGCGCTCGGCCTGCCGGGCGGTGGCCAGGGCGATCCGGTCGAGGGCGGCGCCGATCTCGGTGGCGTAGGCCGTGCCGGCCTCGGTCAGGACCACGCGCCGGTTGTGGCGCTCGAACAGCGGCAGCCCGAGCCAGCCCTCCAGCATCTGGACGTGCCGGCTGACCGCCCCGTGGGTGACCCGCAGCTCGTGCGCGGCGCGGGTGAAGCTCTCGTGCCGCGCGGCCGCCTCGAAGGCTTTCACGGCGTTGAGCGGCGGCAGGCGGCGGTGCACGGGTCAGGTTTCCTCACGCGAGCGTCAGCTTAAGTCGTTTGTCAGCTCCGGGCCAGGGCGCCATCCTGGCGTCGCACCACGAAGGATGGCTGGATGTCCGCCGCGTCCGATCTGACCGCGTCTCCCGAACCCATGTCCCTGTCGGACGCCCGGCGCACGCTGGTGGCCACCGGCGCGAACCACGCCCTGCACGACGGCTACACGGACCTGATCTACGTGCTGCTGCCGGTCTGGCAGGCGGAGTTCGGCCTCGACTACGTCGCCCTGGCGTTCCTGCGCTCGCTCTACAACGGGGCTCTGGCGGCGCTGCAGATGCCGGCGAGCCGCCTCGCCCAGGCCTGGGGCGTCCGGACCGTGCTGGTGCTCGGCACCGTGCTCAGCGCGGCCGGCTACGCGATCGCCGGGGCTTCGGGCGGCCTCCTCGGGCTCGGGATCGGGCTCCTGCTCGGCGGCGCGGGCAGCAGCACCCAGCATCCCCTGGCCTCGGCGGTGATCGCCCGGGCCTACGGGCCCGGCGCCCGCGGGCCGCTCGGCACCTACAATTTCACCGGCGATCTCGGGAAGGCGGCGGTCCCGCCCCTGGTCGGCCTGCTGCTGACCCTGACGGGCTGGCGGCACGCGCTCTGGGTGATCGCCGGCGCCGGGATCGTGGTCGCGCTCGCGGTCGCGCGCCTGCTGCCGCGTGAGCCGGCGTCACGCAGCGGCGGCGCCGCTGCGCGTCCGGCGCCCCATCCGTCCGCGACCGGGTCGGGGAGCGGCACGGGCTTCCGGCTGCTCGTCGCCATCGGCATGCTCGACAACGCCGCGCGGCCGGCCTTCCTGCTCTACCTGCCGTTCCTGCTGCAGGAAAAGGGCGCGGCGCTGACCACGGTGGGCTTCGCCCTGTCGCTGGTCTTCGTCGGCGGCGCGCTCGGCAAGGCGGTCTGCGGGCGCCTCGGGGAACGCCTCGGCGTGACCCGGACCGTGATCCTCACCGAGACCGGGACGGCACTGGCGATCCTGGCGGTGATCGTGCTGCCGCTGGCTCCCGGGCTGATCCTGCTGCCGCTGCTCGGCGTGATGCTGAACGGCACCTCGTCGGTCCTCTACGGGACCGTCCCGGAGCTGGCGCCCGGCGGCCGGGTCGAGCGGGCCTTCGCGGTGTTCTACACCTGGACGCTCGGCGGCAGCGCGCTGGCGGCACCGCTGCTCTACGGCCGGCTCGGCGACGCGGCCGGCCCGCACTGGGCGGCCGTGGCGGCGGCCGGGACGGCGCTCGCCGTGGTGCCGCTGATGCTGGCCCTGGCGCCGCGCCTCGGGGCGGCGCACCGGCAGCGGGCCTGAGGCACGCCGTCCGCTCGGATCACCCGTCATTGCGCGCGCAGCGAAGCGACCCGGGGATGCGCGACGCCGAGAACCGCGGTGCCACTCTGGATTGCTTCGCTCCGCTCGCAAAGACGTTCGCGTCAGGCGTTTCCGAGGGTGCTGACCCGGACGGCCTCGGACCGGCCGTCCACCGTCACGTCCCGGATCTCCGCCGGCGCCATGCGGGCCGCCGCGTAGACCGCCTCCGACACCACCGCCACGCAGCCGAGGACCTTGGTCAGGCCCTGGAGCCGGGCCGCGACGTTGACGGTGTCGCCGAGCGCCGTGAACCGGGCGTCGGTGGCGTCGCCCATCTCGCCGACGATCGCCGGGCCGGCATGTACGCCGATCCCGTACCGGAGGGTGTGCTCCAGGTCGGCCGCCAGGAGCCCGTTCAGCGTGTCGACCGACTCGGCGATGAGGTCGATCGCCTTCAGGGCCTCCCGGGCGGCCGCCTCGGCCTCCGTCTCCAGGCCGAACAGGGCCAGCAGGCCGTCGCCGAGGAACTGGTTGGTCGAGCCGCCGGCCTCGCGCACGGCGTCGCCGACCGCGCCGAGGAAGCGGTTGATGATGAACACCGTGTCGTAGGGCAGGCGCTCCTCGGCGAGCCGCGTCGAGCCGCGCAGGTCGACGAACATCGCCACGATGAAGCGCTCCTCGCCCGACTGCGCCCGGTCGAGCAGGTCGGCCTGGCGCATCCGCGGCTGCGGCGGCAGCAGCGGCACCACGGCCATGTCGGTCTCGGGCCGGAACTGGCAGGCGAGGCGCACCCCCGGGCCGGCCGCGATGCGCTCCAGCACCGCCCGCTCGGTGCGGCCGGGCGCCGGCGCCCCGTCGCTGCCGTCCGTCACCCGGATCCGGCAGGTCGAGCACCGGCCGCGGCCGCCGCAGACGCTGGCGTGGGGGATCCGGTTGCGCCGGCTCGCCTCCAGCACGCTCGTGCCGCGGGGTACCCGCACCACCCGTCCGTCCGGGTAGCTGAGCCGGATCGTGCCGCGCTTGATCTCGGCGAGCGTCCGCGCGCCGCGGGCCGCGATCACCGCCGCCACGAGGCCCGCGTAGGTCCCGAGCAGCCCGTCCCGGACGGCGGCGAGCCGCGCCACCTGGTCGGGCAGCCCGACATGGACCGGCTGGAGCGCCGCCGCGCGCCACGCCGGATCCTGCGCCAGGGTCATGACCATCCGGCCGCCCTGCGCGAAGCCCAGCAGCGACAGGACCGGCACCAGCACCGCGAGCGCCAGCAGCCAGGGCGCCATGCGGTCGAAGCCGGGCTTCAGCCGCAGCCAGAAATACAGGCCCATGCAGCCGTGGATCCAGGCGACGACCAGGACCGTGACCTGCATCAGGCCGAGGATCGGCGAGGCGATCCAGAAGGCGTAGAGTTCCTGCGCGTAGCCCTTGTCGAGCCCCTCGGTGACGAAGGAGACCCGGGTCCCGACGATGTGGCTGATGAGCAGCGGCGGGATCAGCAGGCCCGAGACCAGCTGCAGGGTCTCGGACGGCCGCCAGTGGAAGAAGCGGGCCGCGTAGAGGGCCTGGAGCCCGAGCAGCAGGTGGGCCACCAGGGCGCCGTAGAGCAGCGTCAGGCCGACGGGGTTGAGCCAGACGGCCGTGACGAGGTCGAGGCCGTCCTCCATGGCGTCGAGGGAGACGTTGCCCAGGGCTTGGTTCAGCAGGTGGGTCAGCACGTAGCCGAACAGGATCAGGCCGCTGGCCAGCCGGAGGCGCCGCAGGTTCAGGCGGAGCCGCGCGGCGCGCGGGGCCGACCGGGGTTGCGCGCCCGACTCTGCGGACCGGAGCGTCGCGATCGAGGCTGTGCGCACCATGCTGGAGGTCCGAAGGGATCGGTTCTGGGCCCGCCATTCACGGGCCCCTCGTACCAGCAAGACTTCCGTTGCGTCCGATTTATTTCTAATCGCCCGCGTTTCGCCGGATCCCGGCGACGCGGATCGCGCGGGGCCGCCCGCGCCGGAGCCCCGATGCTGGACACCTTCTTCGCCCGCAGCGCCGCCGCGGTGGCCTCCGACCTGATCGGCGCCCGCCTGTTCGTCGGCGCGGCCGGCGGGATCATCGTCGAGACCGAGGCCTACGACAGCACCGATCCGGCCTCCCACAGCTTCCGCGGCCCGACCCGGCGCAACGCCAGCATGTTCGGCCCGCCGGCCCACGCCTACGTGTACCGCTCCTACGGGATGCACTGGTGCCTGAACCTCGTCTGCGAGCCCGGCAGCGCCGTGCTGCTCCGGGCCCTCGCGCCGACCGAGGGGCTTCCCGCCATGCGGGCGCGCCGCGGCCTGGAGGATCCGCGCCTCCTCTGCGCCGGCCCCGGCCGCCTCTGCCAGGCCCTCGGCGTCACCGACGCGCTCGACGGGGCGCCCCTCGCGCGGGCGCCGTTCCGGTTCGAGCCCCGCGCCGCGGGCGATTCCGGGGGCGGCGACGTGGTCAGCGACCGGCGCATCGGCATCACCCGCGGCGCCGAGACGCCCTGGCGCTTCCTGCTCGCCGGCTCCCGGTTCGTGAGCCGCCCGGCGCGGAAGGCAGGGCCGGCCGCCGGATGAGGGCGCCCGCCCGCCGCGCGTCACCTCGCGCCCCGCCGCGGCCGCCGGGAACTTGGGCATCCACCTGCGGTTCCCCGGTCGTGGACGAGGGAGCCCCAGCATGCTGGCGATGAACTACCGCGGGCCGTACCGCGTGCGCGTCGATCGCAAGCCGATCCCCGTGTGCGAGCATGTTGAGGATGCGGTCATCCGAGTTACGCGAACCTGCGTCTGCGGATCTGATCTTCACCTGTACCATGGAATGGTGCCGGATACGCGCGTCGGCACGACGTTCGGCCACGAATTCACGGGCGTTGTTGAGGAGGTCGGCTCCGGCGTGCGCAATCTCGCGGTCGGCGACCACGTGCTGGTCCCGTTCAACATCGCCTGCGGCCGCTGCCACTTCTGCAAGCAGGGGCTGTTCGGGAACTGCCACGAGGCGAACGCGCAGGCGACCGCGGTCGGCGGCATCTACGGATACTCGCACACCGCCGGCGGCTACGACGGCGGCCAGGCCGAGTACGTCCGGGTGCCCTACGCCGATGTCGGCCCGTGCAAGATCCCCGAGACGATGGACCTCGACGACGCGGTGCTGCTCACCGACGTCGTGCCGACCGGCTATCAGGCGGCCGAGATGGGCGGGATCCAGCGCGGCGACACCGTCGTGGTCTTCGGCGCCGGACCGGTCGGCATCATGGCGGCGCGCTGCGCGTGGCTGTTCGGGGCCGGGCGGGTGATCGTCATCGACCACGTCGAGTACCGGCTCGACTTCGCGCGGCGGTACTGTCCCGCCGAGGTCTACAATTTCCGCTCGATCGGGGATCCCGTGGTCTTCCTGAAGAAGACCACCGATTCCCTCGGGGCCGACGTCTGCATCGACGCGGTCGGCGGCGACGCGGCGGGGAGCGCCCTGCATACCCTGATGGGGACCAAGCTGAAGCTCGAGGGCGGCTCGGCGGTGGCGCTCCACTGGGCGATCAACGCGGTCAAGAAGGGCGGGGTCGTCTCGATCGTCGGGGTCTACGGGCCGACCGGCAACCTGATCCCGATCGGCAACGTCCTGAACAAGGGCATCACCATCCGGGCCAACCAGGCCTCGGTGAAGCGCCTGCTGCCGAAGCTGATCGCCCATATCGCGGCGGGCCGCCTGAACCCCAAGGAACTGATCACCCACAAGGTGCCCCTCGAGGAGGCCGCGGATGCCTACCACCTCTTCTCGGCCAAGCTCGACGGCTGCATCAAGCCGGTCCTGGTCCCCCCGACGGCACGCGCGTGAGGAGGGGGCGATGAGAAACCGTCCGATCGATCCGTCGACGGTCCCGGGCTGGGGCGTCGACGCGGATCCGCAGAACGATCCGACCTACCCGATGCGCGACATCGCGCGCGACGACAGCCGGGGCATGAACTGGACGCGGCCGCCGCAGCAGCGGGCGCGCGTCGAGGTCCTCACCTCGATCGAGTACAACGCCCGGCCGGCGGTCGTCGGCACGTCGACCCCGCCGCGCGGCGTGAGCGGCGTCATCCGCCGGCAGGCGTTCCGCTACAGCGAGTCCCAGTGGGCGCACTGGCTGATGCTGATGGCCGCCGACCGGGTGAACGTGGTCGAGGGCGTGGTCGACGACCTCGCGCGGGGCCGCGTCCCCAACGTCCCGGCCGAGATGGGCGCCCGGGCCGAGCTGGCCCACAACCGGTCCGGGCTGGCGGCGAAGCTCGCGCTGACCGGCGCGGCGATCGGGCTCGGGATCTTGGTCTCGCGCCTCGCCCGCGCGGAGCGGCGCTAGGGCCGCCCCGGAGCCGCACCGTCCCGGGTCCGCCCCCGGCGCCCGGGGACGACGGCGCGGGGAACGGCTTTCGCGGCGGGTCCTCCCTCGGCTAGGACAGCGGGGCGCGCAGCCCTCCGGGTGCCTGCGCCGAGCCCGGGGGGACCATGGCGGCCAAGGATGAAGCGACGTGGCGGGTCGGCGTCCTGTTCTCCCGCAGCGGGGTGAGCGGCATCACCGAGACCGAGCACTTCCTCGGCACCGCCCTGGCGATCGAGGAGATCAACCGGGCCGGCGGCGTGCTCGGGCGCCCGATCGAGCCCGTCTGCTACGACCCCGCCGGCGACAACGACGCCTACCGCACCCTGGCCCGGCGGATGCTCGCCGAGGACGGGGTCGAGGTGGTGTTCGGCTGCTCGCTCTCGGCGAGCCGGAAGTCGGTCATGTCCACCGTCGAGCGGCACAACGGCCTGCTCTGGTACCCGTCGATCTACGAGGGCTTCGAGTACTCGGAGAACATCATCTACACCGGCGCGACCCTCAACCAGAACGTCTTCGCACTGGCCGACTACCTGATGCAGGAGCACGGGCCGCGGATCTTCCTGATCGGCTCCGACTACATCTACCCGCGGGAATCGAACCGGGTCATGCGCGATCTGATCGAGGCGAAGGGCGGGACCATCGTGGGCGAGCTGTACGCGGCCCTCGACGCGGACGACGCGGCCCACGCCGCCATGATCGCGGCGATCCGCGACGCTGCCCCGGACGCGGTCTTCTCCACGGTGGTCGGGCGCGGCGCCGAGCGGCTCTACCGCGCCTACGCCGAATCCGGCATCGACCGCGCCCGCTGCCCGATCGCCAGCCTCACCCTGGCGGAGGGCCAGATCCGCGCGATCGGCCCCGAGCACTGCACCGGCCACGTCCTCGCGGCGCCGTATTTCGGGGCTCTCGCCGGCGAGGAGAACCGGCGCTTCGTCGCCGCCTTCCAGGCCCGGTTCGGGCCTGAGCGCCCCACCAGCATGTGGTCGGAGACCGCCTACGCGCAGGTCCACCTCTTCGCCCGGGCGCTCGCGGAGGCCGGCACCCTCGACGCCGAGCGCCTCGGCGCGGCGGCCCTGCGGCAGCGCCTCGCGGCGCCGGAGGGCGAACTCGCCTTCGACGGCGAGACGCGCCACATCTGGCTCACCCCCGGCATCGGCGTCGCCCGCGCGGACGGGCAGTTCGACGTGGTCTGGCGGGCGCGGCGGCCGGTGCGGCCCGACCCGTACCTCGCGTGGTCCCGGTTCGAGACGAACTGGCTGGAGGAGGGGCTCGCCGCGTGACCGCCCCCGCCCGCAAGATCCTGGACGACCTGCGGCGCGCCCGCGCCCTCGTCATCCATCCCCGGGACGAGGAGGCCGCCGCTTTGCTGGAGCAGCTCCGCCGCCTCGGCTGCGCGGTCTCCCTGGCGTGGCCGCCGCCCGCCGCCCTGCCGGCCGACATCGACACGCTGTTCATCCAGCTCGACGACGCCCAGGTGATGCACCTGCTGCCGTCGATCGAGGCGATCGAGCCGGCGGTCATCGCCATCGTGGCCTACGAGAGTCCGACCTCGCTCAAGGCGATCGCGGACGTCAACGCCCACGGCGTGCTCAACAAGCCGCTCCACCCGCGGGGCGTGCTCACCCAGTTCGCCCTGGCCCGCTACCGGCGCGGCTACGAGGGCCGGCTCACCAGCAAGATCAACCGGCTGGAGGAGACCATGAAGGGCCGCCGCACCGTCGAGAAGGCGGTCCGGCTGCTCGTGGACCTGAACCGGATCGACGAGGACGCCGCCTACAAGATGCTCCGGGACCGGGCCACCGCCGCCCGCGTGCCGATGGCGAGCGTGGCCGAGAGCGTGGTCTCCGCCCACGAGGCGATGAGCGGACTCGGCCTGCGCATCGCGTTGGCGGAAAAGACTTGATCGCAGCAGCCTGCCGCATTTATGGTCTTGCGGTCTGTTTCGGGGTGCGTATCGTAGTCTAACCGGGCAAGGTTGCCCCGCAGCAGCAGTGCTGCACGACATCACGGCTTTGAAGCCTCTGGTTCGCGGATGATCTGTCTCCGCGCCCAGGGGCTTTTTGCGTTTCGGAGCTCTCATGGTCCAGGCGAACGATCCCGCGCGCCCGCCGATACGGGTGTCGTGCATCCAGTTCGAGCCGGAATTCGGCGCGGTCGACGCGAATATGGCGCGCGCGTCGGACCTCGTCCGCGCGGCCGCCGCCGAGGGCGGCCGGCTGATCGTGCTGCCGGAACTCGCGAGCACCGGCTACGTGTTCGAATCCGCCGCGGAGGCCGCCGCGCTGGCCGAGCCGGTGCCGGACGGCCCGACCACCCGCGCCTGGGCGGCGCTCGCCGCGGAACTCGGCGTGCACATCGTGGCGGGCATCGCCGAATCCGCCGGCGAGACCCTCTACAACGCCGCCGTGATCGTCGGGCCGGAGGGCTACATCGGCACGTACCGCAAGGCGCATCTCTGGGATCAGGAGAACGTGTTCTTCGCCAGGGGCGATCTCGGCTTCCCGGTCTTCGACACCGCGCTCGGGAAGGTCGGCGTCGCGATCTGCTACGACGGCTGGTTCCCCGAGACCTTCCGGCAGCTGGCGCTCGCCGGCGCGGAGATCGTCTGCGTCCCGACCAACTGGGTGCCGATGCCCGACCAGCCCGCGGGCGAGGCTGCCATGGCCAACACCCTGCACCGGGCCGCCGCGCACTCGAACGGGATCTTCATCGCCTGCGCCGACCGGGTCGGAATCGAGCGCGGCCAGCCCTTCGAGGGGCAGAGCCTGATCATCGGCCCCAAGGGCTGGCCGCTTGCCGGACCGGCGAGCCGCGACCGCACCGAGACCGTCTCGGCGCTGGTCGACCTCGACGCGGCCGGGCGCAAGGACCTCAACGCGTTCAACTCGCTCCTGCGCGACCGCCGCGCCGACATCTACGGCTGAGCCCGCTTCGCACCGTCGTCATCCAAGGAGTTCGTTCATGGTGAAATGGTCCCTCGTCGCCGCCGCGGCGCTCGCCCTCGCCGCCGCGCAGGCCGCCACGGCCGCGCAGGCCGCCGACGGCAAGCCGATCGTCATCGGCATCCCGATCGGCCTGTCGGGCGCCAACAGCGTCGTCGCCCCCTCGGTGGTGCAGTCGGCCGAGCTCGCCGTGGAGGAGATCAACGCCAAGGGCGGCGTGCTCGGCCGCAAGCTCGTCCTGGAGGTGGCCGACGACGCCTCGGGGGCGGCCGGCGCCCAGAAGGCCTTCGACAGCCTGATCTACCAGAAGAAGGTCGACGTCCTGATCTCGATGGAGACGAGCGCGGCCCGCAACGCCGGCCTGCCCGCCGTCACCAAGGGGAAGGTGCCGTACATCTACACCTCGTTCTACGAGGGCCATTCCTGCAACAAGAACATGTTCGTGGACGCCTGGGTGCCGGAGCAGCAGGTGCCGCCGGTGGTGGACGCCTTCAAGGCGAAGGGCGCCAAGACCTACTTCCTGATCGGCAGCGACTACGCCTTCGGCCGCGGCATGCTGGGCTTCGCCAAGAGCTACGTCGAGAAGACCGGCGGCAAGGTGGTCGGCGAGGAATACCTGCCGATGGACGGCAGCGACTGGACGGCGATCATCTCCAAGCTGAAGGAGGCCAAGCCCGACGCGCTGATCACCTCGACGGCGGGCGGCGCGCCGAACGTGACGCTGACCAAGCAGCTGCGCGGCGCGGGCGTGTCGATGCCCTTCGCCAACCTCGCGCTGGACGAGGGCACCGCCAAGAGCATGGGCGCGGACGCCGAGGGCGTCTACCTCTCGGCCTCCTACGTCACCGGGATCGACAGCCCGGAGAACAAGGCGTTCCTGGCGGCGATGCAGAAGAAGTTCGGCGCGGAGCTGCGCACGCCGAACGACCTCTCGGTGCCGGAATACGAGGCGATCTACCTCTACAAGGCCGCCGTCGAGAAGGCGGGCGGGACCGAGACCGCCAAGGTCCTGGAGGCGCTCCCGACCGTGAGCTTCACCGGGCCGCGGGGCACGATCACCATGAGCAAGCAGCACCACGCGCCGCTGACCATGTATCTCGGCCAGATCCAGAAGGACGGCACCGTGAAGGTCGCCGGCACCTTCAAGGACGTCGATCCCGGCGAGCAGTGCCCGAAGCTGCAGTGAGGGGCGGGGCACGAGGCCTCGCCCGGGCGGGCGACGATATCCACCCGTCTCGCGCCGACGTCGATGACGGAGCGCCACGTGCCCCCTCTCCCGTGCGGGAGAGGGTTGGGGTGAGGGATTAGACGCTCCAGGATCGAGCGCCGTCGTCGCGCTGTCTTGGACGAGACTTCTCCGGAGAGGTCGCACCCCTCACCCTGTCCCTCTCCCGCACGGGAGAGGGGACCCGCGCCCGGTCCGGAAGCCGCGGTGCCGTGGTCGATACGTGACTCGGCAAGCCCGCAGAGGGGGAGGGGACCGTCGTCACCCGCCAAATCCCTCCCTCAGCCCGCGACGACACGCGCACCCGGAATCCCCGATGCTGCTCACCCTCGACATCCTGACCACGGCGGCGATCCTGTTCATCGTCGCGATCGGCCTCCTGGCGATCTTCGGCGTGCTCAAGATCATCAACTTCGCCCACGGGGCGTGGCTGACGGTCGGCGCCTACTGCGCGGTGGTGACCGCCCGGCTCGGGCTCAATCCGTGGCTCGCCCTGCCGCTCGCCTTCGTCGTCGGCGCGGCGCTCGGCGGGCTCGCCGAGCACTTCATCATCCGCCCGCTCTACCGGCGGCCGCTGGACGCGATCCTCGCCACCTGGGGGCTCGGCATCGTGGTCGGGCAGCTCATCACCCTGGCCTTCGGCCGGGACGTCCAGCTCACCCCGAACCTCTACGCCGGCACCGTCGCGTTCCTCGGCGTCGACTACTCGGCCTACCGCCTCGTGGCGCTCGGCATCGCGCTGGCGATCGGCACGCTGTTCGCGCTCACCATCGAGCGGACCCGGCTCGGCCTCTCGGCCCGGGCGGTGATCATGAACGAGACCCTGGCGCGCAGCCTCGGCATCGACACGGGGCGCGTGCGCCTCGTCGTGTTCATGCTCGGCGCCGGCTTCGCGGGCCTCGCCGGCGTCCTGCTGACGCCGCTCACCAGCGTCGACCCCAACATGGGCGTCTCCTGGCTGATCGGCGCCTTCATGCTGGTGATGGTCGCCGACGCCTCGTACCTGGCGCTCGCGGCGGCCTGCCTGGTCTTCGGGGCCGCGCAGGTCCTGATCAGCACCTTCGTGAGCCCGATCCTGGGCAGCATCGCCGTCGCGGTGCTCGCCGCCCTCGTGCTGCGGATCAGCCCGAAAGGTTTCTCCCGTGCTTGAGACCCTGCCCGCCACCGAGCCCGCCACCGAGCCCGCCACCGAGCGCGCCGCCGCGGCGCCCCGCGGACGCCGCCTGTCCCGCGCCGCGCCCTTCGTGGTCGCGGGCCTGGCGGCGCTGGCCCTCTGGATCGCGCCGCTCGTCCTCGACACCTTCGCGGTCAACGTCCTGACCCGCTCGATGATCTACGCGGTGCTGGCCGTCACGGTGGACCTGCTCTGGGGCTTCGCGGGGATCCTGACCTTCGGCCAGGCGGCGTTCTTCGGCATCGGCGCCTACGCCACCGCGATGATCCTCGCCGCCTACGGGGCGACGCCGCTCGGGATCGCCGCGGCCATCGCGGCGGCGCTCGTCGCGCCGGCCCTGCTCGGCCTCGCGGTCGGCTGGCTGTCCTTCTACCACCGCTCGACCCCGCTCTACGCCTCGGTGATCTCGCTCGTCGTCCCGATCGTCGTCGTGCAGCTCATCTACGCGGGCGGGGAATGGACCGGCTCCAGCAGCGGCCTCGTCGGCTTCGACGTGCTGCCCTTCGAGACCGAGGGCTATTTCCGCCTCGCGGCCCTGTTCCTGATCGCCGTCACGCTGGCGGCCTGGATCCTGGTCCGGGCCGATGCCGGCCGCGCCCTCGTGGCGCTCCGGGACAACGAGGCGCGCTGCGCCTATCTCGGCCTCAACCCGCGGCGCCTGCAGATCCGGCTCACCGCGGCGCTCGCCGCGGTGGCGGGGCTCGCGGGCTTCCTGTTCGCCAACGCCTCGGGCGTGGTCGCGCCCGAGAATGCCGGCTTCCTGTTCGGCACCGAGCTGGTCATCTGGGTGGCGCTCGGCGGCCGCGGCACGCTGCTCGGCCCGGTGCTCGGCACCGTCGCGATCGACTACCTCGCGGCCAACCTCTCGGGAGACCTGCCGTTCCTCTGGCAGCTCCTCCTGGGGTCGGCCTTCGTGGTCATCATCATCCTGCTGCCGGGCGGCCTCGCCGACCTCGTCGGCCGCCTCTGGCGGGCGCTGCCGGTGGGCCGGCGGGAGCCGGCGCCGCCGCGCCTCGTCGCGCGGGCGGCCGGGACCGAGGCGGCCGGGCCGGAGGTGACCGGCACCGAGGCGACCGGGACCCCGATCCTCAAGGTCGAGAACCTCGCCAAGGCCTACGGCGCCCTGACGGTGCTGGAGGGCATCGACCTCGAGATCCGGGCGGGCGAGCTCGTCAGCCTCGTCGGGCCCAACGGCGCCGGCAAGACCACGCTGATGCGCTGCCTCAGCGACGGCACCGAGCCGTTCAAGGGCGCGATCGCCGTCGGCGGTACGCCGATCACCGGGCTGACGCCGAACCGGATCGTCGGCCTCGGCGTCGGGCGCAAGTTCCAGGTGGCGAGCGTGTTCGAGAGCCTGTCGGTGGCCGACTGCCTCCGCCTCGCCCGGGCGTCCCACGACGGCCTGAGCCCGGTCGGGCGGGCCGGGACGCTGGGCCTGCCGCAGCCGGCCCTCGACGTCCTGCGCATGACCGGCCTCGACCGCCAGCTGACGCAGCCGACGCGCCTCCTGTCCCACGGCCAGAAGCAGGCGCTGGAGCTCGCCATGGTGGTGGCGCTGGAGCCGCGACTGATCCTGCTCGACGAGCCCACCGCGGGCCTGACCAAGGCCGAGCGCACCACCATCGGGACCGTCCTCAAGGCGCTCACCGCCGAGGGCCGGATCGCCGCCGTGCTGGTCGAGCACGACCTCGACTTCGTGCGCGAGATCTCGTCCCGGATCGTGGTGCTGCACCAGGGCCGGCTGGTCCTGGACGGCACGGTCGAGGAAGTCGTGGGCTCCGAACTGGTCCGGACCATCTACTCGGGAGGCGCCCATGGGTGAGGCAGCACGGCGGGCAGCACGGCAGATCGCGCCGGCGGGGGCCGCCCTCGCCCTCGACCGGGTGTCGAGCGGCTACGGCGCCGTCGCCATCGTCAAGGACGTGTCCCTGTCGGTCGGGCCGGGGGAGATCGTGGCGCTGCTCGGCAAGAACGGCATGGGCAAGACCACGCTGCTCAAGACCGTCCTGGGCATGGTGGCCCTGCGCGGCGGCGCCATCACGGTCGGGGGCCAGGCGCTCGCCGGCCTCACGCCGGCCAAGCTCAACGCGCTCGGCGTCGGCTACGCGCCGCAGGAGCAGCCCCTGTTCCAGGACCTGTCGATCCGCGACAACCTGCGCCTCGCGGTACCCTCCGACCGGATGCTGCCGGAGGCGCTGGAGCGGCTGTTCGGCCATTTCCCATTTCTGAAGGACCGGCTGGCCCAGCGGGCCGGCACGCTCTCCGGGGGCGAGCAGAAGATGCTGATCCTCGGGCGCGCCCTGATGCTGCGCCCGCGCCTCCTGCTGATCGACGAGATCTCCGAGGGCGTGCAGCCGTCCATGGTCGAGCGCCTGCGCGGCGTGCTCCAGGCCGAGCGGGCCGCGGGCGTGTCCATGCTGGTGGTGGAGCAGCACGTCGCCTTCGCGCTGGCGCTCGCCGACCGCTACGCGGTGCTCAAGCTCGGCGAGATCGTCGACAGCGGGGCCGCCCAGGCGCCGGACGCGCGGGCACGCGTCATCGATCATCTGGCGGTGTGAGGTCTGCCCGGATCCACCACCGTCATCGCGAGCGCAGCGAAGCGACCCAGGGTCGCGCCACGCTCCCGGACGGGGCGCTGCTGGATTGCTTCGCTGCGCTCGCAAAGACGGCGGTGGATCGGGAGCAGGGAGGAGGAAGCCGTAAGCGCATGAGAGAACTCAACACCTTCTCGATCGCCGCCCGCTGCCCGCGGACCGGCCAGCTCGGCGTCGCGGTGGCGAGCGCCGTCCCGGCGGTGGGCGGCCTGTGCCCGTTCCTCAGGGCCGGGATCGGGGCCGTCACCACCCAGTCCTGGGTGAATCCCTACCTCGCCGCCCGCATCCTCGACGGGCTGGCCGGCGGCCAGGATCCCGACGCCGCGCTGGCGGCTGCCCTCGCCACCGACGACCGGCCGGACCTGCGCCAGCTCGGCCTCGTCGACCGGCAGGGGCGGGCCGCCGCCTGGACCGGCGCCGGCTGCACGCCGGCGGCCGGTCACCGCACCGGGGCCGGCTACGCCGCGCAGGGCAACATGCTCGCCGGGCCGGGCGTGGTCGACGCCATGGCGGAGGCCTTCGAGGGGAGCGCCGCCCAGGATCTCGACGAGCGGCTGATGCGCGCCCTGGAGGCCGGCGACGCGGCCGGCGGCGACCGGCGCGGCAAGCAGTCGGCGGCGCTCAAGATCGTCGCCGGCGAGGATTACCTGCACCTCGACCTGCGGGTCGACGAGCACGCCGAGCCCGTGGCCGAGCTGCGCCGCGTTCTCCTGGTCGCCCGCCGTCAGCTCGTGCCGTTCGTGGCCGGCATGCCGCGGAAGGACGGCCCGGCCGGCGCCCTGCCGGACGACGTCGTGGCGATGCTGCTCAGGCCCCCCGCCGAGCGGCCGGGCGCCGCCGGGGATGCAGCCCCCGACCTCCTGCGCGACGTCGTCGGCCTACGCCAGGAGCCCCGGCGGGTCGCGCACCTGCTGGCCCAGTTCGCGCCGGTGCTCGCCGAGATCGCGCGGCTCCGCGACCTCGACCTCGCGGACATCCACCCGCCGGTCGTGTTCGATCCGACGCTCCCCTACCGCCGGGTGCCCCATGACGACCGCCGCGACTGACCCCCTCTGGCAAGCCCCGATCACCGAGCTCGCGCGGCGGATCGCGGCGCGGGAGCTGTCGAGCGCCGAGCTCGTCGGCGCCAGCCTCGACCGGATCGCGCGCCTCGACGGCGCCCTGAACAGCGTCGTCCACCTCGCGCCCGCGGCCCTCGACGCCGCGCGCGCGGCCGATGCCGAGATCGCCCGGACGGGGCCGCGCGGCCCGCTCCACGGCATCCCGATCGCCGTCAAGGACAACTACACCACCGCCGACATGCCGACCCGGGCCGGCACGGCGGTGGAGGCCCTGACCTTCCCGGCGGCCGACAGCCACGCCGTGGCGCGGCTGCGGGCGGCCGGCGCGGTGATCCTCGGCAAGACGCGGATGCACGAATTCGCCTGGGGCATGGTCACGCCGCCGACGCGCAACCCCTGGGACCCCGACCGGGTGCCCGGCGGCTCCAGCGGCGGCTCGGGCGCGGCGGTCGCGGCCCGCCTCTGCCCGGCCGCGCTCGGCTCGGACACGGGCGGCTCGATCCGGATCCCGGCCGCCCTGTGCGGGATCGTCGGCCTCAAGCCGACCTACGGCCGGGTCGGCCGGTCGGGGATCGTGCCGCATTCCTGGTCCCTCGACCATGCCGGGCCGCTGACCCTGACGGTGGCCGATTCCGCCCTGATGCTGCAGGCGCTCGCCGGCCCGGATCCCGGCGATCCCGCGGCCAGCGCGGCCCCGGTCCCCGACTACACGGCCGGGCTCGACCGGCCGATCCGGGGCCTGCGGGTCGCGGTGATCCGCAACCACTTCTTCGACGCAATCGACGACGACGTCGCCGCCGGCGTCGAGGCGGCGCTCCGCTTCCTCGAAGACCGGGGCTGCGCGGTGCGCGACGTCGCGGTGCCGTCCCTGCGCCACGGCCTCGGCGCCATCTACGCCATCGAGCTCGCCTCCTCGACCGCCTACCACGACCGCAGCCTCGCCCGGGGCCACGTGGCGGGCTTCGCCGCCGACGTCCGCGACCTCGTGGAGATGGGCCGCTTCGTGACCGGGCCGGACTACCTGCGGGCCGAGCAGGTGCGGGCCCTGATCATGGACGAGATGGCCGCCGTCCTGGCCGAGGCCGACGTGATCGTCGGCCCGGCCTCGCCGCTGACCGCGTGGCGGACGGACGAGTCCGCGGTGACGCTCGGCGGGCGCGCGGAGAGCGTGCTGGCGGCCTCCTGGCGCCTGACCTACCCGTTCAACCTCGCGGGCCTGCCCGCCATCGCGCTGCCCTGCGGCTTCGACCGGCGCGGCCTGCCGATCAGCCTCCAGATCGCCGCCCGGCCCTTCGCCGAGGCCGAGATCCTGCGCGTCGCCCACCAGTACGAGCAGGCGCACGCGTGGTGGTCCCGGGTGCCGCCCCTGGCCGGCTGAGGCGCCGCCCCGGTCCCGCGAAGCTGTGCGGGACCGGGGCGGTCGATTGTACGCAACCAATACCGTGCGGTATCGCGAATATCCGTGTGATCTACCGATCAATGCGCGCGGAACCCTTTCTCCGCCGCTGCCGTTGCTGGCTTCGATTGAAGTCAGGAGGCCAACCATGCGGACCATCATTCTCTCGGGCGCCCTGTTCGCGGCCCTGTGCGGCGCGGCGAGCGCCGAGGAGACCACCGTCATCCGCCGCGACGGGCCCGCCGTCGTCGACCACCGCGACACCGTCGTCGAGAAGCGCGAGGTCACCACCGGCAGCGTCGATTGCGGTTCGAAGACCGTCCACAAGGAGGACGGCATGGGCAACTCCAAGACCGTCCACAAGGAAGGCTGCAACTGATCCTGGGCGGACAGCCGCGCCCTGACGACCCTGGAGATCTCAGCATGACCAACAAGCTTCTTCTGTCGCTGGCGACGGCCGGCCTCCTCGCCCTCCCGGTGGCCGCCCAGGCGCAGGGCACCCTGCGGGGCGCGGCCGAGGGTGCGGCGGTCGGCGCCGACGCGGCCGGCCCGGTCGGCGGCATCGTCGGCGGCGCGGTCGGCGCGGCGACCGGCACGGTGGGCGGCATCCTGGGCGTCGACGACCGCCCGCGGTTCCGCAGCTACGTCCGCGACCGCGGCGTGCGCTCGTACAGCTGGGGCGGCCCGGTCCGGGTCGGCACCGTGCTGCCGGAGGACAGCGTCACCTACTACGACGTGCCCACCGAGTACCGGGTGCGGCCGGGCTACCGCTACACCATCGTGAACGACCAGCCCGTCCTGGTCGATCGCGGGCACCGCATCGTCGAAGTCATCGACTGAGGGGGCGGGGCGCCGGTTCGTCCGGCGCCCTCCGGCATCGTGACGCCTCCCGAACCGCAGTGAAGGATCGGGAGACCTCGCCGTCTTTGCGAGCGCAGCGAAGCAATCCAGGGTCGCGCAGCATCGGCAAGCGTGGCGCCGACTGGATTGCTTCGCTGCGCTCGCAAGGACGGCCGACGCACGGATATCCCTGAGCGCGCGTCAGCCCCGCAGGAGTGCCGCCTCGGGCAGATGCAGCGTGATCCGGTACTCGGCGGCGTCGTGGCTGCGCGTCACGGTCGCTTCGAGCTGGCGCAGGGACATCTCCACCAGCATCGTCCCGAAACCTCGTCCGGGCCTCGGCTCCGGGACACGGGCCATCCGCTCGCACCAGTCCAGGACGAGTCCCGCCTCCTGCCGGTCCCAGGTGACCGACAGCGCGCCGTCGTCGGCCCCGAGCGCGCCGTACTTCACCGAGTTCGTCGCCCACTCGTGCAGGATCATCGCCAGCGACGACACGTGCCGCCAGTTGATCGCCACGAGGGGGCCCTCGATCACCGTGGGGACGTGGTCGCGGTACGGGCGCAGGGTCGCGCCGATCAGGCCCGCGAGGTCGCTCATGCCCTGGCCGTCGGACGGGTCGGCCAGGGAATGCGCCCGCCCGAGCGCCGAGATGCGGTCGCGCATGTCGGTGGCGAAGACGCCGATCTCCCGGTGCGTGCGGGCGCCCGCCGAGATCATGCCGCCGATGATCGCGAACAGGTTCTTCACCCGGTGGTTCATCTCCCGCAGCATCAGGTCGCGGGTCTCGGCGAGCGCGTATTCGGGCGACACGTCGATGCAGACGCCGACGATCCGCTTCCGGTCGCCGCTCCGGGTCAGGCGCCCGTAGCTGCGGATGTGCCGCGGCGCGTGGTCGGCGGCGCGCACGCGGATGCGCGCCTCGAACTCGTCCAGGCCGTGCGCCGCCTCGGACAGCGCCGCCTCGAAGCCGGGACGGTCCTCGGGCAGCACGCTGGCCGCCAGGGAGGCGGTGGGGTGCGGGGTGTCGGGAGCGAGGCCGAACATCGTGCCGGCGGTGCTGTCGACCACGACGGTCCCGGCATCCGGGCTGTATTCCCAGACGCCGATGCCCCCGGCCTTCACGGCCAGTTCCAGCCGCTCGCGCTCCGCGGCGAGCTGGCGCTCCAGCGACAGCGCCTCGGTGATGTCGGTGAGCACCAGGGTGGCGCCGTCGACGCTGCCGTTCTGCAGGCGGTAGGGCAGCACCCGCAGCGAGAGCGTGCGCTCTCCGTCCCGGGTGGCGACGCGCCGCTGGATCACCGAGCCGCCGGCGCAGACCTCCCGGGCGTCGTGCAGGTACTCGTGCCCGGCGAGCCGGCTCGACACGTCGGCGAGGGGGCGGCCGCGATCGCCCGGCTGCAGCGGGAAGATCGTGGTGGCCGCCGTGGTGAAGCTGCGCACCTTCAGCTCGCGGTCGAGCACCACGACGGCGAGGTCGGTGGATTCGAAGAAGTTGCGCAGGTCGGCATTGGCGATGGTCAGCTGCTCGACCTTGATCTTCAGCTCGTCGTTGACCGTGGACAGCTCCTCGTTCGTCGACTGGAGCTCCTCGTTCATCGACATCATTTCTTCGTTGGAGCTCTTCAGCTCCTCGTTCGTCGTCTCCAGCTCCTCGACCGCCGAGCGCAGCTTGTAGCGGGTGCGCAGCAGCTCCTCTTCCAGCGCCTCGACGTGGTCGCCGCCGGCATCCATCTCGATCAGGTCGAGGTCGTCCGCCGCCCGGAAGGCGCCGGTGTCGCGCACGACCAGGAGCATCGAGCCGTCGGGCAGGGGATCGCAGATCAGCTCGACCGGCTGGACGCCGTATTCCGAGCGGATCTCCACGTCGCGGACGACCACGCGCTTGCGCGCGTCCCGGGTCTGGCGGAGCAGCGGCCCGATCACGTCGCGCAGGCCCGGGCGGGCCAGGGTGATGGCGCTGGTGCCGCCGGTCCGGGTGACCGGGAAGTCGAAGTAGCGGCTCAGGCGCCCGTAGGCGGCGATGATGCCGCCATCCTCGTTGAGCACCATGCTGGGCGGGGCGTAGCGCTCCATGACGCGGCGCACCGCCACGGTCTCGTCGGCGATCGAGGGCTCGCCGCGGCGCTCCTCGCGGCCGCCGCGCCGGACCTCGCCCCGGCGCGCGCTCCCGGGCAGGTCGATCGGGTATTGCGGCGCGCCCGGCGGCCGCTCGAACAGGCGGGCATGCTGGTCGATGACGGGGAAGAGGTGCTCGAACCGGCTGACGCTCTCCGAGGGGCCGAGGAACAGGTAGCCCCCCGGCCGGACCGCGTAGTGGAACAGCGGCACCACCGATTGCTGGAGGCGCTCGTCGAAGTAGATCAGCAGGTTGCGGCAGGACAGGAGGTCGACCCGCGAGAAGGGCGGGTCCTTGACCAGGCTGTGGCTGGAGAAGCGGATCAGGTCGCGGATCTCGGCCGCGACGGTGAAGCGCTCGGCGTGGAGGACGACGTAGCGCTCCCGCAGATGGGCCGGGATGTCGGCGAGCGCGGCGGCCGGGTAAGTCGCCTCCCGGGCGATCTGGAGCATGCGCTCGTCGATGTCGGTGGCGAAGATCTGGACCGCCAGCGGCACGCCGAGGCGGCGCGCGGCGTCGGCGAACAGCATGGCGATGCTGTAGGCCTCCTCGCCGCTGGAGCAGCCCGGGATCCAGACCCGGATGTCCTCCTCGGGATCGCGGGTGCGCAGCAGGGGTTCCACCACCCGCTCCCGGAGGAGCTCGAACAGCTCGGCGTCGCGGAAGAACCGGGTGACGTTGATGAGGAGGTCGCGGAACAGCGCCTCGCACTCGGTCTTGTCGGCCCGGACGCGGCCCAGATAGGCCCGGCCGGACTCGAGCCCGAGCACGTGCATGCGCCGCTCGACCCGCCGGACCAGGGTGGTCCGCTTGTAGCCGGAGAAGTCGTGGCCCACCGCCGCGCGGATGACCCGGCAGAGGTCATCGATGTGGTCGGCGACGAGGCGGGCCTCGTCGTCGACGCCGTCGGTGCCGCGGCGGCGGAAGAAGCTCGCGAGGCAGTCCACGATCTCGCCCGGCGGCCGCACGAAGTCGACGAGGCTGGTCCCGACCGCCGAGAGCGGCATGCCGTCGTAGCGGGCGGTGTCGGGCTGCTGCACCACGCAGACGCCGCCGTGCTCCTTGATCGCCCGCAGGCCGGTCGTGCCGTCGGCCCCCGTGCCCGACAGGATCACGCAGGCGGCGTTGGCCTGCTGGTCGACCGCGAGCGACAGGAAGAAGTCGTCGATGGGCCGGCGCAGGCCCCGCGGCTGGACGAAGTGGGTCAGTTCGAGGACGCCGTTCTGGATGACGAGGCCCCGCCCGGGCGGGATGATGTAGACCTTGTCGCCCGCGATCCGCTCCCCGCCCTCGCACTGCAGCACCTCCAGCTCGGTCTGCCGGTCGAGGAGCTGCGCCAGCATGCTCTCGTGGTTGGGGTCGAGGTGCTGGACGATGACGAAGGCCATGCCGGTCGGCGGCCGGGCGCGCGCCAGCATCTCTCGCAGGGCCTCGAGCCCCCCCGCCGAGGCACCGATTCCCACGACGGGCCCGGCGAAGGGCGGGGCGGTCACCGTCCCGGCGCCGTCCAGGACCTCCGAGGCCTCGCCTCCGGGGGCGTTAAGGAAATCCTGGTGCATCGAGATCCGCGAGCGTGAGCTTGGCCTGCGCGACCGTGGCGACCGTGTTGGCGATCGTCATCAGCGAGCCCTCGATGACGAGCCCGCTCTCCGCAAGCGTCGGGGTCAGCCGGGTCAAGGTCCGGCCGAGTTCCGTATCGTAGGCGGAAAGCAACTCGGGTTGCGAGCGGCTGACATCGAATTGGGATGCGAAAAGAAAGCGCACCTCGCCCGAGAGCGCCCTCAGTTTGGACATGTACAGCAGGTTGACGAAGGGCTTCCCGTCCTTGCGGAAATTCAGGATCGGCGTGCGCACCGTGTCCTGCCGGTCGTTCTCCAGGAAGGCGTGGATCTTGGCCCGCGCCTCCCGGTTGTCGGCGTCGCGCTGGAGGAGGCGGCAATTGCGCCCGACGACCTCCGCGCCCGTGTAGCCGGTGAGCTCGTGGAACCGCTCGTTCACCAGGAGCAGGACGTTGTCGTCGCCCGCCGCCGCCAGGGCCAGGGCGATGTGGGATTTCGCGAAGAAGGTCGTGAGTTCGGCCGGGATGGTCTGCGTGTCCACGGTAGGTTCCCTGTCGCCTCCGTTGGCGCGGTCCTGCTGGTTCGCTCCCGGGTCCGCCCGACCGACGGGCACCGTGCCGAGGACGCCCGCGAGGACGCCCGCGAGGATGCCCTCATGGGCGCGCCGGCGCGGTATGGCAATGACGCGCGGGCCGGCGAACCCGTTCCGCGCGGGCCTGCGACGCCGTGTGCCCGGGGGCACCGCCGGCCCGGGCCGCCGGACCTCAGCCCTCGCCGCCGATGATGCCGCGGATGCGGGTGGCGAGCGCCTCCAGGGCGAAGGGCTTCGTCATCACCTGCATCCCGGGCCCGAGATGGCCGTGGTTGAGGGCGGCGTTCTCGGCGTAGCCGGTGATGAACAGGACCTTCAGGTCCGGGCGGTGCTGGCGGCCGGCATCGGCCATCTGGCGGCCGTTCATGCCGCCGGGCAGGCCGACATCGGTGATGAGCATGTCGATGCGCACGTCCGACTGGAGCACCTTCAGCCCCGAGGCGCCGTCCGCCGCCTCGATCGCCGCGTAGCCGAGATCCTCCAGCACCTCGGTCACCAGCATCCGCACGGTCGGCTCGTCGTCCACCACCAGGACCGTCTCGCCCTGCTCGGCGCGGGGCGCGTGGGCGAGGTCCGGCAGGCTCACCTCGGCCTCCGCCTCGCCGAGATGGCGGGGCAGGTAGAGGCAGACCATCGTGCCCTGGCCGACCTCCGAGTAGATCCGGACCTGCCCGCCCGACTGCTTGGCGAAGCCGTAGATCATCGACAGGCCGAGGCCGGTGCCCTCGCCGATCGGCTTGGTGGTGAAGAACGGGTCGAAGGCCTTGGCGACCACGTCGGGGGTCATGCCGGTTCCGTTGTCCGAGACGCAGAGCGTCACGTACTGCCCCGGCTCCAGCTCGCGTTCCTGGGCGGCCCGGTGGTCGAGCCAGCGGTTGGCGGTCTCGATGACGATGCGCCCGCCCGCCGGCATCGCGTCCCGGGCGTTGATGCACAGGTTGAGCAGCGCGTTCTCGAGCTGGCTCGGGTCGACCAGCGTCGGCCACAGGCCGCCGGCCCCGACCGACTCGATCGCCACCGACGGGCCGACCGTGCGGCGGACGAGCTCCATCATGCCCTCGACCAGGCGGTTCGCGTCCGTCGGCTTCGGGTCGAGGGTCTGGCGGCGCGAGAAGGCCAGCAGGCGGTGGGTCAGGGCGGCGGCGCGCTTGGCCGCGCCCTGCGCCGCGCCGATGTAGCGGTCGAGGTCGCCGACCCGACCCTGCAGCATCCGCGTCTGCATCAGCTCCAGCGAGCCGACGATCCCGGCCAGCATGTTGTTGAAGTCGTGGGCGAGCCCGCCGGTGAGCTGGCCGACCGCCTCCATCTTCTGCGACTGGCGCAGGGCCTCCTCGGCGCGCATCAGCTCGGCCGTCCGCTCGGCGACCCGCTGCTCCAGGGTCTCGTTGAGGCTGCGCAGCGCCGCGGCGACGCGGTCCCGCTCCGCCTCGACGGCGCGGCGCTCGTCCACGTCGATCAGGACCCCGGGGAAGCTCAGGGGCGTGCCGTCGGGCGCGTGGTCGACGCGGCCGTTGGCCTCCAGCCAGTAGTAGCGCCCGTCCGCCCGGCGGACCCGGTACTGGTGCGCGTAGGCGCCGCCCCGGGCCACGGCCGCGTTGATGGCCGCGGCCAGCCCGGGCTGGTCGTCCGGATGCACGGTCGCGACGATCTGGGCGAGCGGGATGCCGTCCCGGCCCAGCGCCGGGTCGAGGCCGAAGCTGCGGGCGAAGCCCTCGTCGACCGTGAACCGGTCGCTCGGCAGGTCCCAGTGCCACGTGCCGATGATGGCGCCGGCCGCGAGGGCGAGCTGCACGCGCTCGATGTTGGTCCGGGCGAGCGCCTCGCTGGCGCGCAGGGCGTCCTCCGCCTGCCGGCGCGCGGTGATGTCCCGGAACAGCACCGAGACCTGGCGCCGGCTCGCCGGCCCGATCCGGGCGGCCGAGACGTCGATGAAGCGGTCGGCCTGGGCGAAGAAGCGCTCGAACCGGATCGGGATCCCGGTGCGGAGCACGCCGCCGTAGAGCTCGAGCCAGGCCTCCGCGTCCTCGGCCGACACGAGGTCGCGCAGCGTCCGCCCGACGATGCCGGCGATGCCGGTGTGGCGCTCGTAGCCGGGATTGGCCTCGACGTGGACGTAGTCGCTGAGCGGGCCGTGCGGGCCGTCGAAGAACTCGATGATGCAGAAGCCGTCGTCGATGGCCTCGAACAGCGTCCGGTAGCGCTCCTCGCCGGCGCGCAGGGCGTCGCGGGCCTCGCGCTGCTCGGTGATGTCGCGCGCGACCCCGGAGAACCGCACCGGCCGCCCCGCGGCGTCGCGCTCGATCTCCCCCTGCCGGGCGATCCAGCGGATCTCGCCGGTATCCGGCCGCCGGATCCGGTAGGCGACGTCCCGCGGGGCGTCGCCGCGGCTCCGGCTCGCCGCCGTCGAGACGAGGGCTTGGTCCTCCGGCAGGATCAGCGCCTCGACCAGCTCGGCCGGGTAGGTGTCGCGCTCCGGCAGGCCGTAGAGCCGGCAGAATTGCGGGGTCGGGTGCAGGAGCCCGTCCGCGACCCCCACGGTGAACAGGCCGATCCCGCCGGCCTCCTGCGCCCGCAGCAGGCGCGCCTCGGCCTCCCGGAGGGCGAGGCCGGCCCCGGACAGGTCGGCGGGGGGCTGCGGGAGCGTCGGGGCGTCCGCCTCAGCGCCGGTGGCGGCCGCCCGCGCCCGGAGCCCGGCGGCCTCCGCCTCCAGCGCGCGGGCGCGCCGCAGGAGCGCCTCGGTCCCCGTCTCGTCCACGCTCAGCGCCCGTGCGTCGCGATGGACTCCCCCGCCGGCCGCGCGGGGCGGTCGGGGCGGATCGCCGAAATCGGGAGGGCGGGGGATACGGGCACGGGGCTGGCGCTGCGACAGAGGGGCGGGGCGTGGGCGCCTTCTGCCGGAAACGGACCTGGGACGCCACGGGACCGGACCATAACGCGCGGAAACCGCTAAGGCTGCGTCGGCCGGCTCGCCGGCGAGACCGGCGGGCGCGCCCGCCCGGGGCGACGGGGGCCGCCGGCTACGGCTCGGCGAGGCGGCAGGTGGCGCTGCTCGCGCGGGGCCAGCCGTAGTAGATCGTCTCGGCCTGCACGTCGGCGAGGCTCACGACCTCCGGCACCGAGGCCTGCTGCGTGTCGAGCACCGTCCCGCCGGCCCCCGTGAAGGTGCAGAGCACGGTCACGTTCGTCGCGAGGTCCGGGCCGGTGTTGCGCAGGTTGACCATCGCCCGCTGCGGCTCGTGCGAGTCCGGCGGCGTGTGCAGCCGGGTCTCCCGCAGGACCAGGGCGGCGTCGGCCCGCGCCGGCGGGGCGAACGCGACGATCAGGCCGGCAGCCAGGAAGGCGCCGGCCCACCGCGACGACTGCATCCTGCGCATGGTCGGTCCATCCTCTCCTCGTGCCGGGCCTCGGTGCCGGATCCCGATACAGGGTCCCGGGCCCGGCACCCGCCTCGATCCAACTTGTAACCCGGGATCCGGGTTCTCCGTCAGCCGCGGCGCGCCCGACGCTAGGCCCCCCTGGGACCGGGCCGATCCATCCTCAGTTGCGCAGCGGCTCGGCGTCGATCTGCATCCGGTAGATCGTCGTCGGGAACTTGACCGTCGAGGCCGCGCCGCCGCTCATCGCCGGCGTGCGGTTCATCTGCGCCGCCGGGATCCACAGGCCGCCCTGCTCGTCGATCCACATCGCGTCGACCCAGACGAGCCGCGGGTCCTGCACCAGCGTGCTCACGGTCCCGTCCGGCGCGATCTTGAGGATCCGCAGGCCGTCCGTGTCGCTCGCGTAGATGGTGCCGCCAGCGTCGATGGCGGTGCCCCCCGTCGCCACCGTGGCGGCGTGGAGCTTCACGTGCCGGGCGCGCTCGTCGTCGCTCACGGCCGCGTCGTCGAGGTACCGGGTCTCGATGCTGTAGAGCGGCCCGGTGCACGCTTGGTAGTAGAAGGTCTTGCCGTCCGGCGAGACTTCCAGCTGGTCGGCGTGGATGAAGAGCAGCTTGTCCTTGTCGTCCCGGAGCACCCGGCCCTGGCCGGTCAGCGGGCGCTGCGCGATCGTCGACCAGTGTCCGTCGAGCACCCGCCGGAGGCCGCCGGTCTCGCGGTCGAGGACGATCAGCCCGGGCTGGCCGGCATCCGTCAGGTAGATGTGGCCGCCGTTGAACCGGAAATCGTCGATGAAGCTCTTCTCGGTGGTCGCCGCCTGCAGCGGGTAGACCCTGCGCACGGCGTTCGTGGCGAGGTCGATCTGCACGAGCTTCGGGCCGCCCGGCAGCGGCGCCGCGCCCATGCCGGGCGCGCCCTTGTCGACCACCCAGAGGTCCCCGTCCGGGCCGATCCGGATGGCGTTGACCGCCACGAAGGCCTTGGCCGGGTCGTCGCCCGTCTTCCAGGCGTTCCAGGCCGCGTCGGGGTACGGGACCGCCTTGCCGTCCCGCCACTCGCCGAGCTCGATCCCCTTGTCCTGGCTCTGCCGCTGGAACGGCGAGAACAGCCGGCCGTCCGCGGACCGGGTGATGCCGTTGAAGACGAGGTCGTTCGACTCCACCATCGGCTTCAGGGCGTCGGACCCGGCCGGCGCCTCGGCGGCGCGGCCGGGTGCGCCGAGGCCGGCGGCCAGCAGGAGGGCGAGGAGCGTGGCGCGCATGGTGGGTTCCCGGTCCGGCGGTGAGGCGTCTCGCCCGGTAAGCCCGCGGGGCGCGCGGTGTTCCGGTCCGGTCCCATCGGCCGCAGTCGTGAGGCCGGCGCGGGTCCGGCGCGGGTCCGTTCCGGGGACGCCTGCGACGCTTCGCCGGGGCTGGATCCGGCCGAGAACAGAACATATAGTGAACACAGGGTGAGCGCCGCGCGGGGTGGCCGAGGAGGAGCGAGGGATGGCCAAGTACCGGTTCCACTGCACCAACGGCCTCGAATGCGTGTTCGACGCCCGCGGCACCGAGGTCCGCGCGACGGCGCGCCTCGTCGACCGCGCCCGCAAGGTCGCCTCCGACGTGCGGCGCTCGCTGGCCAACCGCACCGACTGGGCCGAGTGGCGGGTGAGCGTGCACGACCTCTCGGGCCGGCGGGTCCTGGTGCAGCCCTTCGTGCAGCCCTTCGAGAAGGCGTCGGGTCGCGCCAGGGCGGCCTGAATGGCGACGCCGATCAGGACGGTCGCGCAGGGGTCCGGTGCCGCGGCCGCGGAGCCGGATCAGACGATCCGCCCCCTGAGCCTTGCCGAGTTCATCGGTCAGCGCGCGGCGCGGGCGAACATGCAGGTGTTCATCGAGGCGGCGAGGAAGACCGGGCAGGCGCTCGACCACGTGCTGTTCGTCGGGCCGCCCGGGCTCGGCAAGACCACGCTCGCCCAGATCGTGGCGCGCGAGCTCGGCGTGAACTTCCGCTCGACCTCCGGGCCGGTGATCGCCAAGGCCGGGGATCTGGCCGCCCAGCTCACCAACCTGGAGGAGCGCGACGTCCTGTTCATCGACGAGATCCACCGGCTCAACCCGGCGGTCGAGGAGATCCTCTACCCGGCCATGGAGGATTACCAGCTCGACCTGATCATCGGCGAGGGCCCGGCGGCGCGCTCGGTCAAGATCGAGCTGCCGAAGTTCACGCTCGTTGGGGCCACGACGCGGGCGGGGCTGCTGACGACGCCGCTGCGCGACCGGTTCGGCATCCCGATCCGGCTGGAGTTCTACGAGATCGACGAGCTGGAGCAGATCGTGGCGCGCGGCGCGCGGGTGCTGGGTCTGGGCATGTCGGCGGAGGGCGCCAACGAGATCGCCCGTCGGGCGCGGGGCACGCCGCGGATCGCGGGGCGGCTCTTGCGGCGGGTGCGGGACTTCGCGGTGGTGGCGGAGGCCGAGACGGTGACGCGGGCGATCGCCGACCGGGCGCTGCAGCTCTTGGACGTGGACGGGGCGGGTCTCGACGTGATGGACCGCAAGTACCTGAGCCTGATCGCGCGCTCGTTCGGGGGCGGGCCGGTGGGGATCGAGACGATCGGGGCGGCGCTGTCGGAGCCGCGGGACGCGATCGAGGACATCATCGAGCCCTACCTGATCCAGCGCGGCTTCGTGCAGCGCACTCCCCGCGGACGCGTCCTCACCCGACACGCCTACCGGCATCTCGGCCTGCCGGAGCCGGAGCCGGCCCCGGTCGCCGCCTGAGCGCCGGCCGAATTGCCGGATCCCGTCACGGGCCCTAGCTTCCCTCGGCACAGCGGAGGCGCCCGCGATGATCGATCTCTACGCCTGGAACACCCCCAACGGCCGGAAGATCAGCGTGGCGCTGGAGGAGATGGCGCTGCCCTACCGGGTCATCCCGGTCGACATCACGCAAGGGGCGCAGCACGCACAGGACTTCCTGGCGATCAGCCCGAACAACCGCATCCCCGCCATCGTCGATCCGGACGGGCCGGACGGGTCCCCGATCCCGGTGTTCGAGTCCGGGGCGATCCTGCTCTACCTCGCCGAGAAGACCGGCCGCTTCCTGCCCGAGGACCGGCGGCAGCGCGTCGCCGCCCTGGAATGGCTGATGTGGCAGATGGGCGGCTTCGGGCCGATGCCCGGCCAGGTCCACCACTTCCTGTCCGTCGCGGAGGCCGACCGCGCCTACGGGCTCGCCCGCTACAGCAAGGAGACGCACCGGCTCTACGGCGTGCTGGACCGGCGCCTCGCGCAGGTCGCGTACGTCGCGGGGCCGCTCTCGGTGGCGGATTTCGCGATCCTCGGCTGGGCGTGGCGCCACGAGCGCCACCAAGTCGACCTCGCCGATTACCCGCAGGTCCGGCGCTGGTACGACCGGATGATGGAGCGCCCCGCCGTGCAGCGGGGCTTCGCCGTCCCGCTGAGCTGAGGCGGGGCGCCCCCTGGTCCGGCGCTTGCGACGCCGGGATCCACCGTTCGGGGAGTGACGATGAGGCGACGCACCTTCCTGGCCGCGGGGGCCGCGGCCCTGGCGGCCCCCTCCGTCGGGCGGGCGCAGGGCGCCCGGGTCCTGCGCATGGTCCCCCAGGCGAACGTCACCTCCATCGATCCGATCTGGACGACGGCGATCGTGACCCGCAACCACGCCTACGTGGTCTACGACACGCTGTTCGGCCTCGACGCCGACCTGCGGCCGCAGCCGCAGATGGCGGCCGGCCTCAAGGTCGAGCAGGACGGGCGCCGGGTGACGATCCCCCTGCGCGCGGGCCTGCGCTTCCACGACGGCACGCCGGTCCTGGCGCGGGACTGCGTCGCCAGCATCCGGCGCTGGGCGGCGCGCAACGGCTTCGGCCAGACCCTGATGGCCGCCACCGACGAGCTCGCCCACGACGGCGACACCGACATCGTGTTCCGGCTGAAGGCGCCGTTCCCGCTCCTGCCGCAGGCGCTGGCGAGCGTCAGCCAGCCGGCCTTCGTCATGCCCGAGCGGGTCGCCCGGACCGACCCGTACAAGCAGATCACCGACGCCACCGGCTCCGGGCCGTTCCGCTGGAAGGCCGACGAGTTCAACTCGGGCAGCCTGATGGTCTACGAGCGCCACCCCGGCTACGTGCCGGCGCCCGGCACACCGAGCCTGACGGCCGGCGGCAAGGTCGCCCATTTCGACCGGATCGAGTGGCGGATCATCGCCGACGGCGCCACCGCGGCGGCGGCCCTGCAGAACGGCGAGATCGACTGGTACGAGCAGCCGCCCCCCGAGCTCCAGCAGCTGCTCGCCCGCAACCGCGACATCGTGGTGGAGGGCCTCGACCGGCTCACCAACCCGGCGATCCTGCGGATGAACCACCTGCAGCCGCCCTTCGACGACGTCGCGGTGCGCCGGGCGGTGCTGCCGGCGATCGTCCAGAGCGACTTCATGGCGGCGATCGTCGGCGACGATCCCGGGGCCTACGACGACCGCTGCGGGATCTTCACGCCCGGCACACCGATGGCGAGCCAGGTCGGCCTGGAGGCGCTCACCGGGCCGCGCAGCCTGGAGGCGGCCCGCGCGGCGCTTAGGGCCTCGGGCTACGACGGCGCGAAGATCCGGCTGATCGGCCCCACGGACCTGCTGGCGCCCGCGGCGCTGACCCAGGTCGCGGCCGACCTGCTCCCCCGGATCGGCTTCAACGTCGACCTGGCCCTGAGCGACTGGGGCACGGTGATCCAGCGGCGCGTCTCCCGCGAGCCCGTCGAGAAGGGCGGCTGGTCGGTGCTGCTCACCACCTTCTCGTCCTTCGACAACGCCGACCCCGCCGCCCTGCAGCCGCTCCGGGCCAGCGGGCCGAACGCGTGGTTCGGCTGGCCGTCGGTGCCGCGGCTGGAGGCGCTCCGGACCGCGTGGTTCGCGGCCTCCGACGCGGAGGCGCGCCGGGCGATCTGCGCGGACATGCAGCGGATCGCCCTCGAGGAGGTCGTGTTCGTGCCGGTCGGCTCCTACCGCTCGATGACGTCCTACCGGCGCGACCTCACGGGCCGCCTCCCGGGCTTCCCGATCCTCTGGAACCTCCGGCGCGCCTGAGGGCGCGGCTCCGCCTCGCGCCGGGGCCGCCTCAGGCCCTCCGGCGCACCGTGCCGGCCTCTGCCTCTGCCTCTGCTGCTGCCTTCGCTTCCGCCGCGCCCTCGCGCTCCAGCCGCTCCAGCAGGTCGCCGAGGGGCATCGGGCGGCCGATGTGGTAGCCCTGGGCGTAGCGGCTGCCGTGCCGCCGCGCCACGTCGAGCTGCGCCTCCGTCTCGATCCCCTCGACGATCCCGTCGAGGCCGAGGTTGCGGCACAGGTCCAGGATCGTGGAGACGAGGCTGCAGCCCCGGTCGGTGTCGATGTCGGCCATGAAGCCGCGGTCGATCTTGATCTTGTCCAGCGGCAGGCGGTGGACGTAGCCCAGGCTGGAATAGCCGGTCCCGAAATCGTCGAGCGCGATCTTGATGCCCAGGCTGCGCAGGGTGGTGATGGCCGCCTTGGCGTGGTCGAAGTCGCGCATCAGGGCGGTCTCGGTCAGCTCGAGCGTCAGGCGGCGCGGGTCGATGCCGCTGCCCCGCACCGCCGCCAGGATCGACAGGACGGTCTCGGGCGAGGCGAGGTCGTGGGCGGACAGGTTGAAGGACAGGCCGGTCCCGGGCGGGAGCTGCGCGCAGTCGGCGAGCGCCTTGCGCAGGAGCAGCAGCGTCACCGTGTGGATCATGCCGCCGCGCTCGGCGGCCGCGATGAACCGGTCCGGCGCGACGCGGCCCAGCGTCGGGCTCGTCCAGCGCGCCAGACCCTCCACGAAGGCGGTCCGCCCCGTGGCGAGGTCGAGGACCGGCTGGTAGTGCAGCACCATCTCGGCGGCGAGGTCCGCCGTCCGCAAGGCCGTCTCCACCGCCTGCTCGGCGCGGATCGCGTCCTTGTGCTCCTGCGAGAACAGGGTCGTCGCGCCGCGCCGCTGCTCCTTGGAGTGGTAGAGCGCGTAATCGGCGCGGTCGAACAGGGCGTCGGCGTCGTGTGAGACCCGGCAGGGCAGGGCGAGCCCGCCCGAGCAGCCGGTGACGACCTGGATGTCGCCGATCCGGATCGGCCGCTGCAGCGCCGTGCAGACGCCGTCGCAGAAGGCGAGCGCCGCCGCGGCCGAAGCCGGCGCGCGCAGGATCACGCCGAACTCGTCGCCCCCCAGCCGCGTCACCACCACGTCCGCCCCCGCGAAGGCCGCGAGGCGCCGGCCGGCCTCCGCCAGGACGCGGTCGCCGACATTGTGCCCGTAGGTGTCGTTGATCGGCTTGAACCGGTCGAGGTCGAAGATCGCCAGGGCGAAGGGCGTGTCCACCCCGGAGGACGACCGGAGCGCCTCGTCGAGCTTCTGGAAGAAGTAGCGCCGGTTGGGGAGGCCGGTCAGGCTGTCGGTCTGGGCGAGGCGCGCGTTCTCTTCCGAGAGCCGGCTCGCCACGGCCTGGGACGCGACGAGGGCGACGAAGGCCCGGTAGTTGGTGTTGAGGATGCGGACCATCACGGCCGTGACGAAGGCCGTATTGGCCGCGATGGCGAGGAACACGTGGTTCCCGCTCGTCACGCAGCAGAACAGGAACACGCCCATGACGATGCCGGTGACCAGGAAGGCCGCCAGCGGCAGGTAGGTCAGGCAGAAGATGCAGGCGATCACCGTGACGGCCACGAAGATCGCGACGTGGCCCTGCTCGTAGGGGCCGCCGAACGTGTTCAGGACCATCGCCCAGATCACGAAGGCGACGGAGAAGAAGACCGTCAGCGCCGTCGTCCGCCGCAGGTGGCGGGCGGCCTGCGCCTCGTCCAGGGCCTCGGGCCTCAAGCGCCACCAGTGGATCGCGCGCAGGAGGCACAGCGCGATCACGGTCCCCGGGATGCCGAGGGTCAGGTAGGCGGGCGCCAGACCGTAATGCGTCACCGCGAGGGCGCCGGCATTGACCGAGAGCAGTCCGTAGAGGGACGGGATATGCTTCTGCAGTTCCGCGAGCTGACGCATGGCCGTCAGACCCGGGGCGGATGCGGTCGACCTCCCGATCAATATCGAGAAAGGATATTTCGGACGGTTCATCGAAGCTGCGTCTGAGAGGTTGCCATATTATTATACTCCTAACATTAAAGAGATATTTAAGCCGCGAGCTGTCACGGCGGTCGCCCACGGCTCTATTCCCCGCGCCGGAGCGCCGCATCGCGGCGCTCGGGAGACAATCCGCCGGGCGGGCGAGCCGACGATTTACCGATTCCGTCCCAAGTTGAGCGGGAAGTGACCCGGTTCGACTTGTATCGAGGATCGTACAATTGCCTCGCTGCTCCATCTGCTCTTCCAGAGACTGGTGGATGGGGGTCGGCCGGCCGCCTCGCGTGCCGTCGGCGCCGATTGCCCGGACAGGACATCCCGGCGATGATCGTCGTCGCGGCCGCGGCCGCGGGGCTCAGGAGAGGCCGATGAGAATCCGTGTCCGCGTCGCCCGGCTGGCGATCCTCGTCGGCGGGCTGTGGGTGGCCGCCGCGCCCGCGCAGGCCGAGACGATCGACGTGACCTTCGCCTGT
Source organism: Methylobacterium sp. D54C (assembly GCF_053345595.1). NCBI lineage: Bacteria > Pseudomonadati > Pseudomonadota > Alphaproteobacteria > Hyphomicrobiales > Methylobacteriaceae > Methylobacterium > Methylobacterium sp. D54C. The sequence goes on from NZ_JBKFAK010000029.1 coordinate 36,046, forward strand.
CCGAACGGTCGGACGCTGGCCGTCACCTTCCTGAACGCCGCGGGGCCGGAGCGGGCGGTTGTCCGGCCGGACAACGGCGCCGCCGTCACCCTGCCGGTGCAGCTGAGCGGGTCGGGGTTCCGCTACGCCGACGCCACGCACGAGCTGCGGGGCAAGGGGCGGTCGGTCACGTGGACCGACGGCACCGGCACGCCGGTCACCTGCACCGACCGGACGCCGGCCGACGCCAAGCCGCGCTAGGCTGCCCGGGGGATGCTCGGGGGGGTTGCTCGGGGCGCGTGCCGGACCCTGGCCCGGCAGCGCCGGACCCGCTAGGAACCGCCCGTCCCGGAGATTGAGGCGTCGGCGTCCCGTCGCGCGTCGCCCGCGACGCGGAGACGTTCCTTGCCCGCGCCCGCGCCCCCGTCGCGCTTCGACGCCGTCCTCCTCGACCTCGACGGCACCCTCGTCGACAGCCTGGCCGATCTCCGGACGGCCCTGAACGCCACCCTGGCGCGGGAGGGTCTGCCGCCGGTCGGGACCGCCGCGATGCGGGCCATGGTGGGCGACGGCGCGGTGGCGCTGCTGCGGCGCGCCCTGCGGGCCTCGGGCGGCGATCCGGAGCGGGCGCCGGACCTCCTGCCGGCCTTCTTGGCCGTGTACGAGCCGCTCGCGGCCGCCGGCACCGCCCTGTTCCCCAACGCCGCCGCGGCGGTCCGCGACCTCCGGGCGGCGGGCTACGCGCTGGCGATCGTCACCAACAAGCCGGCCCGCGCCACCGGCCTGATCCTCGACGCGGTGGGGCTGGCGCCGCTGATCGACACGGTCGTGGGCGGCGACACGCTGCCCGAGCGCAAGCCCGATCCCGCGCCGCTGCGGGAGGCCCTGCGTCGCCTGCGGGCCGAGCCCGGGCGGGCCGTCATGGTCGGCGACATGCACCACGACATCGCGGCCGCCCGCGCCGCCGGCACCGCCGCCATCCTGGCCCGCTACGGCTACGGGCGCCCGGACGACGCGCGGACCGCCGACGCCGTCCTGGACGACATCGGCGGCCTGCGGGCGGTGATCGAGGCGCTGCCCGGGGGCGGCGCCCCGGCCTCCTAGCGGGCTCCTAGCGGCCTCCTAGCGGCCTCCTGGCGGCTTGCCGCGAGGTCGAGGCGGGCGGGGGCGCCCGGGGCCCGGGCCTGCCGCACGAGGACGGCGCGGGCGCTGTCGGCGAGGACGAGCCACGCGCCGGCCATGAGGGTGACGTCCTTGAGGACGAGACGGCCGGCGCCCGAGAGGTAGGGGAAGCCGTGCTCCGCGTCGCCGAGCGCGGCGACCCAGGCCTCGGGGGTGGTCACGAGGAACGACAGGGTCACCACCGGGGTGAGGAAGGCCAGCACCGCGCCGGCCAGACCCAGCCGCCGCGACGCCAGCCCGACGAGGACGAGCAGGCCGATCAGCAGCTCGACCGTGCCGAGTCCGCGGGAGAACGCGTAGGTGTGGTTGGCCGTCTGCCACGCGCGGGCGGCGAGGTTGAGCTCGCCCTCGTGGGTGAGGTGCTGCGCGTACTGGTCGGGATGGGCGTAGAAGAACGCCATCACCGGGCTGTTGGCGACGAAGGGCGTGATGCTGTCGGCCTCGTAGGGCACGAACTTGAGCGCGCCGATCCAGAGGAAGATGACCGCGATGGCGACCCGCATGGCCTGGAGGCCGAGGCGGTTCGAGCCCGGCCCGGAGACGAGGCCGAGGACGCGGCGAACCTGCGTGTTCATGGCACGATTCCTTGCTCAATCGGATGGGGGGAGGGGCTACGCCTCGGCGGAGGCCGCGAAGGCGTCGAGCGCGCGGGTCGCGTAGACGACCGCGGCACCGGCATTGAGGCTGGTGGCGACCCCGAGGGCCTCGGCCAGCTCGGCCTCGGTGGCGCCGAGCTTGCGGGCGGCGTCGGTGTGGACCGTGATACAGCCGTCGCAGCGCAGGGAGATCGCCACCGCCACCGCGATCAACTCACGGGTCTTGGCGTCGAGCTGGCCGGTCTTCTGGCCCGCCGTGCTGAGGGTGCCGTAGCCCCGCACCGTGTCGGGGCTGAGCTTGGCGAAGTGTCCGACGCCGGCGGTGACCTGCTGGCGGTAGCTGTTCCAATCGATCATGTGCATGACGACCTCCTTCGTGATGACGAGGAAGGTAGTCGGGGCCGGCCGCGCCCTCGATGACCGCGCGGCGCAGGCCGATGACCGGGCGGATCAAACCGCCTGCGGGGGCGCCTCGGCCTGCCGCGCCTGTCCGGGGCGGATCCCGTACTTGCGCAGGAACGCCCGGCTGAGCGCGGGCGCGGACTGGTAGCCGACCTCCGCGGCCAGACGGTCCAGCGGGACCGTCTCGGTGCGCAGGCGGTGATGGGCGAGCCCGAGCCGCAGGTCGGTGAGGAATTCCAGCGGGGCGACGCCCGCCGCCCCGCGGAAGGCGCGCACGAGGCTCGCCCGCGACGCGGCGGCCGTCGCGGCCAGTTCGTCCAGCGTCCAGGGATGCACCGGGTCGCGCACCATCGCGAGCACCGCCCGGGCGGTGAGCGGCTGCCCCAGGAGGCGCAGCAGGCCCTCGGCCGGGGCCGACGCCTCGAGATGCGCGCGGAGCATCATCATGAACAGCGCGCTCGCGAGGTTCTCGGCGACCGCGACCGACCCGGCGCGGAGGTCGTTCAGCTCCTCGCGGATGCCCGCCAGGAGCGGCGCGAACCGGGTGGCCAGGGGCTCGGTGCCGACGCTCAGGACGAGGAGGTCGGGCAGGGCGGTCACGATCAGGGTCTGAGGCGCCGCCTCGAAGGCCAGGCGGCCGCAGATCAGCTCGACGTCCGGCTCGGCCCCGACGGTGGTCTTGAACCGCAGATCGTGCGCGTGGCGGACCGCGACGGGCAGGGGCGTCGACGGCGACGGCCCCGCGCCGTGGAACAGGTGCGCGTCGCCGCGCGGCAGGAGCAGGATGTCCCCGGCCGCGACCTGCAGCGGCGCGCCCCCGGGCCGCCGCAGCGTGGCGCGGCCGCGCGTCACGAGGTGGAAATAGGCCTGCCGCGTCGGCTCCGGCGCGTGCGGGGCGGCCCAGGCGCCGCCGAACCGGCAGACGTCGTCCAGGTGCGGCCGCACGCGCAGCAGCGGCGCGAGGCCGCTCAGCGGATCGTCGATTCCGGCGGTTCCGTGTGCGTCCGCGCGGCGCCCGATCGGTCCGGCCATGCTCCCCGCGCTCCGGAATGCCCTCCGGGCCCGGCATAAGGGCGCGCGGCGGCCCCGACCAGGGGGTGTTCGTCCGCCGCGCCGGTTCAGGCCGCCGCGATGGCCTTCTCGACGAAGGCGGTCACGCCGGCGATGTAGCGCTGGATCGGGATCCCGCGCTTCCGGTGCTTGGCCCGCTTCACGTACCAGTCCTGCAGGAGCGGCTTGATCAGCGCGGCGGTGAGGTCGACGTCGGCGACCGCGAAGACGCCCGCCGCCGCGCCGCGGGCGAGGACCTCGGCGAAGATGCGCTCGGTGGCGGCCTCGCTCTCCGTCGCCATCGTCCGGGCGGGGGCCGGGAAGCCCTTCGCCTCCATGAACGCGAAGACGAACCAGGGCTGCATCGCCTCGGTCAGGCGGATATGGGTCTCGATCAGCCAGCGCAGATGCGCGGCCGGATCCGCCGCGAGCCCCGCCGGGGCCTGCCGCAGGACCGCCTCGGCCGTCTCGGCCACCTCGGTGAGGATCATCACCAGCAGCGTGTTCTTGTTGTCGAAGTACGAGTAGAGCCCGCCCATGCTGAGCCCGGAGGCCCGGGCGAGGTCGCGCAGGCTCGTCTCGTGGAAGCCCTGCCGGCTCGACAGCTTCAGCACCGCCTCGATGATCCGCGCGAGGTTGGCGACGGCGACGTGGTCCTTCCGGACGCTGATCCGGTCCCGGTGCCGCGCCAGGATCCGCGCGCAGATCGCCTCGGTGGCGTAGGCGTCCTTCACCGGAAGGTGCGCCGGAAAGTGCGCCGGAAAGTTCGCCGGAAGAGCGTCTGCGGGGCTCATCGATCCATCGTCGCTCCGTCGTCGCACCGTCGTCGTTTCGTCGTCGCGCCAGCCCGCGGTGGCCACGACCGGGAGCGGCTCCCGAGGTCTAGTCCGTTGCCAGGCGCGAATCCAGGCGATAAAAAGCGAGCGCTCGCTCGATTTTCGTCGTCGGCACCGACCCAGGAGGTGGGCCCGTGGATTTCACCATCTCCCCGCGCGTCGAGGATTACCGCGCCCGGATCGCGGCCTTCGTGGACGCGCACATCCTGCCGCTGGAGGCGGATCCGGCGGCCTATGACGGCCACGGCAACATCAGCCTCACCGAGCTGACGCGGCTGCGCGGCCTCGCCCGCGCAGAGGGCCTGTGGTGCCTGCAATTGCGGCCCGAGACCGGCGGCGCCGGGCTCGACAAGGTCGGCATGGCGGTCTGCTACGAGGCCATGAACCGCTCGATCTTCGGCCCGGTCGTGTTCAACTCGGCCGCGCCCGACGACGGCAACATGATGGTGCTGGAGAAGGTCGCGACCCCGGACCAGAAGGCGCGCTGGCTCGCGCCGATCGTGGAGGGGCGCGTCCGCTCGGCCTTCGCCATGACCGAGCCGCATCCCGGCGGCGGCTCCGATCCCGGCATGATCCAGACCCGGGCCGAGCGGCGGGGGGACGGCTACGTGGTCACCGGCCGCAAGTGGTACATCACCGGCGCCGAGGAGGCCGAGCACTTCATCCTGATGGCGCGCACCTCCGACGACGCGCGGAAAGGGCTGACCGCCTTCCTGTTCCACCGGGACCAGCCCGGCTGGCGGATCCTGCGCCGCATCCCGATCATGGGGCCGGAGGAGCACGGCGGCCATTGCGAGCTGCTGTTCGAGGGCCTGGAGATCCCGGCCGAGAACGTCCTGATGAACGAGGGCGACGGCCTGAAGCTCACCCAGATCCGCCTCGGGCCGGCGCGGCTGACCCACTGCATGCGCTGGCTCGGCCTGTCGAAGCGCTGCGTCGAGATCGCCCGGGCCTACGCGGCCGAGCGGCACGGCTTCGGGATCCGGCTGGCCGACCGGGAGAGCATCCAGCTGATGCTGGGCGACCTCGCCATGCGGATCGAGATCGGGCGCCTCCTGGTGATGAAGGCCGCCTGGGCCCTCGACCGGGGCAGCTTCGCCCGCAAGGAGGTGTCGATGGCCAAGGTCCACGTGGCCAACCTCCTGCACGCGGCCGCCGACACGGCGATCCAGATCAACGGTGCGCGGGGCTACTCCACCGACACGCCCCTCGAGTGGATCTACCGCTACGCCCGGCAGGCGCGCCTCGTGGACGGGGCCGACGAGGTCCACAAGATGGTCCTGAACCGCAATCTCGAGGCCGAGGGCGACGCCTTCTGGTCGTGGGACGTCGGGGCCTGAGCGTCGGGGCCTGAGCGGGGCCGACACCGTCCGTCCGCCGCGCGGGGCGCGTCGGCAGGCCGAGCCAGACAGGGAAGCCGAGAGGAAGCCGAGAGTATGACCGAGGTCGTGATCACAGGCGCGGTGCGCACCGCGATCGGCACGTTCGGCGGCGCGCTGGCCGGCACGCCGCCCTCCGTCCTCGCCGCACGCTGCGTCGCGGAGGCGCTGCGCCGCGCCGGGACCGCGCCCGAGGCGGTCGGGCACGTGGTCCTCGGCAACGTCATCCCGACCGAGCCCCGGGACGCCTACATCGCCCGCGTCGCGGCGATGGAGGGCGGGATTCCCGCGGAGGTGCCGGCCATGACGGTCAACCGCCTCTGCGGCAGCGGCCTGCAGGCGATCGTCTCGGCCGCGCAGTCCATCCTGCTCGGCGACGCCGAGACGGCCGTGGCCGGCGGCACCGAGAGCATGAGCCGCGCCCCCCACCTGCTGACCACCGGGCGGACCGGGTCGCGCATGGGCGACGCGGTGCTGGTCGACTACATGCTCGGCGCGCTGACCGACCCGTTCGGCAACGGCCACATGGGCGTCACCGCCGAGAACGTGGCCGCGCGCTACGCCGTCCCCCGCGACGCGCAGGACGCCTTCGCGGCCGAGAGCCAGGCCCGCGCCGCGCGGGCGATCCGCGAGGGCCGGTTCCGGGAGCAGATCCTGCCGATCGAGATCCAGCGCAAGCGCGAGACGGTGGCCTTCGACACCGACGAGCATCCGAAGGCCACGACCGCCGAGGACCTCGCCAAGCTGCGCCCGGCCTTCTCCAAGACCGGCAGCGTCACGGCCGGCAACGCCTCGGGGCTGAACGACGGCGCGGCGGCCCTCGTCCTGTCGAGCGCCGCGCGGGCCGCGCGCGACGGCGCGACGCCGCTCGCCCGCATCGTCGGCTACGCCCACGCCGGCGTGGACCCGTCCGAGATGGGCATGGGCCCGGTGCCGGCGGTGCGGCGGCTGCTGGAGCGGACCGGCCTGCGGGCGGCGGATTTCGACGTCGTCGAGTCGAACGAGGCCTTCGCGGCGCAGGCCTGCGCGGTCTCCCGCGCCCTCGACCTCGATCCCGACAGGGTCAACCCGAACGGCGGCGCCATCGCCCTCGGTCACCCGATCGGCGCCACGGGGGCGATCATCACCGTCAAGGCCCTCTACGAGCTGGCCCGGACCGGCGGCCGCTACGGGCTCGTGACCATGTGCATCGGCGGCGGCCAGGGGATCGCCATGGCCTTCGAGCGCGTCCCGTGACGCGATCCTGAGGCACCATGCTGGACGCGGATCAGAGGACGGCGCTCTGCGCCTGGATCGGCCGGACCCTGGAGGCCGGGTCGGTCGCGCTCGACGACGCCCGGCCGCTGACCGGCGGCTCGATCCAGGAGAACTGGATGCTGTCGTGCCGGGTCGACGGCGCGCCCCGGAGCTTCGTCCTGCGCAAGGACGCGGCCGCCACCATCGCGTCGAGCCGCTCGCGGGCGGAGGAGTTCCGGATCCTGCGCGCCGCCTTCGCGGCCGGCGTGCGGGTGCCGGAGCCGGTCGGCTTCTGCGCGGATCCGGGGGTGGTCGGGGCGCCCTTCGCGCTGATGGGCCTCGTCTCCGGGATCGGGTTGGGGCCGCGGGTGGTCAAGGACACGAGCCTCGGCGGCGACCGCGCGGCCTTGGCCGAGCAACTCGGCCGCGAGCTCGCCCGGACGCACGGCATCCTGCCGGGAACCGCCCCGGCGGACGACCTCGCCTTCCTCGGCGCGCCCGAGCCGGAGCCGGCCCTGGCGGAGATCCGCGCGCTCCGGGCGAGTCTCGACGGGATCGGCGCCGCGCGCCCGGCCCTCGAATGGGGCCTGCGCTGGGCCGAGCTCCACGCGCCGCCCTGTCCCGGGCCGGTCCTGGTCCACCGCGACTTCCGCACCGGCAACTACATGGTCGATGCCGAGGGTCTGACGGCGATCCTCGACTGGGAATTCGCCGGCTGGGGCGACCCGGCCCAGGATATCGGCTGGTTCTGCGCCGCCTGCTGGCGCTTCGGCCGGCCCGACCTGGAGGCCGGCGGCATCGCCCCGCGGGCCGCCTTCTACCGCGGCTACGAGGCCGAGAGCGGGCGCGCGATCGAGCCGGAGGCGGTGCGCTACTGGGAGGTCATGGCGCATCTGCGCTGGGCGGTGATCGCCCTGGAGCAGGGCCACCGCCACGTCTCCGGTCAGGAGACGTCGCTGGAGCTGGCGCTGACCGGCCGGATGGTCCCCGAACTCGAGGCCGCGATCCTGCGCGAGACCGCGCCCGAGCGGTGGGGAGCCCGATGAGCGAATCCTTCCTGGACGCGCCCGCGGGCGCCGCCCTCCTGTCGGTCGCCCGGCAGAGCCTCCTCGACGAGGTCGCGCCGGCCCTGTCGGGGCGCCAGCGCTACGTCCTGCTGATGGCCGCCAACGCGATGGGCGTAGTCATGCGGGAGATCGCGCAGGCGGGCGCGGCGGCCGGGGCCTGGGAGCGGGCGCTGGGCGGCGCCGGATCGCCGGCCGAGCTGGTCGCGGCGCTCCGCGCCGGCCGGCGCGACGGGGACGCGGCGCTCCACGCCGCGCTCGTCGAGACGACACGGATCGCCGCCGGCATCTGGAAGGCCCCGGGCTAGCGATCCCGGGCTCCAGATCCGGGCGTCAGTAGGTGCGGCCGGTGCCCCGGCGCCGGTCGTAGCGGCGCCCGAGATAGGCGATGAGCTTCGGCACGATGAAGGCCGTCAGGAGCTTGCGCAGCATCGGTAAACCCTCCGTCAGCGGGTGCGGCGGACGAGCCATCCCGCCGCGAAAGCGACGGCGGCCAGGCCCAGCAGGGTGTTGGTGCGGTTGGCGTCGACCGTGCGGATCGCCTGCCGGCCGTAATCGGCGCCGCGGCGGTGCGCGTCCCGGGCGCGGTCCCGGCCCTCGTCGATCAGGTGGTCGGCCCGTCTCCGGGCGGTCTCGGCCAGATGGCGGCCGTTCTCTGCCAGGTCCTCCGTGAGGTCCTCGGCGCGGTCGCGGGCGCGGCCGTAGGCGTACTGCGCGCCGCCGGCCACTTGGTTGACGGCGCCGCGCACCTGGCGTCCCGGGTCACCGGTCAGGCCGCCCAGGGCGGTCTGGGCGCGGCCCTTGAGGTGGCGGGACGCGCCGCGGATCTGGTCGCGGTTCATGCAGCTCTCCTGGTGTCGGGGGGATGAAGCCCCGCCTCGGCGGGGGCGGCGGCGCCGGGGAGCCGGCGCCGCGGGACGGATCAGTGCTTGCCGGTGATCTTGTCGGCGACGGACTTGGCGCCGTCCTTGACGTCGCCGACGGTCTTCTGCGCCTCGCCCTTCAGCTCCTGCGCCTTGCCCTCGGCCACCAGCTTGTCGTTGCCCGTCGCCTTGCCGGCCGCCTGCTTGACGTTGCCCACCGCCTCGTTGGCCAGGCCCTTGATCTTGTCGGTCGTGCTGCTCATCGCGTGTGCTCCTGCTTCGCTGGTGAGGCCGGTCTCCCCGGCCGGTGGTGGCCCCCGCGATCGGCGCGGGGGCCGGTGAAGGTGTCAGAGGGAGGTGTCAGACGCGCCGGGTCTCGTAGGCGCCGAGCAGGGTCGCGGGCTTGGGCGCACCCATCCGGCCGCCGACATACGCCGCCAGCGCACCCAGGATCAGCGCCAGCGCGGCGTAGAACGCGCCCTGCGTGGCCGCCGACTTCGCCGTCACGGCAGCGGCCTCGGCCTTCTGCTTGGCGCTGGCCACCGCCTGCTCGTACTGCTTCTGGTAGTCGTCGATCTGCGCCTTGGCCTGATCCGGCGTGATGCCCTGCGCCTTGGCCAGGGCGTCGGCGGCGCGGGTCTTGGCCTGCTCCTTCTGGGCCGGGTCACCGGTCAGGACGGCCTTCACCGCTGCCACGGCCGCGTCCTTGGCGGCCTGCGGGTCCTGGCCGGCGGCCTGCTGACGGACCTTGTCCTCGATGCCGTCGAGCGGGTTCGAGATCTTCGACAGCGACGGCGCCGCCGCCTGGGCGGCGGTCTGCACCGTGCCGCCGACGAGGTTGCCGGCGCCGCCGAGCGCGCTCGAGACCGTGCCGAGCGTGCCGCCGACCAGGCCGCTGGCGGCCGAGGTCAGCATGTACAGCACCACCAGGGTGGTGACCGCCCAGGAGACCAGCCCGTGCAGGGCGGCCGCACCCGGAAGGGCCTTGCCCGAGAGCCGCCCGGCGATGAGGCCGCCGGCCAGCGAGGCGACGAGGCCCGAGGCGACGAACCACGCGCCCGCGCCCATGGAGATGGTGGAGGCGGAGGGATTGTCGGCGGCGGTCGTGCCGACCGAGGCCAGCCCGACGCCGACGCCGACGAGGTTGATGATCACCTGGGTGACCAGCGCGGTCACGGCGCCGGCGAAGATGGCGCCCCAGGAGACTTGGTTGAGCAGGACGGCGCGCGTGTCGGCGTGCGCGTCCGGCGCGAGGGGCGTTGCAACGGTCTGGATGGTGGTCACGCTGTCACTCCGGTGGTGGATCGCTGAAATTCGTGGGGCCGCCGGCCCCCGGAAGGCCCGGAAGGCCCGGAAGGCCCGGGGGTTGCCGGGACGCGGCTCAGTCGCGGCTCAGTCGCGGCTCAATCGCGGCGGGCGCTGACGAGCAGGCCGAGGCCGAAGCCCGCGATGCCGGCGATGAGCAGGGCGGCGAGCGGGTACTCGGCGACCTGCTGGCCGACCTCGCGGGTGCCGCGGCGCAGGGCGTGGCTGCCGCGCGCGTAGGCGTCCTCGGCGTAGTCGTACGCCTCCTCGGCGGCGTGGCGGACGCCGCGCTCGGCGCGGGCGTACTGGTCCTGCGCGGCGCCCTGGGCGCGGCGGGCGCGGGCCTCGACGTCGTCGGCCCCGAGATCGTCGACGGCGTCGCGGACCCGACCACCGAGGTCGCGGGCCGCGTCGGCCACGTGGTCGGCCGCGTCGCGCACGGTGTCCTTGGCCTGGCCGTAGAGGGTCTCGGCCTGTCCGGCGGCCTCGCGGGCGCGGCCCTCGACCGAGTCCCGCCGCGAGCCGGTCAGGTCGCCGAACGCGCCCTGTACCTTGCCGCCGAGTTCCCGGGCCGCGCCCGTGATCCGATTGGTATCGACCATGTCGTTCTCCTTCGTCGTCGCGTCGGCGACCGCCTCCGCGATCGCGCTCGTGGTGGGGGCGCCTCTTCGTGAGGCGCCGGGTGACGTCCGTCAGCGCGGGCCGGAGCCCGCGGGCCCGGAGCCGGCCTTCGATCCGGGCGCGTCGCGCTTCTGGCGCCGGCCCTCGGTCTCCGTCCGGGCATCGCCGGTCAGCTTGCCGATGGCCTCCTTCACCGAGCCCTTGAGGTGCTCGGCGGACGGTGTCTTCCTGTCTTCGGTCATGGGCGCCTCGTCATGCGTGAGAAAACCCTTGCCGACCGGAAGATGTACGCCGGGCGTGCCGGATCAATGGTTTGGTTTTACCAGTATGGCGGTATTCATCCGTCAGAGATGTTCAGGGGAAAGCCGTTCTCGCGCCCCCAGACGACTGCCTCGCTGCGCTTGTGGATGCCGATCTTGCGGTACAGGGCGGCGCCGTGATTGCGCACCGTGTTGCGCGACAGCCCGAGCTTGCGCGCGATCGCGTCGTCGCCGAGCCCCGCGCAGATCAAGTTGAGGATCTGGCGCTCGCGCACGGTCAGGTTCGGCGCCGCCGCGTCGCCGCCCTCCCGGGCCGGCCGACGCAGGTTCGCCAGCTTCTCGATCAGCCCGCGGCTGAACCACGACGTGTCGGCCATCACCGTCTCGATCGCGTCGAACAGCTCCCGCTCGGAGTGCTTGCGCGCGGTGATGTCCTGCAGCACCAGCAGAACGAAGGCCGTCTCGTTGATCTCGACCCGCTCGGCCGAGACCAGGCAGTCGAGGTTCGCGCCGCTCTCGTGGCGCAGGCACACCTCGAGACCCAGCACGTAGCCCTGCCGCTCCAGGGCGGCCTCGACCTGCAGGCGCTGCTTCTCGGCGACCCACAGGCCGGCCTCCTCCAGCGAGCGGCCGACGACGCGGTCCCCGCCCAGGCCGAAGACCCGGCTGAACGCCTCGTTCACGCCCGTGACCTGGCCGTCCTCGGCCCGCACCAGCACGGTCGGGATCGGCGTCATCCGGAACGCCTTGGCGAAGCGCTCCTCGCTCTGGCGCAGGGCGGCCTCGGCCTTCCGGCGCAGTTCCAGGTCCGCGAAGGTGAACAGCATGCAGGGCTCGTCGCCCATCTCGATCGGCTGCCCGGCGACGATCACGAAGCGGCTCCCGCCGTCGGGCAGGTCGAGGCAGGCCTCCATCTGCGGGATCGTGCCGCCCGCGTTGAGCCGCGCGACGGCGAGGTCGCGGTTGCGCGCGCCGGCCAGGACGTCGACCTCGTAGACGCTGCGGCCGATGACGGCGTCGCGGGTGTGGCCGGTCATCTCCAGGAAGCCGTGATTGACCTTGACGTGGCGCAGGTCGGACAGCCGCGTGATCACGGCCGGGGCCGGGTTGGCGTTGAAGGTGCGCTCGAACCGCTCCTCGGCCTCGAACTGGTCGGAGACGTCCTTCAGGATCAGCGCGAGGCAGCTCGGGTTGCCGTCCCGGTCCGTGGCCACGAGGCTGCGCAGCGAGTGCACGAAGTCCATGTCGGGCTTGTCGGCCCGCCGCACCTCGACCACCACGTCGTGGAAGCGCTCGCCGGCGATCACGCGCTCGATCGGGTACTGGTTGGGCGTGATGTGGTTGCGGTAGCGGAGGCAGAAGCGGTCGCGATAGGCGTCGACGGTGGGGCCGAGCTCGTCGAGGCTCTCGGCACCGTGCATCGCCAGGGCGGCCGCGTTGGCGTAGGCGATGGTCTGGTCGGGCTCGACCAGGATCACGCCCTCGCTCAGGCCGGCGATGATCTGCCGGAGCTCATGCCTGTCGACGCCCGCCGTCACAGCTTCTGCACCCCTTCACACGGTCACTGCCCTGTCGGCAGCGGGGCACAAACGGGTTGCGCACAAGCCGGTTCCCTCATCTAAGTTATTTTCCTGGTATACGCGCACCATTGACGCGGGCGTTTTGAGCCAAAGATAAATGCTCGCAACGCCGCGACGCCGTTCCCGCGCGCTCTCGGCCCCCCTTCCCAGAAGACGTGGCCATGCCGACCGTGCAGGATATTGACCGACTAGTGCGGGGGCCCGCGGAACACGGGGACGTGATCTCCGCACCGGGTGCGACATCATGTGCGGGTCGGCGCGAGAATTTTCCAGAAGTTGCAGAACTTGAGAAAACTTCGCGTCTAAGACGCCTGCTCGACCGCCTGTCGGAGGCCGCGGACGCCGCGGAGGCCGAGGGGCAGGTCCCGGTCGGCTTCGGGGCGGCGCTGGTCGACGCCGTGCCGGACCTGCGCTGCCGCGCGCTGACGCTGACCCGCGACGCCATCGCGGGCGATGTCCAGGGGGACGACCTCGTCCGGCTCACCCTCCTGAAGGCCTGGGAGCGCCGGGCGGCGTTCCGGCCTGGAACCGGGATGCCTGCATGGCTCGACACGTTCCTGCGCAGCCGCCCCGCCGGCGGCCGCGCCGGGCCGACCGGCCTGTCGCGGAACGGCGTGTCTGCCGGGATGGCCCGCTGAGACATGTCGGCGCGTGGCGTCCCGCGGAGCCGGTGAGAAACACGGCGTACTGGTAAAAATATCTCATTCTCATGAACGTGTTAGGCCCCATATCGCGGTCGTGGAACGCGCCGTGCGCCGTCGGGCGCCGCCGGGTTCCGCGCCCCTTTCCCGAGGTTGTGCCGGGCGGATGGCCCTCTTGTCCGGCACGGCCGCGAGGCCGGGCGCCCGCGCCGCTCCGGGCGCGCGTCCGGCCCGTTGCCCTTTCACCCCGTGCTCCGGCTCCCGGCGCTCCGTCGAGCGATTGCACCGGCTGACGGTCCGCCCGCGCGCCGCGCGATGGATCCGTCCGGCACGGAGGAATCCCATCCGAGATCCGAGACCATCACTGAGGAGACGATGACCCGACTTCGCGCCGCACCGCTCGCGCCCGCCCTGATCCTGACTGCCTGCACGACCGTCTGTGCCGCGACGGGAGCCTCCGCGGCCAACCGGTTCGACGGGTCCTGGTCGGTCATCGCCACCGCGGAGAGCGGGAGCTGCACAGGGCCCTACAGCTATCCCATCGTCATCCGGGACGGGACCGTGGACGACGTCGGCGGCAACGGCGTCGACGCCTCCGGCCGGGCCGGGCCGGACGGCCGGATCACCGGCACGATCCGCAAGGGGCTGGCCAGCGTCTCGGTCACGGGCCGCCTGCGCGGGTCCGCCGGGACCGGCCGCTGGACTTTGTCCGGGCTCGGTGCCTGCGCGGGGCGCTGGACGGCCCGCCGCACCGGCTAGGGAGAGCGGGCAGTCGGCCCCTTTCCGGCCCCGTTCCGGCCCCTTTCCGGCCGAGGCGCGGCGGTCACACGGTCAGGACGGCCCAGCCGTGGGCCGGAAGGGTCACGCGGGCGCCGGTGCTGCCGGCCTCGGCGAGATCGCCGGTGCCGGCCTCGATCGCCCGGGCCTCCGGCACCGGCAGCGTCGCGTCCGCGTCGGCGAGGTTCAGGGCCGTCAGCACCCGCGCGCTCCCGTCGCCCAGCGCGAGCACGATCTGCGCGTTGGCGAGATGCAGCGCCCGCGCCCGCGCGCGGTGGAGCCCGGCGTGGCGCCGCCGGAGGGCGATCAGGTCCCGGTGCAGCCGGTAGATCGGCCAGCCGTAGGGAGCGAGATCCGCGGGCGTCGGCGGGAAGGCCGGCCGGATGGCGTCGTCGCCGCCGACCCGCTCCTCCTTCACGCCGCGGAAGGCCTGCTCGTCGCCGGCGTAGATCGAGGGCGTCCCGCCGCAGGTCAGCAGGATCGCCAGCGCGTGCGGCAGGTGCCGCTCGTCGGTGAGCCGGCTCGCGATGCGCGTCACGTCGTGGTTGCCCACGAAGGTCAGGGGCGCGAACCTGTCGAGAAGGCCGTTGTGCCGGTCCAGGGCGTGGGCCAGCTCGAACAGGTTGCGATCGTTGAGGGCGCTCCAGATCGCCTTCCAGAGCTCGTACTGGGTCACCGAATCCATGCCGGTGTCCTGCACGATGCGGGCGTAGTCGCCGTGGATCACCTCGCCGACGATGTAGGCCTCCGGATGCGCGAGGCGGACCTGCCGCAGCACGCGCGCCCAGAAGCGCGGCGGCACCGCGTAGGCCGCGTCCAGCCGCCAGCCGTCGGCGCCCCGGGCGAGCCAGTGGCCCATGACGGCGGCGACGTGGTCGGCGATTCGCGGGTCGTCGTGGTTGAGCGTGACGAGCTGCCGGTGTCCCTCGAAGCAGGCGTAGTCCGGCTCGATGCCCGGGCCGGAGCCCCGCGGCCAGGACAGCCGGAACCAGCCGGCCCGCTCGGATTCGGGCCCGTGCCGCAGGACGTCCTGGAAGGCCGGGTGCGCCCGCCCGACATGGTTGAACACGCCGTCGAGCAGGACGCGGAGGCCGCGGGCCCGGGCCGCCGCGACCAGGGCGTCGAAATCGGCCTCGTCGCCGAGGCGCGGATCGATGCGGAAATGGTCGACCGTGTCGTAGCCGTGCGTGGAGGCCGCGAAGATCGGCCCGAGCGCCAGTCCGGACGCGCCGAGCTCGACCGCGTAGTCGAGCCAGCCGTGCAGGTGGGCGAGGCGGTGCGTGACCGGTGCGGCCGGGTCGGCTTCGTTGGGGGCTCCGACGAAGCCGAGGGGAAAGACCTGCCACCAGACTGCCTGTTCGATCCAGGACGCCACGCGACCTCCTCCGTCTCCGATCGGGACCGAACCCTGCCGCGCCGCGATGGTTGCGGGCTCGCCGCCGGCCCGGACGCGGCCTCGGCTCGCGGCGGGGGATCTCCGGGCAGCCCGGACCGAGACCCGGAGCCAGGCGCGGTCACGGGTCGGGATGTGGAATCGGGCAGGTGGCGCGGGGCGGGAAGCGATCTCCGCGGACCGGCGCTAAGTCCCGGCCGCGCCAGCGCTATCGCTGCGGAACCGGGACGCTGTCTTGTCACCAGGAAAGCCTGGTGGAGCTGAGGGGAGCCTAGCCCCGAGGGTAGTTAACGTACTGTGAATAAACGATATCATTGATTTGCCTTGGCTTTCCAGGGCAACGTATGGGTCTAAGCGGGGTCTATCCAGGCCGCGCTACCTTATTGGCAGGGATGGCGGGAGCATGGGTGTGGCGAGCGTCCCGCCTCCATCGCGGTCGGTGCCGTCAAGGCTCATCCGCGATCGGCCCCCAAAGCTGTGCCACCGTTCGGCGTCCCTGAAAGCGGGCCGACCCCATCGGGTCGTCTCGATACGAGACCACCATCAAATTGGCCGGGTTCATGCCGCCCCGCGGATTTCGAAGCGCGACGCTGAGTTCGCCTTTCGCCGGCGACAGTCCACCGCGTGCCGCCTCCATGGCCATCAGGCGCACCACCCAGAACGGCTGCGGGAGTTTTCGGGGCACCGATCTCTCGGGGGTGGGCCTCGCATGGCCTCGTACCTGATAGATGGAAGTACGGTTGGATCGATGCGTGTTGCACCATCCGCAACCGAGGCGAAGGTTCCTGACCTCGTCGGTGCCGCCGTCGGCGTACGGAACGAGGTGGTCGGCCTCGATGCGGAGGTGCCGGGCCTTGAGGCCGATCGGCTTGAAGACGTCGACGAGCGGCGGCAACGTCAGGTGGGCCGGCTCGTCCAGGAAGCTCGAGATGGCGGCCGCATCGAAGCGCCAACCGCAGACCCAGCAGTGCGGGGTGCGACCGGCGAGGTCAATGAGTTGCTGGCGCTTCGACAAGGACGGCGGGATCCGCCTGGCCACGTCCGCCCGGCGCCGCGCCTCCGCGAAGGCCAGGCGCGCCACCGCGCTGGCCAGCGCCCTCTGGTCCGGCGCGTCCATCTGCGTCCAGGTCACCATGACATGGGCCCTGACCTCGGCGTAGATGCGCGGGTACTCGGTCGCGCTCGCCGCGTACTCGTCGACGTCACAAAAGGTGCCGAGAAACCAGTCGGCCCACTGCCGGTGGACGTCGCCCCTGAGGACGTCGCCGGCCCACCGGAAGGCCCGGTCGGGAGGGGAGAGCTTGGCCATGCCGCGCAGCGCCTTCGGCATCCAGGGTGCCTCGGGTCGCGCGAGCGTGGCCGCCAGGAACTCCCGCAGATCCTCGCTCACGTCTAGACAACCGACGGTTTGTAGTTCTCCGGGCGCGGGAGGCGCTCGGGTTTCAGGCGGTATTCGTCCCACGTCTTGGCCCAAGCCGTACGGATGCCAGGCGAGTCCTTCTTGACGCCGGCGCGCTCGAGTTTCCAATCCCGGGCGAAGTAGCGTCGGTCGATCTCGGCGAGCCACTTCTCACATTCCGCCTCCACCTGCTCGGCACTTTCCAGCGCGACGGCGTTGACGCGGAGGAACCTGAAGAAGTCCGCGGCGAGGATATTCAGCGAGATCTTGTTGAATAGGTTCGACGTCCGCGGATTTCCCCAGTAGTTCCACGCGCTCGGCTCCTCGTCGTCGCCGAAGAAATCCGCTACGTAGGACCAGAACGCGATGAACACCTCACGCCAAGGTCCGTCGAAGGCTTCCCAGTAGGCGGGAGGGCTCTCGTGGCCTGCCGCGCGGTAGCCGGACACGATCGGCGAGGACGCCAGGGACCGATCCGCCCAAGACTTGGCGAAGTCGTTGCTTTTCTGGTGGTACAGGTAGGCCCCGGACAGCTCGCGGAAGATCCTGACCAGCGCCACCATGACAGGCCATGCCAGCAACTCGTTCTTGTTGGTGCCCTTGCCTCCGCTGAGGCCCAACTCGACTTTGCCCGCGAACGGGCTGCCTTCGTTGCGCGCCATGAACGATGCGGCCCGGGACTCCTCCAGCGGGATGCCCGCAGTGCGCAGCCGCTCAGCCACGAACTCGAGCTTCTCCGTCGAGAGGCTCGTCGACACGATTGTCCCGAGGAGCGCACGGCCGATGGGCGTGGCCTTCTGATTGACCACGATGAATTGGAAGACGTGCTCCGCCGGATGCGGATCCATGAGCATCGACACGGCCAACTTCCGCGACGACTCGCGCAGCAGATCCCGCGTGACCTGGTCTTCCGGCTCGCCGGCGTCGATGCGGCGTTCGGCGGCATCCATCATCGCCGGGGTGCCCAGGGCCTGGCGTGCCGCCTCCAGCGCCCCGAACAGTCGGTAATGGCCGTCCATGATGACGACCGGCCGGATATAGCCTTCGAGCGCCTCCCTGGTGAAGCCGAGGAACTCGTCGCCTCGGAACGTTTGGGCGATCTTGGCCAATACGACTTTGCGGGCGGCTGACCTGACCGGCTGGTTTTGGACCGGGCTGATTGAGAGGATCAGCCATGACCGAAGGAGGCGGACATGCGGCGAGGTCAGAAGACGAACGCGGAGCAGGTTGTGCTGAAGCTGCGCCAGATCGAG
>NZ_JBKFAK010000289.1:0-255 GCF_053345595.1 Methylobacterium sp. D54C
GGCTGGTCCGCCTCAACCATCCCCGCACCCTGCCCGACGTGCTGAGCGCCGACGAGGTCGGGCGTCTGCTCGATACCACGGTCTGCCTGAAGCATCTCGCCGCCCTGTCGCTCGCCTACGGCGCGGGTCTGCGCGTGGCCGAGGTCGCCGCGCTCAGGATCGGCGATATCGACTCGACCCGCATGATCCTGCGGATCGAATGCGGCAAGGCCGGCCGCGACCGCAATGCCATGCTGTCGGCCGATCTCCTGGACC
>NZ_JBKFAK010000290.1:0-255 GCF_053345595.1 Methylobacterium sp. D54C
CACTGGCTTACGCTGCAGCAGTGCCGGCAGCCGCGGGTCGACCGAGGTCGGCGTCGCCTTCGCGCGCCGGATCAGAGAGGTCATGCCGACTACGAGCAGCCGGCGCAGGTAGCGGTCGCCCATGCGTAAGATCCGGCCCAGGCGCTCCTTGCCGCCACTGCAGTTCTGCAGCGGTGTCAGGCCCAACGAGGCCGCGAACTGCCGACCGGAGCGGAAGCGTCCGGGCTCGCTCACCGAGGCGGCCAACGCGGTTGC
>NZ_JBKFAK010000291.1:0-255 GCF_053345595.1 Methylobacterium sp. D54C
TGGCGGCGTTGATGACGAACGCGCCCTGGTTGCGGGTGTTGCGGTCGAGGTTGACGTACAGGCCTTCGACCTTGAGCGTCACGGCCGAGGAGCGGAAGAAGTTCAGGAACGAGTCGGTGGGCAGGGCGTACTCGATGCCGCCGCCGACGGCCCAGCCGGTGCGGAAGCTGTCGTTGCCGGCATAGCCGCCGAAGGAGCGGTCGGCGCTGCCGGAGCCGTAGGCGAAGCCGCCGGTGCCGTACACGAGGGTGCGGT
>NZ_JBKFAK010000292.1:0-255 GCF_053345595.1 Methylobacterium sp. D54C
GCTCCATCCGTCGAGGATCAGGTGGTGGACGGTGAGCACGAGGTGGTGGCGGTCCGGTCCGGTGCGGACCAGGACGAGGCGCAGGAGCGGGGCCCGGGCGAGGTCGAAGGGCCGGGCGCGCTCCTCGTCGGCCAGGGCGGCGAGGCGGTCGGCGAGGCGCGCGGCGAGGCGGTCGGCGCGGGCATCCTCGTCCGGGGCGTCCTCGTGCGGCGCATCCTGGCTCGACGGCGCCCCGGTCCAGTCGAGGCGTGCGAG
>NZ_JBKFAK010000293.1:0-255 GCF_053345595.1 Methylobacterium sp. D54C
GCATGATCAGCGGGCGCTTGGCCTTCAGGATCATGTCCGCGGCGCGCGCGATCGCGGTCGGGTGCGCGACCGGGATGTCGATCGGGTGCGAGGGGACGAGGTCGGCCTCGGCCTCCTCGGAGGCGATGTCCTCGGGCAGCTCCAGCAGCACCGGGCCGGGCCGCTCCTCGGTGGCGACCCGGAAGGCGTCGCGCACGATGGTGGGGATCGAGGAGGCCGAGACGATCTGCCGGGCCATCTTGGTGATCGGCTTCA
>NZ_JBKFAK010000294.1:0-255 GCF_053345595.1 Methylobacterium sp. D54C
CCAGAGATCGGCGAGGCGCCGCTCGGTCGCCGTGCGCGGCGGGTCGGCGTCCCGGGCGGGCGCGTCCGCGTCGGGCTCGGGCAGGGCGCGGGCGTCGAGCTTGCCGCTCGTCGAGAGCGGCAGGGCGCCGAGCAGGACGATCGCGGCCGGCACCAGGGCCTCGGGCAGGTCGCGGGCCAGGGCGCGGCGCAGCTCCTGCGGGTCGGGGTGCGCGCCCGGCGCGGGCACCGCGTAGGCCACGAGCCGCGCGGGGCC
>NZ_JBKFAK010000295.1:0-254 GCF_053345595.1 Methylobacterium sp. D54C
CGCTATCGGTCGCTGAGGAGTACTTAGGCTTGGAGGGTGGTCCCCCCATGTTCAGACAGGATTTCACGTGTCCCGCCCTACTCGAGTCCTGTGTATCGTCCGTCCCGTACGGGGCTGTCACCCATCGTGCCGGCCTTTCCAGACCGTTCCGGTAAACTCAACACAGGCACTGGCCTGATCCGCGTTCGCTCGCCACTACTGACGGAGTCTCGTTGATGTCCTTTCCTCCGGGTACTGAGATGTTTCAGTTCCCC
>NZ_JBKFAK010000296.1:0-254 GCF_053345595.1 Methylobacterium sp. D54C
CGCCCGCTCGTCTGCGCCAATCGCACCGCCTCAGCACGAAACTCAGGGGTAAAGGTTTGCTTCCGGTCTGCCATCGGAACCCTCCTCCTTCAGGAAAAGAGCTCTCCACTTTTGCGGAGCAAGTCCAGACCCGAGCCATCGTTGCCCTGGCCTCCGAGTACGGGCGCTATGGCTACCGTCGTGTCACCGCGCTGCTGCAAGCAGACGGCTGGCAGGTGGGCAAGGACCGGGTTCAGCGCATCTGGCGCCGCGAG
>NZ_JBKFAK010000297.1:0-253 GCF_053345595.1 Methylobacterium sp. D54C
CTTGCTCTCGTGCAGGAGCGCGGCGTTCGGCTGGGCATGGTGTTCCTCGATGGCACCAATATGCGTGCGCATCAGAAGGCGGCTGGAGCCGCTAAAAGGGGGGATCTGCAGCCGAGCGAGACGATCGGTAAGCGATGTTCCGACCCCATCTTCTGTGGGGCGATCTGACCGGGCAATTTGACGATCCGCACGAGAGGATCGTTTTGTGTCTCGACTTGACCGTAGACTTGAGCCGGAGGGGACGGTCCGGCGT
>NZ_JBKFAK010000298.1:0-253 GCF_053345595.1 Methylobacterium sp. D54C
GCCCGTTACATCGATGGCTTCTACAATCCCTGCCGCCGTCACTCGGCGCTGGGCTTCAAAAGCCCCACTGAGTTCGAGAGGGGCATCGCCCACCAAACCGCTCTCCACTGAACTGAAGCAAGTCCAGTCAGCCCATCCTCGTCGGCCGGCACCGTCGGCACATAGCGCTGCGTGCCGCGGTGCTGACCGACGAGCCGGCAGGCGTGACGTTCCGAGAGGCCGTACTTCTCCCGGATCCCGTCGACCGCCTGCC